>JBEKJU010000246.1:0-5768 GCA_050011095.1 Syntrophorhabdales bacterium
AAAATCAATGATGTCAGGTAGATAGCACACCTATCCATAGAAGTCTAGAAATATAAATCATCAGGTATTTAAGCTACTTAGCCTCTATATGTGGATGATTTCCAAATGCGTTTGCCCTGATTAATATACCCTTGACGATATATACCTTATGAGGTATACTATAAAATGACGTGGGAGGTTGAATTCACTGATGAGTTAGGTGAATGGTGGGGCGGCCTGACCGAGGAAGAACAAGAATCCGTGCGTGCCAGCGTTATGCTCGTTGAGACTTTCGGGCCCGGGCTTCCATATCCTCATTCCAGCGATGTAGCTACGTCCAGGCACGGCAACATGCGTGAGTTACGTATCCAACATGCTGGCCGCCCTTATCGGGTATTCTACGCTTTCGACCCCCGCCGATGTGCCATCCTTCTGATCGGAGGCGACAAGACCGGAAACGACAGATGGTACGACATATACGTACCCATTGCAGATCGACTCTATGATGAGCACCTCGAGACTTTACGCAAGGAGGGTTTGATCCATGGCTCGTAAATTTGCCGAACTGGAAGCAAAGATGTCAGCACAGGCAATTGCTCGCTCTGACAAACAGTATAAGGAGATGGCCGCCAAGCTGATGCCACTGCATGAACTGCGACGTGCAAGAGGGATGTCCCAGGAGACACTTGCCAAAGCGCTGCACATTAGACAGCCTAACGTAGCAAAGATTGAGAAGCGTACTGATATCTACATCTCCACGCTACGCGGTGCAATCGAGGCAATGGGCGGTACTCTCGATATCATTGCCCGTTTCCCGGACGGTAAGGTGAAGATTACGAACTTTTCTTCCATTGACAAGGACGAGACGGTCGTTTGCGACACAGGAGCCAGCACGCCATAGACGGGGTCCGGCAGGCAGCAAACTACCCGCGGAGACCACATTCTTTGCCTTCAGGGGCGACAAAACTGCCCGCACGCTGTAGATTGCACAATACTTTTGACCCCCCATCCATGCGGAAAGGGAGAGTCTCAGTCGCACCGGGGCAACTGCAACGGCCAGCGCGGATGCCGAAAGGGGTCAGACGACTTGCGTAGAGGGGGTCAAAAGTACCTGACAATCTACAAGCAGGCGCGTCGTTTCAACTCCTATACCTTTGATGCATTTGCGAAGAACCTTGTGGATCGCTTTCGCGCGGCGATTCCAGCACCCTACCGCCCCCCGGCTGACTACCGTATCGTGATGCCCAGCAGGCAGGATTACGATGATTTTCTGGACAGCCACAATTTTCGAGGCGTGAACGCCCAGCAGCTGGAGCGCGAGATCGCCAGGGCGCGATTGCCGGTCGCCGATGTAAGATCGGAGATCCGGCGCGCGGTCGCAGAGTATTGGCACGCCCAATACAACGACTACCACCATGTGCCGCTGTCGTTTTCGATGCTCAACCGGCTGGTAGAGTTGTTACTCCGGGCGAACCCATCGATCCTCAAAGCCCTTCATCTCACGTACCCCGTGGTGTTTCTTGATGAGTTTCAGGACACAACCTTCGCTCAGTTCCAGCTTCTGCGCACTGCATTCCGTGACAGCGGGGCAATCTTCACGGCCGTGGGCGATGACAAGCAGCGTATCATGGTGTGGGCGGGCGCTATGCCGGATGCTTTTGCCCAGCTCGAGCAACACTTCGGCGCGGAAAGGATCTCCCTCATCTCCAACTGGCGCTCGCATGAGGATCTTGTCCGGATACAGCATGTCATCGCGTGCAGGATCGATCCCACCGTAGAAACGCCCGAAGCCCGCGCCGAACGCCTGGTTGACGGCGACGTTGCGGCGATATGGGAATGTGCGAGCGAGGACGAGGAAAGTATTTGCCTCGCGCAGTGGATCGAGCGCGAGGTGCAGGCGGGCAATGTGGAGCCGCACGATGTCGCGATCCTCGTGCGCATGCGCGCTGATGAAGTGGAGGCCCGGCTCTCACCCGCATTCGAAGCGCGTGGCCTTAAGCTGCGAAACGTCGCCCGCAACGTGGGTGAAATAGCGATCCAGGACCTGCTTGGCGAGGATCTCACCCAGATGATTCTGCACCTGCTGCGGCTCGGCGCGGAAAAGAGAAGCCCTGAGAGCTGGAATGCTGCTTTGCGGGACTTGCTGTTTCTCGAAACAGTCGATACTGCCGATGAGGCAAGATTGCAGCGACTGCAGCAACGGCTTCAAAGATTTGTCCGCGAAATTCGGCGAGCAATGCGGCTTCTTGATCCGGTGCCGGGCTCTGCAGCCGAAGCCGCTCGCGCGGCCCTCGACTTCGTTGGTGCGCAGGTTCTGCGCCGCGCCTTTCCTTCGTATCAGCGCCAGTCTGATTTCGATCGCGTCTGGAACGGATTCGTGCTCCTGCTCAGGGAATGTCTGGAACACTCAGAAACATGGTCCGATGCACTGGATAAAGTCGAAGGACTGGGCCAGATCGCTCTCATGACGATCCACAAGAGCAAGGGGCTCGAATTTCACAGCATGATCTTCTACGGGCTCGACAACCAGACATGGTGGAGCCTCACACCCGACCGCATAGAGGAGCTGAACTCCTTCTTCGTGGCCTTTACCCGCGCGAAGCAGAGGGCCTTTTTCACGTTGTGCACTGATCGCGGCCGACCGGTGGTCTGGATTGAAAACCTTCTTGCTCCGGCCAGAGTCCGTCGCGTCCGTTTCCTTGGCGAATGAGGAGGCCATTGATCTCTGGCTCAGCCCCCGTTCCGTGAATATAGACCAAACAGAGCTTAAGATGGATATTCAAGACGTTGTCTATTGGCTGCAAGAAGGAGAAGAATGGAACGCGGCTGAACTTCTCACTCAGTGCGATTTCAAGTACCATTATGTCGATACTGGGTTCTCCCTGAGTGGAGCACCCGACATCGACATAGTTGCTCTTGATATCCAAGCGCCGAGGCGGATTCTCGATCAGCTTTCAGGCAGATTTCATGAGCAGGTTGCGGCTATAGAAAACGCTATTGAAGACCTGGCAAGGGCCAGTCAATGTTATGTGCGTGATATCAACTGGGTGGCCAAAATTGGGGGGCCTCCGTCCCTTTCTGATTCCGGAATCGAACTTACCTTCGCAAAGCTCGATTCCGAGCACGTGCGCTCCGCTTGGAACAAGGCGTTATCTCGTAGAGCCACTGATCCTGATGGCGCAATCACGTCAGCGAAGACTTTGCTGGAAGCAGTTTGTAAGCACATTCTGAACCACTTAGGAGTCAAGTACCCACCAAATCAAGACATCGTTTCTCTGTATCACCTTGTGGCCGAACACCTGAGTCTTTCGCCCAACCAACACATTGACAAGAACCTCAAACGAGTCCTGGGAAGTTGTCAGGCGATAGTTACAGGCATTGCTTTCCTTCGCAACCAGCTGGGCGACGCACATTCGAAGGACCCCGGTGGAGTCATGCCATCGAAGGCCGATGCGGAACTGGCCATAAATCTCGCAGGTGCTATGGCCACTTTCTTGGTGAAAACATCAGTGGATGGCAAGGAGCCAAGGGCCGAACAAGGCACTGCAGCCGACCCGGATAAATCGGGCGACTGACCTCTATCTATGCACGGAAAGGAGCCGATGTCTGATCTAAGCTTCATCGAGAAGAGAAATCTTGAACGGTTGTTGGGGATGGAAAGTGGATACATTCTCAATTTCTCAAACAGAGAATTCGATGAGTTTGTCATAGACAGCGTGGGTAAAAGCATTTACGATTCGTCTGATCCGCACGGTGGCGGGTCGAAGGCAAAACGCCTCCGAGCTTTTTGGACGGCTGAGCCGAACCATGTTGTCGGAAAGCTCATTGCAGATCTGGTGGCTTATGCCGCCCAATTGTACTCGCCTCCTGACGCCGCTTTGCTTGAAACCGGTAAACGTATAGCAAGCAGACTACAGGAAAGCGGTGTTGTGCCCGAGATTGCCGTTATAACACCCAATGCTGAGACAAAGGATTTTGCTACATTAGCAAGGTCAGTGAGAGAGGCCATAGAAAAGAACGAGCCGGAGACCGGCTTGGACCGCCTTCACACATTTGTTGTGAGGTATGTGAAGGTTATATGTGAAAAGCACGGCATATCGACTGACCGAGGCAAGCCCCTTCACGCCCTTGTGGGCGAATACATAAAACGATTGAAAGAGAAAGGGCGCATTGAGTCAGAAATGACCGAACGAATTCTCAAGTCGAGCATTTCTACCCTCGAAGCTTTCAACCAAGTCCGCAACGAGCATAGCTTTGCGCATGATAACACCGCTTTGAATTATGAGGAGAGCCTTTTGATTTATAATCACGTCACCAGCTCCATTCGTTTTCTTGAAGCCGTTGAGCGTCTGGGTGCTACCCGTAAGATCGACTTCGATGAAGAGGACCTAAGACCAATGTAAAGTGCAGCGAGGAGGTAAGGACGTTTTTCATTCGTTACCTTCTGGGTAACGCCCTGCCTCCTGTCCCTATGTCACTATTACCATTTCAATTCCGGTTGGTGCAAGAACAAAAACAAATTGATGGTAGGAGGAAGGAGGCCGGCACGAGTCTCGCAGGATCATGTCCTGAAAGTTACAAATGGAATTCCACGCCTTGCCATATCCTCGCGGCGGTCTCGGCCGTCAACGTCTACGCGTAGCCCATAATCGTCGCCGGCGAGCCGTGACCGGGGTGAAGCTGTGGAGGCGCAGACAGAGGCCCCTTGCGTATGCTCGCCTCGTCGGCCGCCCCTGCGACAATCTGCCACGTCTTTTTCCGCTTGATGCCAAATAGACGGGCGTCTGCGTCGGTTCCCTTGTTTTGCGCAGAGCTTTTGAGCCGGTGGGCCAGGGCGTTGGGGCAGGCTGCCATACGGGGTTTTCTGCACTGGCCCAAGATGAAGGGCCCCGCCTCGCCGTTCCTGCCTGCCTATCATGCGGGGGCGTCAGCCAGAGAGCCCCGGGATCATCAGGTCTGTCCGGTAGAGAAGCAGGATGAGGAGGTCATCGCCGGCCCTGGGCCGGTGACCCATAGCTCAACCATCCCCTTGGCTCCGTGAAGCGCAATGGGGGAAGGCGCTCCCCTCGCAGCGCCATGCCCCCAAATTTAAGACTCAGAGGGTCGTTTCTTTTTTGAGTCGGATCGGCTGACCGAGGCGTATCCGGGCGGTTTCACAAAAATAGGGCTAGCCCTATTTTTGTGAAAGGTCAGTCTTCTATCTCTCCGGGGTTCAGGCCGAGCCTGGCGAAAATATCCGCTACAAGGCACCTGTCCTCATCCTGCCAGGCCACTTCTTCCTTACTCTCCTGACCCAGGTCAGGATCGAGATGCTTTTCCACTGCCTTCCCAGCCATGTTCATCAGCTTCGCCGGAGGAAGTAATACTTATGGAAGGGATACTATCTCAAGGCCAGTCTATGCTTGCCGAGGAAAGAATACCGAGCGCTCACGGAACCGGACCGGTCGGCTTGCCGGCCCCGCGGCACCGTCAAAGAGTACGAAGACTGGAAGAAACGAACCGCGCAAATATCCTCAGCGAAAGCGCGAAAGATATCCCGGCAGGCAACGGAACGGCAACCGTTGGAATACACGGGCTGGCAAAGGCCGCTGAAGTCGACAACGCCCGGTTAAGCCGATAAAGTCTCCGTCCATGAGAACCTTGTCGGCTTTGCCGTCTTTACTGACAGTTGAATCAGAACATTCCTCGCAGCTCTGCTGCGCGGATGCCTTTTCTGTAAACATCGCTATGATCCGCGCCATGGGGTAGAATAGGTGAGTGAGCGAACATATCTTCAAGCGACACAACAA
>JBEKJU010000247.1:0-7845 GCA_050011095.1 Syntrophorhabdales bacterium
GTTCTGCAGGCTCAGCACCGACTGCAAATTCGCAAGGGTAAGTCCGTAGCCGGCCAGTTGTGTGGGATTTGCGTCCACACGGACGGCCGGAAGCGCGCCGCCTCCGACAGTGACCTGCCCCACGCCCCGTATCTGCGACAACTTCTGCACTATGACGGTCGAGGCCTCGTCATAGAGCTTATCGGGGCCGTATTTGTCCGAGGTAAGGCCGAGGATCATGATCGGCGCATCGGAGGGGTTGACCTTGCGATAGGTCGGATTGGCCGGAAGGTTGGCGGGAAGATAGGTTCGCGCCGCATTGATGGCGGCCTCCACATCGCGCGCCGCGCCATCTATGTTGCGGCTGAGATCGAACTGAATGGTGATGGAGGTGCTGCCGAGCGCGCTTGAGGAGGTCATCTCCGTCACGCCGGCAATATGACCGAACTGCCGCTCCAGGGGAGTGGCGACGGACGACGCCATGATGTCGGCGCTGGCGCCCGGCAAGCTCGCATTGACTGAAATAGTCGGAAAGTCGACCTGTGGCAAAGGCGATACCGGCAGCACCTCAAAGGCGATCGCCCCGGCAAAGGCAATCGCCACCGTGAGCAGCGTCGTCGCCACCGGCCGGCGAATGAAGGGTGAGGAGATATTCATGCCGGCCCCGCCGGTTCCGCGTCCCCGGTCCCGGGCTTGTTCAATTTGTGCGCAAAGCGCTGCGCCAGATTGTCAAAGAAGATGTAGATGACGGGCGTGGTGTACAGGGTGAGCGCCTGGCTCAGCAGCAGTCCGCCCACCATGGCGATGCCCAGCGGCCTGCGCAGCTCGGAACCGAAGCCCGTTCCGAGCGCCAGCGGTAGCCCGGCCAGGAGCGCGGCCATGGTGGTCATCATAATGGGGCGAAAGCGGAGCAGACAGGCCTCGTAAATTGCATCGGTAGCGTTCTTTCCGCGCTTCCGCTCGGCTTCCAGCGCGAAGTCGACCATCATGATGCCGTTTTTTTTCACGATGCCGATGAGCAGGACGATGCCGATGATCGCCACCACGCTTAAATCCTGGCGAAAGAGAATCAATGCGAGGAAAGCGCCAACCCCCGCCGAGGGGAGCGTGGACAGAATCGTCACCGGGTGGATAAAGCTCTCGTACAACACACCGAGCACGAGGTATACCGTGACCAGGGCGGCAAGGATGAGCAAGGGCTCATTCGCGAGGGAATTAGTGAATGATGCCGCCGTGCCTTGAAAACCGGCCTGAAGGCTGGGAGGCATGTGCATCTCTTTCTGCGCCTTGTCGATCGCCGTAATGGCGCTGCCGAGTGCGGCGTTCGACGCGAGATTGAAGGATGCGGTGATCGCCGGAAATTGGCCCTGGTGTGTAATGACGAGCGGCTCCGTCGTGTTCTCGAAGTGCGAGAAAGCGGCGAGCGGCACGGCGCTGCTCACGGTAGAAGTGGGAGCACTTGCAGGGCTTGCTCCAGTGCTCGTCGAAAGCGCGCTCGCCGGAGGAGCAAGGGTCGCCGCCGATGGGGTGTAGAGCGCCGAAGTCGTGAGCGCGTTCGATCCCGCGGAGGACGATCCGGAAGAGGCGAAGGAGGAGGAGGCCCCGGGACCCGTTGCGCCGGAAGACGTATTGGATTGGATGTACAGGCGGTTCAGCTTGTTTGGGTCCTTCTGGAATTGCGGCTCACTCTCAAGCACCACGTGGTACTGATTCACCTGTGTATACATGATGTTGATTTGCCGTTGGCCGAAGGCGTCATACAGGGTGTTATCGACCGCCGACGGCGCGATGCCCAATCGCGAGGCGGTGACCCGGTCGATCACCAGAGATACGGCCAACCCTCCCAATTGTTGATCGGTCGCGATGTCTTCCAGTTCGGGCAAGCGCTTTAGCCGGTCGAGGAAGCGGCCGGTCCAGGCATTCAGCTCGTAGGCATCTGCGTCTTCGAGGGTGTACTGGTATTGCGTGCGACTCACCCGATCGTCCACGGTAATATTCTGCACAGGTTGCATAAACAGCTCTATTCCCTTGACCCGGCTCAACCTCTGTCTGAGCCTGCGAACCAGGTCTGACGCGCTGATCTTGCGCTGGTCGAGGGGCTTCAGATTGATCGACATCCGGCCGCTGTTGGTCGTGACATTCGTGCCGTCCGCACCAATAAACGACGAAAGGCTTTCAACGGCCGGGTCCTCCAGAACCACCTTTGCAAGCTCCTGCTGCTTATCGGCCATGGCTCTTGAGCTAATCGTCGGCGGCGCCTGCGATATGCCCTGGATGACACCCGTGTCCTGCACCGGAAAAAAACCTTTTGGGATGATGAGGTAAAGGCAGACCGTAAGCAGGAGCGTACCCAGCGCCACCAACAGCGTAATCGTCTGATAGCCGAGGACGAATTTCAGCGTCCGCCCATAGAACGCGATCATCCGCTCGAAAGCGCGCTCCGAGACCCTATAGACGCGCCCCTGCTGCTCCTTTGACCTGTGTCGCAGGATGCGTGCGCTCATCATGGGCGTGAGCGTAAGGGAGACCACCGCCGAAACGATGATAGTGACGCTCAGCGTCACGGCAAACTCCCGGAACAGGCGCCCGACCACGTCGCCCATGAACAGCAGGGGGATCAGCACGGCGATGAGTGAGACGGTCAGTGAAAGAATGGTGAAGCCGATTTGCTCCGCGCCCTTGAGCGCTGCTTCCATGGGCGGATCGCCCGCTTCGATGTACCGGGAGATGTTCTCGATCATCACGATGGCGTCGTCCACCACGAAGCCGGTGGAGATGGTGAGCGCCATGAGCGACAGGTTATCGAGGCTGTAGCCAAGGGCGTACATCGCCGCGAAGGTGCCGACCAGTGACAGCGGCACGGCCACGCTCGGGATAATGGTGGCGTAGAGACTCCGTAGGAAGAGGAAGATGACAAGCACCACGAGGCCGATCGTCAATAGCAATTCGAACTCGACGTCGGAGACCGATGCCTCGATGGAGGTGGTAAGATCGGTAAGCGTGGTCACCTGAATGCCCGCGGGCAGGTTGGCCTTCAGTTGCGGGATGAGCCTCTTGATGCTCTTGACCACGCTGATGGTGTTGGCGCCGGGCTGGCGTTGTATATTCAGGATCACCGCGGGGGTCTGATTCATCCACGCGGCCTGATTGTTGTTCTCCACGCCATTCACGATGCGCGCGACGTCGGTCAGCATCACCGGTGCGTTGTTACGGTATGCGACCACCACGTTTCGATAGTCGTCGCTGGTGACCAGCTGATCGTTGGCCTCGATCTGGTAATCCTGGCGCGGCCCATCGAAGTTTCCTTTGGCGGCGTTCACGCTGGTGAGGGTCAGCGCGGTGCGCAGGTCCTCCAGGTTGATGCCGTAGGATGACAGCGCCGCCGGGTTGGCTTGAATGCGCACCGCGGGTTTTTGCCCGCCGCTGATGCTTACAAGGCCTACCCCGTTGAGTTGTGATATTTTCGGCACAAGACGCGTGTCCACAAGGTCCTCGACCTGAGGAAGCGGCATGGAGTTTGAGGTAATGGCCAGCGTGAGCACGGGGGCATCGGCCGGGTTCGTCTTGCTATAGACAGGCGGCGCGGGCAGGTTGGATGGCAGCAGACTTTGCGCCGCGTTTATCGCGGCCTGCACCTCTTCCTCGGCCACGTCAATATTGAGGGCAAGGGTGAACTGCAGTACGATGACGGAAGTACTGCCGGAGCTTGAGGAGGTCATCTGGTTCAGGCCCGGCATTTGGCCGAATTGACGCTCCAGGGGCGCCGTCACCGTAGTCTCTACCACGTTCGGGCTTGCGCCCGGATAAAACGTAAGCACCTGAATGGTCGGGTAATCGACTTGTGGCAATGCGGAGACCGGCAGCTGCGTATAGCCGACAAGACCGACCAGTAGGATTGCGGCCATCAGTAAAGCGGTCGCAACCGGCCGCACGATAAACGGACTGGATGGACTCACGGGGCGCCGCTTCCGGTGGTGCCGGCCGGGGCAGGCTTCGTCGAAATGACGACCGGGACGTTGTCCTGCAACTTATCGAAGCTGCTGTTGGCGACGACGTCTCCGGGGTTGATGCCTTCAACCTGCGTCACACCGCCGTCTGTAACCCCCGGCCTTATGCTGCGCCTATGAGCGATATTGCTTTGAATAACATACACGAACGCTTCCTGGCCGTTTCGTTGAATGGCCGATGCCGGAATCAGCGTCACTCCCCGCAACGTATTGACCAGCAGGCGCGTGTTCACGAACTGGTTCGGGAAGAGTGCATCGTTTTTGTTGTCGAAGAGGGCCCGCCCCTTTACCGTCCCGGTCGTCGTGTCGATCTGGTTATCGAGGGTCAACAACTCCCCCCGCGCAATAATCGTCTGCGCGGTGCGATCAAAGGCATCGACGGTGAGCTTCGCCTTGTGGCGCAGGCGATCTTCAACCTGCCCCAGGCTGTCTTCCGGTATGGTGAAAATTACGGTGATGGGCTCCAGTTGTGTAATGACCGCTAGGGTTACGGTTCCCGCCGACTGCACCACGTTGCCCGGATCCACCAGCCGCAAACCCACGCGGCCGGCGATTGGAGCGGTGATATGGCAGAAGTCGACCTGAATCCGGTCAAATTGCACCGTTCCCTGGTCGTTTTTTACGGTGCCCATGTACTGAAGGACAAGCTTTTCCTGGTCATCCAGGATTTGCTTTGCAATGCCGTTGCGTGCCCACGCGGCGCGGTAGCGTTCAAGGTCCATCTGTGCCTGGGCGAGCAGATTCTCGTCCCGCTCCAGCGCCCCTTGCGCTTGTAGAAGCGTTGCGCGGTACGGACGCGGATCGATGTCAATCAGCGGATCACCCTTACGCACCACTTGACCTTCCTTGTATTGCACGGCAACGACAAGGCCATTCACCTGGGTGGTAATCAAATCGGTATAGACCGGGGTGACCGTGCCGATTGCGTCAAGGTAGACGCCGATGTCGCCCTTTTGCGCCGTCGCACTCGTAATGGTGATCCCCGCCGGGCCACGGCGCGCCAAGGACGCCGCTTTTTGGGCGTTCTCGTGGTGGTGCAGGATCAGTACGAGCACAAGCGCCAAAACCAGGAGCAGGAGACTCCACATGACGACACGCAGAACCTTGCGTCGGGGACGCGCCGGAACTGGGGCCGGGGGTTGACGGTCAGGGTCGTTGGCCGAATGCTCGTTTATGTCGTCTGTCAATCCTAATCTCCTTTTTCAGCTCTGAATCCCTCGCATTGCACTGCCCCTGAGCGACTCCGCAAGGGACAACCACCTTGCGCCGTTGCCCCTCAATCTGAATTGCGGAAGAAAAGACGTACGCAAGGCCCCTAGTACCCGACTCGCGCCGCCCATGCGAATCGGGGGTAGGTTGCTTTGAAAGCAGAATGGCCCGCAAGAGAGACCTTACCGGGTCAAACCTGCCGAAGACCGGCGTTTTATTGAAGAAAATCCGGCTACAGATCAGAAGGAAATGAGCCGGACGACCATGGGCCCTGCGGCGCGTCGACTCTTGCGCCGCGGCGATCATCCAATTTTGCGCGGCCATAACGGATGCCATGGTGAGAATGGCAAAGTTCTCCTCGATGCGCCTTTGAATACAACCCGGTATGACGTGTGAAAAAATTAACTGGCGACCCTTTTCCGTCATTCCGGCGGACGCCGGAATCCAGTATTTTCCCTCACTTGCGGACTGCCTGGACCCCGGCTTTCGCCCCCGGATAGAAACACTCCGGGGCAGGCTTGGTGTTTTTCACACGTTCGTATAAGAAGTGTAATCCCTAGGTTGCGGTTGTGCAGATCGTTCCCAGGGTGGACATATGAATAAAGCGACGTCAACGCGCGGGTCTTCTGTGACCTTGTCGAGAATGCCCTCGAAAGCGCTTTCAAGGGATACGTACGCATAATCAGATACACCGGCGTCAACTCGCTTCTTTGAATGAGGTGTTCAAGAAACGCTACGTCGGTAGCCCCACCTGGATAAAGTTGAAACAATCGTATGAACGGATTCCAACTATAAAGGGGTGGGGCGGCGTGTTCGCCCGAAAGTCCCCTTTTCACCCGGCTACGAAAACGGAGTGACGTCAAAGCCGGGGACCTGCTCCTCGTCCGGACCCCTCTTACTGTTGCGGAGCGGGTGGCGGACCATAGCCAGGAGGTGGCGAACCATAGCCAGGAGGCGGCGAACCATAGCCGGGAGGCGGCGAACCATAGCCGGGAGGCGGCGACCCATAGGCCGGTGGCGGAGGCGGTGGCCCGTAGGCTCGCACCGGCCGGACACCGGGAATCTGGTTCCCCTTCGCGTACATGCATTGCTGATAGGCCATGTCGTAGCGCCTCTGGAGCGAATACTCGGAAGAAGCGGCCGGACCGCTCGCGACAGCCGTTCCGGTGAGGAGGCCGGCCCCCGCGCCGATTGCGGCACCGGCGCCTACATTGCCCGTGGCAGCGCCGATTGCGGCACCGAGCCCGGCGCCTGCCAGTGTTCCCACCGCGGCTCCGGTGGCGAGGTTCTGATTGGCGGTCTGGCTTGGCGACGCTCCGCCTATCTGGTCTTGGGCCCATTGCCTGCACGCATAATCATCAGACTGGAATACCTCGAAAGGCTTTCCAGGGCCCGGCAGCACCGTGACGGTCGGGCCGGTGGGCATTGTTGCGCATCCCCCGAGCAGGGCCAGGGCCAGGAATATGAGAAAACCTCGCGTCCAGTTCATTTTACCGCCCCCTCCTCGTTTCCCGGCTGTGGCGGCGTCGGAAACACTCTCATCCACCCGCTCGGGCAGCTTGCGACGTACGGATAATAACCTTGCGGGTCCTTGCAAAAGTACCAGTAATTCTGCTGCGGTTCGGCGTAGGCCTGAGGCTGGGCAGGCTGGGCATAGGCATTGGGATAAGGAGATGCATAGGGGTAAGGATAGCCATACGGGTAAGGATAACCATAGTAGCGGTAAGGATAGGCATAGTAAGGGTAGGCAAGGGCGGCACCGAGGGCGGCTCCGCCCCAAAAAGCCCCGGGGCCATACCAGCCCCAGCCGCCGTGCCAGCCCCAGCCGCCGTGCCAGCCGTAGCCCCTCGTATGGCCGGGCGTGGGTACGGCGAGGCATAAGACGATCAGTGCGAGCGTAACAAAGACGATCCATTTTTTCATGCGGCCCTCCTTCCTGGCGGCTCCGTAGACGGACATCATAGGCGGGACGCATACGTTCCGCGCCTCCCGCCATACCAGCCGCCCGCCTCTTTCCAGTATTACTATAATTCCTGCCGGCCTGTTTGTGCAAGGAGAAAGGAGAACGCGCCGTGAAGGAGAAGGGTACATAGGGAACGTACCCGACCAACCGCTTTCGCGTGCGGCCGACTGCGTGGTGCCGGGGAGAAAGTCCTGTGGACGTTACGAAGACTGACAGAGTCCACCAGACGTACTATCTTATAAGAAGAGGTTACAGGATGATGCGACGAGACCATATTGCAATCATAGCGGGCATTATTCTACTGATTCTCGCAGGATGTCAAGCCCCGGCGTCCGACGAGCGGGGACCGCAGCCTGGCAGCCCCGGTACCGACCAATCCGCTAAGGAGACAGGGGGAAGCCGGATGGAAAGCTCAGCCGCACGAGATTGGCGAAACTTCAAGAAGCCGGATGATGCAACCCTGAAAAAAACGCTGACGCCCTTGCAATACGATGTGACCCAGAGGAAAGGCACGGAACCGCCCTTCAGAAACGAGTACGCGGATAATCACAGGGAGGGCATTTACGTTGACATTGTCTCCGGGGAGCCTCTCTTTAGTTCGCTTGACAAGTTCGAATCCGGCACAGGCTGGCCAAGTTTTACAAGGCCTCTACAACCGGATAACATCGTGGAGAAGGAAGACAGGAG
>JBEKJU010000248.1:0-5695 GCA_050011095.1 Syntrophorhabdales bacterium
TCGGACTCAACGGCCGCGGATGAGGGGATCGGATCGCTCAGTCGCCAGTCTCCGGAGATACCCAGGATCAAGGCATCGGCTGTCCGCTCCATCCGTAGCTCCGCCACCGTCGTCTCCTTAATTTGTGGGACCAGAAGTTGGGGTGCGAGCCGCCCCTGCCCCACTCTTCCCTTCGTATCCCACCACGAGGCTCACAAGCCTGGTTTGTTATTGTTTCTCGCCGTGGGCCTCATCTAAGAAAATCTTGATCCTCTCCGCCCAGTATTTAAAGGCGGCCTTTGCGGATCCCAGCTTTGAAAATCTTTCAAAATATGCCGCGGTCTGTTCGTCTTCGGCAACGGCGATCACCTCATTGGTCGTAGAGTCAAGGGCCATAAACTCTGCGCTTGTTGCGCCTGAGCCGGTCCAGGAGCCGGCGGCGCCCTTCTTGACAATACTGATGCCGATCCCCACGGGAACCACGGAGGAGACGGCGCTGATCACGGGTTTGCTCTTCTTCACGTGTGTCAGGGCGATCCTGAGTCGTGCCACATCCGGACCCGGTTCTCCCACGATGGGATACTTGTCTTTCAATACGTTGACTAGTTCCGTGTTAAACGCGTCTGTCAGCTCCTTCATCTGCTCGGCATCGATACCCTTGTCTTCCGAATCAGGCGCATAATAGAAGACCACGCTATCAATCATAAGCTTGTTATATTTTGAAAAATCGACTCCCGGCTTGAGCCAGCGGTATTTGACTCCGTCCTTAGGCCCCGGCCCCAAGTCTCCGTAATAGTCACCAAGGAATCCCGTCTGCTTAGGCGCCGATGCGCACCCTGCGAATGAGGCTAGGGCAAACCCGATTACTACCACCATGCATATCTTCGTTGCTGTTTTCATTATTCCCTCCTGTTTTGTAATGGTAATTACGCCCAGACGTGCAACTCTGCACGGCCCCCGACAATCCGACCCACGGTGATAGATATTCTATTGCATCCTGCCCACGCCGTCGCCCATGATGAACAGGACGTTTGGGCTCTTCTGCGCGGATGCCGGCCCTGGGCCCAGCGCCGGAACAATCACTATTGCCGGTGTGATAAAAGATTCTGCCAACGACTTCATCCTTGTCTTCCTTGTCTTTGTTTTCCCTTCTCAACCGCATGTACCCTTATCTTCAATCTTTATACGAAGCAGCGTACTGTCAACCCAACGTGCAAAATTTCTTGTAGAGGGGCAAATTTCGACGGCCTTACTTGTTTTTTTGTCGCTCGACCATAACCGCCACTACAGAAAAACAGTTGCTCTTTTCATCATCTTCCTCTTCCCTGCTGACTGATACCTGATTACTATTCGTTGCCTCACGCCCACAGACTGGAAGCCGACGACGGTCGCCTTAATTTCCTTGAGCCGCGACGTATGCTCCGTATTATATTTCCTGCAGTGAGTTTCGACCGGGTAGCGACTGAGGGAGGATAGTCCATGGCTACCGATAATCTGCGTGCAGAGTTGCTGGACCGGGGCGTATCCCGCCGCGATTTCCTCAAGTTTTGCTCAGCCATGGCCGCGGTGCTCGGACTTTCTTCAAGCTTTGTGCCGAAGATCGCCCATGCGCTGGAGACGAAAAAGAAGCCGATCCTCGTCTGGATTGAGTGCCAGAGCTGCACCGGCGATACGGAAGCATTGCTGAGGGTCACGAAGCCAACCGTCGCCGAACTGGTTCTTGATGTCCTGTCGCTCGATTATAGCGAGACCATCATGGCAGCGGCCGGCAAGCAGGCTGAGAAGTCGCTCGCCGACGTGCTAAAAAACCAGAAAGGGAAATACTTCGCGGCGGTCGAGGGTTCCATCCCACTGGCAGAGAATGGCGCATATTGCTGTGTCGCCGGCCGCAGTTCCGTCGATATCGTCCGGGAGGTGTGCGGGAGTGCCCTTGCCACCTTTGCGATGGGGACCTGCGCCACTTTCGGTGGCATCCCTAAGGCTCACCCGAATCCCACCGGCGCTGTCGGGGTGCGGGACGTGGTCCCCAGGGCGACCATCATAAACCTCGCCGGCTGTCCCGTCAATGCCGAGAACATAACGGCGGCGATCGTCTACTACCTGACCTTTGGATCGCTTCCCGCGGTCGATGCCTTGGGAAGGCCTCTTTTTGCGTATGGAAAGCGGATTCATGACAACTGCGAGAGGAGAGCCCATTTCGATGCGGGGCAGTATGTCCGACAGTGGGGCGACGAGGGACACCGTCTCGGCTGGTGTCTCTATTACATGGGATGCAAGGGGCCCGCGGCGTATCAGAACTGTCCTACGGTGAAGTATAACGAACGTACCAGCTGGCCGGTGCAATCCGGGCACGGGTGTATCGCCTGTGCTGCGCCCAACTTCTGGGACGAGATGACGCCCTTCTACCGGAGGCTCCCGCAGCCGCACGGCATCACGGTCGAGACAACGGCCGACAAGGTCGGGCTGGCAGTCACCTTAGCGACGGTCGGCGGCATCCTTATTCACACGATAGCGAGATTGCTCAGGCGGAAGAAAAAGCCCGAGGGAAAACCGAAGGCTGAGCCTAAAACCGAGTGGAAGGGGCCGGAATGGCACGAATAGTTATAGATCCCATAACCCGCATAGAGGGCCACCTGCGCATCGAGGCGAAGGTGGAAAATGGAAAAGTGGTCGATGCCTGGTCGTCGAGCACCATGTTCAGGGGCATCGAGATCGTCCTGAAAGATCGCGATCCAAGGGATGCCTGGCTCTTCTGTCAGAGGATCTGCGGCGTCTGCACCACGGTTCACGCGCTTGCATCCGTGCGAGCGGTAGAGGACGCGCTAGGCATGACGATCCCGGACAACGCACGGATCATGCGCAACATCATCGCCGCCGTGCAGTTTGTTCAGGATCACGTGATCCACTTCTATCACCTCCATGGCCTCGACTGGATCGATATCGTGAGCGCCTTAAAGGCCGATCCGGCGCATACCGCGTCCCTTGCCCAATCGTTGTCCGACTGGCCGAACTCCGGCGCCTCCTTTTTCACGATGGTGCAAAAACGGGTTAAAAGCCTGGTCGACACAGGGCAGCTCGGCCCTTTTGCGAACGGCTACTGGGGCCACCCCGCGTACAAGCTACCTCCTGAAGTGAATCTGCTGGGAGTGGCTCACTACCTCGAGGCCCTCGATTGGCAGAGGGGTATCGTGAAAGTGCATGCCCTTCTCGGCTCCAAGAATCCGCATCTGCAGACCTATCTGGTGGGCGGGATAGCGCGGCCTGTCGACCCCAACAGCCAGAACGCCATCAATGCCGACGCAATTGAGCTTATGACTCAGGCCGCGAGACAGGCCATAGACTTTGTCAGCAAGGTCTACATACCGGACCTCCTGGCCATAGCCTCATATTACAAGGACTGGGCAAGCTACGGCAGCGGGGTCGGCAATTACATGACCTACGGCGAGTTTCCGAGAGACAACCGCAGCAATACCGACAACCTGCAACTGCCGAAAGGGATAATTCTCGGAAAAGACTTGACGAAGATCATGCCCGTTGACCAAAAGAAGATCGCCGAGTACGTGACCCATTCGTGGTACGAGTATGGAGAGGGGGACCGACGGGGAAAACACCCCTGGGATGGCGAGACGAACCCGAGGTATACGGGACCAAAACCCCCCTATGATTACCTGGATGTACAAGCAAAATATAGCTGGCTCAAGACGCCCAGGTATGAGGAGATGTCCATGGAGGTGGGTCCGCTCGCCCGCGTGCTTGTGGCATACGCGTCCGGCCACAAAAGGGTGAAAGAGGTAGTTGATATGGCGCTACGAAAGTTGCAGGCTGATGCGGGGGCGCTCTTCTCGACGCTCGGTCGCGTTGCAGCGCGGGGGATCGAAACCCTGATTATAGCCGAGATGATACCGGGCTTTATCGATGAATTGGTTGGCACCATCAAGAAGGGCGATTATCGGATCTGCCAGGTAGAGAAATGGGAACCGGGCACATGGCCCAGGGAGGCGAAGGGGTATGGCTTACATGACGCGCCTCGCGGCGCCCTCGGGCATTGGGTGGGGATAAAGGAGGGGAGGATCACGAACTATCAGGCGGTGGTCCCGAGCACCTGGAATCTCTCACCAAGAGATGCAAAGGGAACGCAGGGGCCCGTGGAGGCCTCATTGATCGGAACTCCCGTGGCAGACCCGAATAAGCCCCTTGAGATTCTCAGGACTGTCCATTCTTTCGACCCTTGCATGGCGTGTGCCGTCCACGTAACTGATGTGAAGGGAAGACCTATAACGGTTGTGAGAGAAACGTAAGCCATGTTTAAGCTGACTGACGTGTACATTTGGGAGGTTCCGGTCCGGTTATCGCATTGGGTGAATGCCGCCTGTCTCATCATCCTGAGCTTCACCGGTTACTACATCGGCCACCCCTACATAGACAGCGTAAACCCGCTTTTCTACGGTACGAACCCCCACAACCAGTTTATCATGGGCTGGATGAGGCTGATACATTTTTCGGCAGGATACGTTTTTGCAATGGGCGTCCTGCTAAGGATTTACTGGGGTTTTGCGGGCAATACATACGCGCGGTGGAGCAGCATGATCCCCTACACGAGGGAACGGCTCAGCGGGCTCTACCACGACCTACGATTCTACCTGCTGCTGGATCCTCGGCCACCCTCGGTCCTCGGCCACTCGATGCTTGCCGGGATAGCGTACATAGTTCTGTTTTTGGGCTACCTTGTTTCCATATTGACCGGTTTTGCCCTCATGTCGCAGAGCCACGTCGGGTTTTTCTGGAAAGTGGTGGGAGGCTGGATACTCCCCTACTTCCCAGTCCAGCAGGTCCGTCTCGTTCACCATTTCATCATGTGGTTCCTGATTATCTTCCCTGTCGTCCACATGTATATCGGATGGACAACAGACCTCGTGGAGGACAACTGCGTGATGAGTTCTATCTTCAGCGGCCACAAGACGTGCCATGACAAATAGCGTCTGCGTCATCGGCTTAGGCAATCTCCTCCTACAGGACGACGCTGTCGGCGTGCGCGCAATAGAAGCCATAAAGGAGAGCTACAGGCTCGATCCGCAGGTCGACCTGCTCGACGGCGGCACAGGGGGGCTCGATCTGTTGCCGGTGATAGAGCATTATGAGAAGGTGCTCTTTGTTGACGCGGTTGATGCCGGAGAGCCGCCCGGGGCGATCGTGATCATTGAAGGCGATGGGATCCCTTCTTTTCTGACTTCACAGGTCTCGGTTCATCATGTGGGATTGTCTGGTCTGCTCTTTGCAGCAAAAATGGCCGGTTCTCTACCCGCAGAGATCTGCCTTATAGGCATTCAGCCCGAATCCGTTGATATCGGGCTCGAGATGACAGACCTTCTGAAAAAGCGTCTTGACTTACTACTGACCACAGTTGTGGAACGGCTGCAAAAGTGGGGCGTAGAGCCGGCTCGATTGTAGCGTTACAGCTATTTCTTCTCATTAAATATTTTGTACCGAAGAGCATCTACGCGCATACATTCTTCTTGATGCTGTACAGAGGATGGACAACAACGTAGCCAATCTGAAGGCATGGAAAAAGCCTGGAAGGCATACAAAAGGCACAGAGTAAAACTGAGTAAAATCAAGGAAAAATGGCGGGGGAGTAGGATTCGAACCCACGGGGCGCTTACACGCCCAACGGTTTTCAAGACCGCCGCTTTCGGCCGCTCAGCCATCCCTCCGTCTT
>JBEKJU010000249.1:0-5671 GCA_050011095.1 Syntrophorhabdales bacterium
TTACCGACTCCTTGCGTTTATCTCACTGAAAATGGAGCTGAGCTGGAGGACAACAAAGGTAGGAAAGGTACGGCCCAATTTACCGCTCTACAAACTCACACAAAAGGCTTGACACTACCGGGGAAGTAGTGGAAGCGGCGTATCATGGCCCAGCAGAGGCAAACAATGGGCGGCAGGCGGCCCGACCGGCAACCAAAGGCTCAAACGAGAGGGACGAAAGCAAGGCCAAGTCGAAGGCTGAGATGAAGGATGCGAAGCAAGCGGTCAACGGAATGAAACAAAGAAATTGCGGTTTTGCTACCCTGATAGTGGCGCTTGCCACCCTCACGCTCCTGCCTCTCGGGTCGCGCTGCCTTGCCGCGGCGCCCGACATCGAGATGGTCAACGTGCGCGGCGGCTGCTTTCAGATGGGGGATACCTTCCTCGACGGGAACCAGGACGAGAGGCCCGTCCACGAGGTCTGCCTGAATGATTTTTACATCGGCAAGTATGCGGTGACCCAGGCCCAGTGGCAGGCGGTGATGGGCAAAAACCCCAGTAAGTTCAACGGTGACCGCAGGCCCGTGGAGAGCGTGAGTTGGGACGACGCCCAGGCGTTCATAGCAAAATTGAATCATATGACCGGGAGACGCTACCGCCTCCCCACCGAGGCCGAATGGGAGTATGCGGCCCGGAGCGGCGGGAAAAAGGAGAAATGGGCCGGCACGAGCGACCCCACCCAAC
Source organism: Syntrophorhabdales bacterium (assembly GCA_050011095.1). GTDB lineage: Bacteria > Desulfobacterota > Syntrophorhabdia > Syntrophorhabdales > WCHB1-27 > JBEKJU01. The sequence goes on from JBEKJU010000249.1 coordinate 724, forward strand.
TGGGCAACTATGCCTGGTACAGCGAAAACAGCGGGCAGAAGACCCACGTGGTGGGAACGAAAAAACCCAACGGCCTCGGGCTCTTTGACATGTCGGGCAATGTCTCGGAGTGGGTACAGGACCTCTATGGCAATGTCTGGTACGAGGGAAGCCCCAAGGATAACCCTCAGGGACCCAGAACAGGCAATGCAAGGGTGTTGCGGGGCGGTTCATGGGTCGCCGGTGCGTGGAACCTGCGCGCGGCGCGGCGACACTGGTACGATCCGGCGTTCTGGGACGACTTCCTCGGTTTTCGTCTTGCGGCTTCCTCCGGGTAGTTATTTTCTATGTCCTAATTTTCTGACTTCTTGGAGCGCAGGGGCTTCTCCCGCGCATTTGCCGAATTTGCCTGTAACGATCTTGGCGGGAGCGTGCGCACAGGACGAAAGGGGTTCGCCAAGAACCCTTGAATGCCTTATCAGAAAATTGCTTTTGCCCCGGAAGCGGCTTATTATCTTATATGTCAAAAACAACCCGCCGCTGGGTCCCCTTTCTGTTCCTCTTCCTTTTCCCGGCACTGCTCAGCGGATGCGCCCCCCTTGAAAAAAGGGTCGATCTCAATTACCGGCAGGCCGTGTACGGGAGCGGCGGATCAGGAGAAATCTTCCTGGCGCGGCCGGTCTTCGAAAAGCAGCCGGCCCAGTTGCCGGGGGGCCGCGTGATCCTGGGCCCGGTGAGGGGCACGGACACCCTGATCGTGACCACGGACGATCTCTCTCAATGGATCGCCGATGCCCTGATACAGGAACTCTCCTCCGTGGGCTACGAGGTGAGGAGGGTGCCGGCCCTTTCGGCCCGCGTCTCGAGAGGGGTCGTGCTGAAGGTCCAGAATTTTTCCTGCAATCAGCTTGCCGGCGAACTGGTGCTCACCACCTCAACGCATATAGCGCTTGTGGCCGATGTCTGGGAAAACGGTCGCGTCGTCAAGACGCTCACCGCGAGCGCGGGCAGTGAGGATCAGGGACTCGACCGCTCCGGCCCTGTTGTCGCGGCCTCCCTGGAGAAGACACTTCAGTCGACTCTGCGGGAGCTTGTGCCGGGAATCATCGGCAGTTTCCGGTGAGTATTCGTTACCCGGTAAGCTCCTCGAAACGTGAGCTACGGCAAGGAAAGACCCGTCGATCCGGGCCGCAACGAGGCGGCGTGGGCGAAGAACAGAAGGGCCCATTGGAGCCAATCAAGTAATCAACAGGTATCGAAGCCGGCGAGGTTTCACGTCCCGTGACCCTATAACCAGGACTATGGTATCGATCCATGTCTGATAATCCTTGCCGTGTTATCGAGCTCAAATGTGCACCTCTTTCTGACGGCATTGCCGTGGGAAAGGTGTTTACTTACGGAGACATACTCACGCGGAAGCTTCCATTTTACACGATTTCAAATAAGGACATTGGTTATGAGCTGCAAAGAATCACCGGCTCAATAAAGGAGGTAGAGAAGGACCTCCATAAGCTCAGCAGATCAATTTCATACAATATTGGCCCAAGCGATGGCGATATATTCGATGCTCAAAGGTCTATGTTGGAAGATTCCGCTCTCATAGATGCGTTAAAGAAGGAGATTTACAATGAGCCGATAAATATGCCGAACAGATCACGAAGAACGTCTTTCAAGGGTATATCGAGAAGCTCAGCAATTCCACGCACGAAGTGGGCAGAGCGAAAGCCGACGATCTTCGGGGCATCTTGCGAAGGGTCCTGAGAAACCTCCTGGGCATTGGCACAATCGTTCTCGAAAGCCTTCCTCCTAGCGCTATTGTCGTTACCAGACACCTACTTCCCTCCGACACGATTCGTCTCGACAAGCAGAACGCTGCCGGTATCGTAGTCGAGGACGGGAGTCTGCACTCTCATAGCGCCTTGCTGGCTCGCTCTCTTGCCATACCCGCGGTGAGCACCGAAGGCAAGTCGACCGACTTCATGCTCGATGGCGTTCCCATGGTAATTGACGGGACTGAAGGAAAGCTTTTCTACAATCCGGACCCGTCGATTCTGAGGCGTTATCAAGAGAAACGGCAGAGTCTCGGCGCCACGGGTCGAGGCGCAAACATCATCATGGGACCGGTCAAGACGAAGAACGGCAGGCTCATAAGCATCTATGCTAACGTAAGTGATGGTTCTGATGTCAGCCGGGCGGTCTCACTTGGTTGTGACGGCATCGGCTTTTTTCGCATAGAATCTATCTACCTGGAAAGTACGGTGATGCCGACGGAAGAGGATTTATACAAGATTCTGGCGCACTCCTTGGAACCAGTGGGGGACCGTATTGTCACGATTAGAGTGCTGGACATCGGGGGTGATAAGAGGTTGCCCTATTTTGAAACGGGAGACAAAGTCAGCCCATTTCTGGGGATCAGGGGCGTCCGGTTACTTCTGCGGCACCCTGAACTGCTGCTGACGCAACTTCGGGCCCTCGTGCGACTCAGGCAGCGCTTTAACATTCGCATACTCCTGCCCGTGATAACGCTTGCCGAAGAAGTGAGCAGGATTCGAGAAATGCTTGGCGCCTGCTGCCAAAAGGAAGGAATTTCCACAACAGAGGGGCAGATGCAGCTCGGGTCCATGATCGAGACCCCGGCGGCAGTGCTCTCGATAAAGGACATCGTAGAAGTTTCAGACTTTGTGAGTATCGGTACCAATGATCTTACTCAGTACATCATGGCCGCAGGGCGAGAGAGCCCGGATGTTGCATCCTATGGGCCTGTTGCCCGACGTCCTTATCCTGTGACTCCCCATAGCGCCCCGGAGCCTGCCAGCGGAAGCCTTTCGTCTGATCGCAAGACGACGATCAACCGATGAAGAGACGTGGTTATCGTCAGGAGGGCGGCGAGGTGGGAGATGCCGAGCCTTCCCCTCTCGTTCCGTATCCCTCTGAACCTGTCCTTTACTGCCTTGAGCAGGATACGGATATTCTGCGCGCTTGCGATGAGGTATTCCTGAATCTGTATCCTCCAGAGCCGTCGCCATCGTGCCTTCTTCATCCCGAAGTAGACGCCCTGCGCGAAGCTCCTCTCCATGAGGTGCTGTCGGGTTCTGAGGTCTCTTTTTGCCTCGCGTGATCTGCCAATCTCGTACATGGTGGCGAGCACATCGTGGCGGATGTGTCGACGGACGGTTCTGCCCGTTTTATTCCTGGTGCACTGCTCCTTAAGATCACACACCCGGCAGATGGGAGCCCTCATGGCGTAGATAATCCAATCTCCGATCATGGCTTGCCGTTTCATGACCTTTTTTGCGGGACAGGTGAAGGTGTCTGTGGTTGCGTCATAGGTGAATCGATCCATGGAGAATATGTCCTTCCGGGAGGGATCGACCCTGTCGGCGAGAGGCTTTATGTGGGCAATGACTGATCGTGGCAGATAAGGAAGTTATCGGCCGTGCCGTACTTGGTGTCGGCAGCAACCGTAGTCGCCTTTGTTCCGGTACTGACCTCGTGGTCGTCAAGAAGGTCGGTGAGTTTATTCGCCTCATTGACAATGCCGGGAGTCACCGCGACAGAGGTAATCACCTCGTGCGCCCCATCGACGGCGCGGTGCGTCTTGTACCGGAGATGAGCGTTTTCTCCATGGCGCATCATTGAGGCATCCGGATCACTCGACGAGACGTACCGGTTATTCAAAGGGGCACGGGGGGACTCTTCCAGCCTTTTCTCCAACTCTTCATATGCACTATCGAGCCGATGCCGCTCGACAAGAGAAGCCCTGGAGGCATTGGCATCGACAAAGCTCGAATCGACAAAGATCTTGTCGCCGTTCACCAGTCCTGCCTCGACGCACTGACTCACGATCATCTGAAAGAACCGCCTGAACGCCTTATCTCCCCAACGCTTCCGTGCCTTCGATAGGACGCTGTGATCCGGGATCTTCGTCTCTATGGTATAGTCGAGGAACCAGAACGCTCAGGAAGGGTCTCCATGAGTTCTCTTTCCGACCGCACATTGTAAAGCACGAGAAGGAGCATGAGGATCACCGGCGGAGGAACGGACACATTGCCGCTTGCTCCATAAGTGGGTGCCACTTCCTTATAAATGAATCCAAAATCGATACACTGCTTGATTTGACGTAGGGGGCGTTCTTTACGAACCCTTGTTTCGAGCTGAACATTGTAGGAAAAGAGCGGATCATCAGGGGGTGGCTGGTAACCCATCATGCGAGCAATCTCCTTGACTGGTAGACTTATTAAGCCTACCATACCCCTCCTCAAACTGCCACACTAATGTATACAAATATGTCCAAACTTATCAAAATTAGTCACTTGCGACGACCGTGCCAAAGGCGACTTGGGCAACAGGTCCCTATTACGACAAAGGCGTTGAACATATGTTTACCCCGGCGAGGATCATTGCGAAGGCCGCGCAACGACAAGGGAAAGAGTGCAGTATATGTGGCGAATTGGCAAACGGCAAGACTAATGTTGAGCGGTTCATTCAAAAAGGCGTCAGTCACTTCAGCGTTTCGCCTTACCACATTCAGGAATTGAAGGAATACCTCGTGGGTCTCGAGTTATGAAGAAAATAGCCGCAAATTGTTACCTGCAACCTGACCGGCAGATGTGCGTTTTGAATGCCTTGCGATCATGTGTCAGGGCAGGGGATTCCTTATCCCGCGTTTCTTCGTGCCTCAGGAGGCTGATTCAATAGGTGGGCAATGTCACATCTGTCCAAAATAGCTTTCGAAGGGCGACCCCGAACAGGTAGAATTTGATCGGCAGAACAAAATAATACCCGAGGGGCGCCCATGAAGCAGTTTAGCAGCATATTCGGTCAGATTCTACGGATATTCCCGAAAACCCCAGGGCAAACGCATTTGGAACCTACGGCCCTCTTTCTCTCCGGGAAAGACTACTTTCGTCTCCAGCGCCGGGAACATTGCCTTGCGTCGCGCGCTTTGTCCGCTTCCCGCCCCGTCTCG
>JBEKJU010000250.1:0-6829 GCA_050011095.1 Syntrophorhabdales bacterium
GGGTTTCACCATGTGCCTCCGGTTTGAAGTTTGTCAGGCGATAAAATAGCTGTTGTTTGATTCGGGGTCATCTCGTGCTCAAGGAAAGCAAGGCCGAAACGATCGGGTTCTTCTGAAAACGATCCTAAGGCCGTGAGACTTTCCGTCTCTGTCCACACTGTGTCGCTGGGGTTCGAGCAGCGGCAAGCGTATCCACGTTGTCCTCGACACACAGAATATGATGCGCATCCGGCGGCCGTGCCTTTCTTTGGGGTTTGCAGGCGTTGGCCCTCGTCCTTGACTTATTCTCCCCGTGACGAAAGAGTAGTCGGGCGTCAAAAGAAGAAGCTTATTTTAGCACAAAGGTCGCAGAAATTCTCCCTTTCTGCCGTTCCCGATAGAGGGGTACAACGTCCACGCCGGCGCGGGCCGCCAGTGTGGCGCCTACCCCAGGACGCACCTTATTGCCGCTTCAAGTTCCGCCGCCGAGAGGGGCTCGGCGAGTACTTCCTTAACGCCGGCATCTCTCGCTTCTTCCTTTGATACCGTTCCCTCAAGCCCGGTCACCGGCAGAACATTAATATCCGGCCGGATAGCACGGGCTTTTTTCACAATTGTTATTCCGCGTACCTTGGGCATCGTCTGACCGACGATCAGGAGGTCAAATGCCTCGGGACTTTTTTCAACAACCGAAATGCTCTCTCGGCGTCGGATTCGCCGATAACCTCGTAACCGAGTTCCTGCAGTCTCTTCACAAAGCTCTGCCAGTATGAGGTCATCATCGACACATAGGATTTTTCTTTTCTCTCCGGGAGCAACCACACGCCCTCCTTCATAAAAGTGCATAGCACCGATACTAATACCTGCTCAACTATACCACGCCATGTTTTCCCCGGTAAAGAAAATGCCCTCGCCCTTACTGGAGAATGAGCACGGGGTCACCTTGACGATTACCGCCCGAAACATGGCGTGATCTGGGGTAATGTCGGTGCAAGCATTTCAGGAAGGAGCCCACGGGCGCGAAATGTTGATAGCGGGCGAAGATTTCACTCTTCGCCAGTCCACCCACAAGTGGTGCTTGGTGCCAGACGCCGCGAACAACGCATTACCCGGGAAAGACGTTAATGCCGCATGCCGACACTAAAATCCGCGCGGCTGAGACCGACTGCTTCGGTTATCGACGACGCTGCGCCCTTTTTGTCAATGCTCTCTCATACAACGCTTCGTAGCCGGGCAGCGCCTTCTCCCAAGTGAATCGCTGGTTGAACGCACGGCGTTGCATCGCGAGAAAACCGTTCGGATCACTCTCCTTGACGTCCTTGGCTTTCCGGACACCGTCGATAATGCTTCGGAGCACTTCCTTGCGGGTCGTGCCGTCACGCACGAATCCGGTTGAACCGGACTGGCTGTAGTCAATGACAGTGTCGACCAGGCCACCCGTGCCACGCACCAACGGAGGCGTAGCAAGCTCCATCGACTGCATCTGTGTAATGCCGCAGGGCTCGAACAGACTCGGCATCAGGAATACATCGCTTGCAAGCCACGTCTGTCGTGCGCGCTCCCGATCGAAGGCAACTGTGGAGACATAGTTGCCGCGCCTGCCTGCGAAGAGAATGTATTCGTATCCGCGGCTCCCGTCGAATCGGGCTACACCCACATTCGCCATGAACGACTCGTACTTCGAATCTCCTGTCGCGAGGAACGCAGCATTCACGCCTGGAATCTCAAGAATGTGCTCAAGCACGGTTTTGTCGCCGAGTATCTCGGTAAGCAGCCCGAACTTCTGTTCGACGCAGCGACCGACGAATCCGACCAGAAGGCCTTGCGGCTGTTTGAAATAGGCCCCAAACCGCGTTCGCATCTCGGCTTTCTCCTTCATGACGGCCTCGAAATCGGCGTCAGATGGGTTAGCGTTCTTGTATTGAACACCGTTGAGGATAGCGAAGAGTCGCTGCTCGTCATGTAGTTTCTTGGCAATTCCTTCGAGACCCTTGCCGCCCTCGAAAAAACGCGATCGAACCTCGGGCTCCATCATTTCCTGCATGTACCTTGGACTGACCGTATTCGTAACGTCGGCCAGTTCCATGGCCAAGCGCAGCGGATTGACGTTATGCCAGTCTGCATGAGGATCGGCGAAATACGCAGCCGTCAACGAATGGTTCGCCAGTTTCTCCATGTCCCAGCCAGCGACCAAGGCCCGCCGCATGTTGCCTTGATAGCCGATATTGTGGATCGTCAGTACTGTCGCAGGCCCATCCTTCGTGTCAAGCAGACCTTCAAGCTTCATCCAGCCCAACAGATATCCCATCGTCCAGTCATTAACATGCACGATATCGGGCGCATGCTGCTTGATTAACGGCAACACCGCCTTTGCAAAGAACGAGAAACGGAGGGCGTCGTCCTCGAACGGCACATCCTTGCTGTCAACGTAGGGCTTGCCATAGCGGGGATCGACCCTCGTTCCGAAATAGGTGTTGTTGACCACAAAATGAACAGGGACGTTGCCCAGTTTCCCGGACCTGTACGCAACGGTATGTGCATCGACATCGTCCAGACGAGGGTCGTCGACCACATTGAAGTCCACATGATTGGTGGCACCTTGTGGATTCGGGATGAAGTGCTTGGCCTCGATGCTTGAGTATTCCGGCGTGACGACCTGGACGTCATATCCCGCGGTCTTAAGCGCGACTGGCATCTCGCCGACGACGTCGCCTACACCGCCCACCATCGAAAATGGCTTGCACTCAGCGCCGATATAGAGGATTCGACAAGAGCGTGTTCTTTTCTGCGTCCTCTCTACTTTCATGTTGGCTCCTTCATTGATCGGATGCGATCGAGCTACCTTTCTTACACTCATTGTGCGTTAATTCTGATTCTACCCTTCCGAGCACCGGAGGGTCAACAAGAAGTGCCTGGGCAAACTCGGTGAGTTTGATTCGGTGTTTTTGTTATCCACGTTTATTCCGAGACCACATGACCGCCTTTCAGGAGTCACAACTCCCATGCGAAAAGTGGCAAGAGCAGAATACGCGAGCTGAATCAAGGACTTTGGAGGGGCAGGGGTCAAGTCTTTATCCTTGACAATCGGTAAACTGGGCAAGGATGTTCATATAGGCCTTTACCGTATGGGGAGAGAAATTCCTTCTCTTTAAAAATCTCCTGTATCTGTCAACACTCTCCATCAATCTCTCCTTTCTCGATGATCGCCATGGCCCGGAAGTATTCTTCTTCCCTCGTCTTGTCGGTGAGCCTCGCATAGCGGCGGGTCATCTCGATGTCCTGATGGCCCAAAAGCTGCTGGAGAACCTCAAGGCGCATGCCGGCGTTGAGGAGTTCGGAAGCGAAGGTGTGTCTCTTATACCGAGCTCGGTATAAGAGACATTATTCCGAGTCCAGGATTATGCCGAGCGCAAAGATAGATGCTCATCGGAGGCCCGTTATCCCCGGAGATGTTCCTCATCGATACTTGATTTACTCGGCATAATCCAGCTGTCTTCTTCTTTTGATTCCATTAAAGGAGGAGACAGAGATGATCGATCAGTTCTATTCATTCCCGTCATCGTGGAAGCGTTTACGCCTCGGCCCGCTGGGTCCCTACATCGATGCTTTTGCTCGGGGTCTCTCGGAGCGAGGCTATGCAAAACCGACCGCCGGGCACAAGATCCGGGCGGTGGCCGGTTTAAGCCGTTGGCTTGAGAGGAGACAACGTGGAGTGGAGGACCTCGAGAACAGGTCGTGTCGGAGTTTCTCAGGTACCGGCGCCGCAACGGTCTCTCCCAGTGTGAAGCGCCGCCGGCCCTACGAGCCCTCCTCGGCCATTTGCGCGATACCAGCGTCATCCCTCCCTTGTGCTCCGGGACGCGAGGAGAGCCCTCTTCATGTTATTGAACAACGTTTCGCGCAGTATCTCACCCAGGAGCGCGGCCTCGCCAAGCCGACCATAGACAACTATCTTCCCATAGCCCGCACGTTTCCATCAGAGCGTTTCGGCAGTAAACCGATCACCCTGGACGAGATCACGCCAAGGGACATCGCCGGTTTCATCGAGCACCATGCGAAAATGGTGAGCCCGCGACGCGCCCAACTGATAACAACCGCCCTGCGCGGCTTCTTCCGCTTTCTCCATGAGTGAGGTGAGATCCAGACGGACCTGGCTGCTTCCGTTCTCACAGTGGCAAACTGGCGCTTATCGAATCTTCCAAAGTTTCTTGAGCTGGAGCACGTAGAAGGTCTCCTCGGAAGTTGCAATCGATCTGCTCCTACAGGCCGGCGCGACTATGCGGTCTTGCTCCTTCTGGCACGACTCGGCCTTCGTGCCGCGGAAGTGGTTCACATGACGCTCGATGACATAGACTGGGAGAATGGGGAGATCACGGTACGAGGCACGAGTCTCCGGCACGACCGGCTCCCTATGCCCAGGGACGTCGGTGAGGCCCTGGCCGGGTATCTGTGTCATCGCCCTCGCTGTTCGTCGCGCAGAGTATTTCTTCGTATCAAGGCGCCGCGGCAAGGATTTACCAGTTCTGTCGCCATCGGGGATATCGTCCGGCGGGCCCTTGTTCGCGCCGGGCTTCATCCCGCGCGCAAAGGGTGCCACTTGCTTCGCCATGCCCTTGCCATAAAGATGCTCCGCGGCGGCGCCTCGCTTGCGGAAATTGGCGAGATTCTGAGGCATGAGCTCCCCAGCACGACCGAGATCTATACCAAGGTCGATGTGGCGGCACTGCGCGCGCTCGCCCTGCCGTGGAAGGGAGGCGAACTATTAAGCTTAGCGACGCGCTCGAAGAGTATCTGAACGTACGCCATGCGCTTGGGTTTAAGTTGCAGAACTCGGGCGATTTGTTCAAAAGGTTTGTCTCCTATGTGGAACGGGAGGGCGCCTCTACCATTACCACGGAAGTGGCGTTGCGGTGGGCCACGGAACAAAAGAAGTGTCAGCCCGCCCAATGGGCGAACCGGCTCTCGATGGTACGGATATTCGCCCGTTATATGAAGGCTTTAGACCCGGGGACCTAGGTCCCCCCTCAAGGCATCCTTCCCTATCGCTTCCGCCGCACGCAGCCCTACCTCTACACCGACGAGGAGATAGCGCGCCTCATCCGGGCGGCCCGGAAGCTCCCGTCGCCTCTGGGCTTGAGGGCTGCCACGTACTCCACGCTGTTCGGGCTCCTGGCGGTGACCGGCATGCGGATGAGCGAACCGATTGCCCTTGACCGGGATAATGTGGACCTCACCAGGGGGATACTCACGGTTCGCGGCGCGAAGTTCGGCAATTCACGCATTGTTCCCGTCCATGCTTCCACGCTGGAAGCGCTCCGGCGCTACCATGGGCTCCGGGATCGGATCTGTCCACGGGCAAAAAGCTTCTTTGCGTCGGAGGGCGGGGCCAGGTTGACGGTATGGATTGTACGATGGACTTTTGTCCGGTTGTCGCGGCAGATAGGACTGCGAGGTCAGGCCGAGAGCCATGGCCCGAGGTTGCATGACCTTAGGCACCGGTTTGCCGTTCAGACCCTGCTCGGATGGTACCGGGCAGGCCTCAATGTCGAGCAGCACCTGCCTGAGCTGAGCGCGTATCTCGGTCACGCCCATGTCAATGACACGTACTGGTATATCTCAGCCGTTCCCGAGCTTTTGCAGTTGGCCACCCTCCTGCTTGAGGACAAAGGGGAGAAGGTAATCGACAGACCGGACTGCTTCGGGAAGAGGGAGGATACCGGTGACGATCATCAGCGTAGCGCCGACCAAGGCGATGCCGGCCCGGTCCATCCGCAACCACGGAACCTTGCCGAGGGCGAGCCCCAGGTAGGTCGCCGAGAAAATGGCGACGACGAGCCAAAGGCCAAAGGTTGGGTTCAACGAACTCCCCCGGCGGAAGTCTCAGCTGAGGCGGGTCGGGTTTCGGGCATCCCGATTGCGAAGACGATGAGCGCCACGAAAGCGGCGGCGCCGGATGTGAGAAAGGCTGCATTATAGCCGAAATGATCGACGATCTCGCCGGCAGCCAACCCGCTCAGCGAGGCGCCGATGCCCTGAACCGTGGCAATGGCGCCCTGGGCCAGGTTGAAGCGACAGGTGCCCCACATGATATCTGCGACCACCAGTGGCCCGGCGGCGCCGAATATCCCGGCTCCGATACCGTCGAGCAGTTGAACCCCGATCAACCAGGCGCTGTTGTCGGACAGAGTATAGAGCACTGCCCGGACAGGCAGGATAATGAACGCGGCCAAAAAGAGAGGCTTCCGCCCCCATCTGTCGGCGGTACGGCCTACCAGCAGCGCAATCGGCAGCATCACCAATTGTGCGGCGATGATGCAGGCCGACATCATTGCCGTCGCCTCTCTCGGGTATACGGCCGCGAGCTTCTGCCCCACCAGTGGAAGCAGCGGTGCATTGGAAAAATGGAACAGCATGACGCCAGACCGAAGATCACGAGCGGCCGCGACTCAAACAAGACCCCATAGCCGACGGGACCGCCCGGGCGATCGGCGTCGGGCTTTCGGTCCAACCCCCTCGCCCTGTCGAAATCGATGGCATGAGAGGGAATGGACAGCACGGCGATACCCGTCAGCACTGCGAAGACCGGCACCATGAGGAAGACGGCACGCTGCGACAAAAAATATCCGACCGCACCCGCGGCGATGGCGATAGCGACATTGCCGGCATGGTCGAAGGCCGAGTTCCGCCCCATGCGCCGGGATGGCCGAGGTACTTCACGACAAGTCAACTTTTGAATCAGAACATTCCTCGCAGCTCTGCTGCGCGGATGCCTTTTCTGTAAACATCGCTATGATCCGCGCCATGGGGTAGAATAGGTGAGTGAGCGAACATATCTTCAAGCGACACAACA
>JBEKJU010000251.1:0-5643 GCA_050011095.1 Syntrophorhabdales bacterium
GTCTCGACGTTTCTGGGCCTGGCGTCCTTGAGAACGTCCATCATCCTGAAGACCACCTCCTTGAGGGGCGCTTCGTCATGGGTGACGAAGCGGGCCGACTGAAGGGCGACGTTTTGCGCGCAGACCAGACACCGGGAAGCGAGAATCATAATGGGTCTCCTTATGCATGATATATTAGAGCGAAAAGGTATCGTCGAAGATGGCGCGGGATCTACCGCGGGATCGTTCACCCTGGTCCGTTTGGTTATCACCATTTCACCTGATGGCACGCGCGAAGTCAATTTAAATATTTTAAGGTATGTTATCAGTTCGCCTAATAGTGCGCCGGAACCGCTACAGACCCCGAGGACTAGCAGGGTTTAGCCCGTCCGGTTTCCCCACGTTCTGCCGTATTTGGAGGACGTGTTGCCTTTCTGTGATATTTATCGGGTATATCTATCACATTTGCCAGTCTCCTGTCTCACCCCCTTATTTTACGCGTCCGTGGGCTTGGCCCGCTTCTTGCTAATAGAAGAAACAGCCATTGAGGTGATAAAGCAATAAAAGGTCCCGGTTTTTAGGACCCCCCCAACCCCCTTTTTTCCGGGACCCTATGGCATCCGGCCCGCAGCCTATCCCCGTAGATGTGGGCCGGTCTTTTTTATCCTCCCGTCGTATATCGTAAACCCGGAAGGACCCGCAGAAACAAAAGAGGCATGCGATTTACCCTCTGCCCGGTTCCCCGTCCTTCCTCAGCACGATCCAGAGGCCGCCATCCGTGATAATCCGCGCTTTTTGCGAGAGAGAGGCCGACCCTTTCGCCTATAAGGTGGTCGCCTTCACCAGCATGGCAGACAGGACAGTACCGGCTATCAGCGAAAGGAGCAGCACGAGAAGGCACACGAACATCCGGGCGAGCTTTCCAGCGACGGGTTTGGTCATAATAGACTCCTGCAATACGTGATGACAGAGAAACCGTATCGTGACCAGGCAGCCAGGCTGTCTTCCCTGAGAAGATCCTTGGCTTTCCGTCCCGTCCTCGCGGATGGTTTGGCTTGTGCAGGTACAGATAAGTTATACACAGTATGACGTATTGTCAAGGAGTTTCTGAACGGGTCCCCCGAAGGATGGGCGGCGCCTGATGGGGCCTTGCGCCGGGCCGTGCCCGCGCCTGTGCTTGAGCGCGTATGGCGGTCCCTTCTTCCCGTCGACCCGGCGGGGATGAGTTGCTCGCTGCCCGCGGCCGGGCAGTGGCGGACGTGATCGCCCAGGGATTGCGCGTGCTCTTCCGCGGCGAAGATAAGCGACCCGGTATGAGATTGCGTCCGAGCTGTAGTATAATAGTAACAATCCTTGGCGCTCTCGTCAGGACATGAGGAGAACGCCATCGCCCCACGGGCAGGCAGCAGGAGGTTTCCATAGAGCTATACGGGAACACGCAGGGTCTCAATCATCTCCAGAAGCGAAGGCTCCTCAACCTTTACCGCAAGAACGTTGAGGCGGATACGGTCATCTCCTTCGAGAGGGCGAGGAACATGATGGAGATCTCAAGGGAGATTTCGAGGCAGGTCGGCATTGTTGTCAACCGGAGAGGCGTGGTGGAGCATGTCATCGTCGGCACGAAGGAGCGTGTCACCCTTCCCGCCCTCTCTTCCGAACGGGTGGGCAGGGCTCGTTTCAGGGGTCTCAGGTTCATCCACACCCACCTTGGCGGCGAGCTTCTCTCCAAGGAGGACCTGACCGACCTCGCCCTGCTCCAGCTCGATCTCAACGCCTGCATCCTTGAAAGGTCGGGCGAGCCCTCGCCGCTCACCCAGATAGGGCACCTCATACCGGGAAACAAGAAGGGACAGGTCTGGGATTTTATCGGCCCCCTGCCCGTGAGCGACCTCGACCTCAATTTTACGGAATTCATTACCGCCCTTGAGGGGGAATTCGTCAAGGAGAGGGGCACCCACTACCTGACGGGCGCGGCCGGGCAGGAAGAATGCGTGCTCGTCATCGTCGCGCCGCCCCGAAAGATAAAAAACGTCGAGGAGCGGAGCGCCGAGATGAAGGCCCTCTCCTACTCCGCGGGCCTTTCAGTGCTCGATATCATCGTTCAGCGGCCAAAGGAACTGCACGCGAGGTTTCTCGTGGGAAAAGGGAAGATCGAGGAGGTCGCCATGGGGTGCCGCCAACTGGGGGCGGATATGCTCGTCTTTGACGAGGAGCTCTCCCCGAGCCAGCTCACGAGCATCTCCTCCCTTACGGAGCTGAAGGTGATCGACCGGAACCAGCTTATTCTCGATATCTTCGCCGAAAGGGCGAAAACTGGCGAGGCGCGGATTCAGGTCGAACTTGCGCAGCTCCGCTACATCCTGCCGCGCCTTGCCGGGAAAGATACGGCCCTTTCCAGGCTCACCGGGGGCATCGGCGGCAGGGGCCCCGGCGAGACAAAGCTGGAGGTTAACAGGAGGAGGACCAAGGAAAGGATCGCCTTCCTGGAAAAAAAGCTCGAAGAGGTGGCAAGGGGCAGGGAGAGAAAAAGGGAGAAGAGGCGGAGGTCGGGTATTCCCGTCGTCTCCATAATAGGCTACACGAACTCGGGCAAATCGACCCTGCTCAACCTCCTGACAAAAAGCGCCGTGGACGTCCAGGAACGCTTCTTCAGCACCCTCACCCCGACCACGAGGCTCATCAAATACCCCTCACGAAAACGGATCGTCATGACCGATACCGTGGGCTTCATCGAGGACCTCCCCGAGGTGCTCCTCAGGGCGTTCATCGCGACCCTCGAAGAACTCCAGGATGCGACGCTCCTCCTCCATCTCGTCGATATCAGCTCCCCTGACTTCGAGGAGAGGATCGAAACCGTCGCCGCCATGATCGAAAGGCTCGGCCTCTCGGAAAAACCGAAGCTCCTCGTCCTCAACAAGATCGATCGGGTCGACGGATCATTCTCGAAACTCCTCGCGGACCGCTACTCGGCGAGCGCCATCTCCTGCCGGACCGAGGAGGGCATCACGAGATTGGTGCAGACCTTAGAAATGACGGTGGAGGCGGTGAAGGGAGGGCGGAGAAAACCGGTCCCCCTCGGGGAGACGGGTGCCTGACCGGCTCTATTCGCCGCGGTCCGCTCCCGCCACCGACATGAATAACCGCTTGACCTCGGCTGAGACGCCCGCAAAATCGAGCTTGCTTACGAAGCGGGCATAATCGAGGCCCCTCGCCTCCCTGAAAAGGGCGCTCACCTGGGCGTACCGCTCCTTCTGCCCATCCTCGATCCATGCCGTCGCCCACACGTCCCGCTCCTCGACGCGGACGAGCTTCCCCTGGGCCCTGTACGTCTGGCCGCACATGACGGGCTTGAAGAAGTCCATATCGGTCTTTCTAGTCATGCAGATCCTCTTTGTCTCGATAAAGATCGCGTACCACATGATGACGTCGAGGACGCCGAAGAGCATGCCCCCGTGCACGACGTCCTCGTAGCCCTCGAATTGCTTCCCGATGGCCATGTCCGTATAGACGAGACCCCTTCGGTACCTCATTTCCAGCCGCATGCCGTCGAGACGCTCCTGACTCGCGAAAAAAGAGTTCTTGTAGACCGGCAATAGACTCATCCGCCTTCTTCCTCCAGATACCTCATGCCGAGCTGGCCGCATGCGCCTGCGATGTCGGCGGCCCGGGAGTCCCTTACCATAGCGGTAAAATGCCTGGTGACAAGGTAAGCCTGAAAGCGCTTCACCGACTCCTCGTCGGGCGTCCTGAAATTCGTATACGGGGATTCGTTGTACGGTATGAGGTTGATCTTGCACTTGATCCCGGCCAGAAGATCGGCGAGCCGGCCCGCGTCCTCAAGGGAATCGTTGACGCCCCCGAGCATCACGTATCCGAAGGTGATCCTCAACCTGCCCATGTCCCCGAGACCCTTCACGCAGGCGATCACGTCGTGCAGGGGATAAACCCTGTTGATCGGCATCAATCTCGTCCGCACGGAATCCGATGCCGCATTCAGAGAGATGGCGATCTGGGTCTTCCGTGGATCGAGGAGCCGGAGGCCGTCAATCAGGCCCACCGTCGAGACCGTGAGCCGCCTGTGAGAGATCTTCAGTCCGAGGGGCTCTTCGAGGATCTCGACCGCCTTCAGCACGTTATCGATGTTATCGAGGGGCTCGCCCATACCCATCAGGACGACATTGGTGATCCTGCTCCGGCCCATATGGGGCCTCACCGCCACGAGCTGGCCCACGATCTCCGCCGCGGTCAGATCCCTCACAAAACCCATCCTGCCCGTGACGCAGAAGGCGCATGACATCTTGCACCCTATCTGCGTCGACACGCAGAGGGTGCTCCTGCCGTCGTCCGGCATGAAGACGCTCTCGACAAGGTGGTCGTCGAAGGTGGCGAAGCCAAACTTGACGGAGCCGTCCTTCGAGGTTTTCGTCTCCCGAATGCCGGGAAGGCCGAAATGGAACATGTTCTTGAGGGTTATCCTCAGCCCCTTCGGCAGGTTCGTCATCTGGCCGAAGTCGTGCGTATCCATCTGGTAGACCCACTTATAGATCTGCCGGGCCCGGTAACGCTTGAGCGCGAGGCTCTCGACGAGATCCTCAAGCTCCGTCAATGTCAGCTCAAAAAAATTGGTCATAGATGCCGCGCGGACCTGCCGGAAAGGCGGTGGCGTCTCTCCATAACCTACCAGAATCGGCCGATCTTTTCAACTTATGGATTCCCTGCAGCTTGCTGCAGGGAGAATCTTTTTCCGCTTCGCTCCGCCCGCAATTATTGGGACACCCACTTCGCGCGACCCACTGTGTGGGTACCCCGCGGTCGCCCCCTCTGCGGGCAAAGCCACGACCCGCAAGCGGGTGCCCCGAGACTTCCTGCTCAAAGACTCGCTCCGCTCGTTGTCTTGGATACCCTGCTGCTTGCAGCAGGGTCATTTATTGGCCCCGTCACAGGCCGCCTTGATTACGACCGGGCAAACTGTTACAATGAGAGGAATGATTCCACTGCTGAAGCGGAAACTCTCCGCCTACAGGCCCTCCGAACTGCAATCGGACCCCACCATAAGGGCATCCGTCCTCATACCGATTGTCGTCAACGGCGCGGATATCGATATCCTCCTCACGAAAAGGACGACCACCGTAAAGTACCATAAGGGGGAGATATCGTTTCCCGGCGGCATGTACGAGGAGGACGACGGCGAAACAATGCGGACGGCGATACGGGAGTGCGGCGAGGAGATAGGCGTCAGACCGGACGACATCGAGGTCATGGGCCGGCTCGACGACTTGAAGACGGTGACCGGGTTCGTAATCACCCCTTATGTCGGTTTCATACCCTACCCCTACGACTTCGCCCTCAACCCGGATGAGGTGCGCTACCTCGTCTGCCTGCCTTTCTCTTACCTCATGACCTATGAGCCGAAGATGGAAAGGGCGGAACACGAGGGGAAGGTCCTCCACGTGCCCGCGATCTATTACGGGGGCGAACGGATATGGGGCGCCACATGCAGGCTCCTCCTACAGCTCAGACATATCCTGGAAGATGAGACAATTTAGGGCTCGGAAGGAAATAAATGAGTCAGATGGCGAAGGATTTTTGGCCGATCGGCGAGGCGCGGAAAGGCCAAATGTACTGGATGTACATGACCTTTTCGCAACGAAGCGGGCGGACAAA
>JBEKJU010000252.1:0-5624 GCA_050011095.1 Syntrophorhabdales bacterium
GCCCCACGAAGCTCCCCGAGGTCGCCCGGTCTATCGGACGGGCCTTGGGGGAATTCAGGCGAATGGCCGACGATGTGAAGGAGACCCTTGAGCAGGAGCTCACCAGGGAGGAAGACAAGGAGGGGGAGTCCGGGGAGCAGAAGGAAGAAAGCCCCCCGGAAGGCGTCGGTCCCGATAAATTGGAGAAAGAAACATCGGAAGGCACCGGTAAGGATGAGCGAAAGAACGTATGATGGACGAGAAGAAACCCTTCGTCGCCCACCTCAAGGAGTTGAGGGACAGGCTGGTCGTCAGTCTAATCGGTCTCGGCATCGCCTTTATCATCACCTATAGCTTCAAGGAGAGGATCTTTCACTTCCTCATGCGCCCCTTCATCGAGGTGATGCCGCCCCGCAGCTCCTTTATTTTTACGAGCATCACCGAGGCCTTCGTCACCTATTTCAAGGTTGCCCTCGTGGCGGCCGTCTTCCTGGCGGCGCCCGTTATCCTTTACGAGGTCTGGATGTTCGTCTCGCCGGGCCTTTACGAAAAGGAAAAGAAATACATCATGCCCTTCATCATCTTCGGGAGCGTCTTTTTCGCTGCCGGCGCCCTTTTCTGCTATTACGTGACCATGCCTGTGGTCTACCACTTTTTCGTAAGCTACGCGGGTCGCATGGTCGTCCCCATGCCTTCCCTCAAAGAGTATATGAACCTCACGCTCAAGATGCTTATCATCTTCGGTTTTATATTCCAGATGCCCCTGGTCGCCTATTATCTCGCGAAGGCGGGCATCATCAACTACAAGGGGCTGGCAAAGAAGAGGAGATACGCCATTCTCGGCATCGCGGTGCTGAGCGCCATCATTACGCCCCCGGAGGTATCGAGCCAGCTTCTCATGGCACTGCCCATGTACGGCCTCTTCGAGCTGAGCGTCGTGATCGCGAGAGTCTTCGGAAAAAAGGAGGCCACCGATGGAACTGCTTAACTGCGTAATACTTGCGGCCGGCAAAGGCACGCGGATGCGGTCGAAGACCCCGAAGATCGCCCATCCCATCATGGGCAGGCCCATGATTCGCTACGTTGTGGAGACCGCGCAATCACTCTTGCCGCAGCGGGTAGTCGTGGTGACCGGCCACGGGAAGACCCTCGTGGAGGACTGCCTCGACGGGGCGGGCGTCGCCTTTGCGCACCAGGCCGAGCAGAAGGGAACGGCCCATGCGCTGCTCACCGCCGAGGACCTCCTCGGACCGGGGGACATCCTCGTGCTCTACGGCGACGTGCCCCTCATCCGGGCCTCGACGCTCCACGCCTTCATCGAGTCCTTCCGCAAATCCGAGGGCATCGCCTTCATGACGACGGAACCGGAGCGGCCCGACGGCTACGGCAGGGTCATCCTGGACGATTCCGGCCGGATCATCGACATCGTCGAGGAAAGCGAGGCGACCGATGACGTCAGGCAGGTAAGGGTTATCAACACGGGGCTTTGCATGATCCGCCGCGACCTCCTGCCCCTCGTCGCGGCCGTGAGCCCCGACAACACGAAGGGTGAATACTACCTTACCGACATCTGCACTCATGCGAGGCGTCACGGCATCACGGTCGCGGCCTTCGCCCATGGGGACGCGGTCGAGGTTCTCGGCATCAATACGCGCAGAGAGCTGCTCGATGCCAATCTGGCCGTGAGACATGCCATCCTCGACCGTCATATGGACAACGGCGTCACCATGGCCGACAGAAGCCCGTACATCGAGGCGGACGTCACGATCGGTCCCGACACGGTCATCTCCCCGTACTGCTATATCACCGGCCGGACCGAGATCGGGCAGGACGTCTTCGTCGGCCCCCATGTGGTGATCAAGGACTCCGTCCTGGAAGACGGAGTCTCCATCGAGGGCTTTACCTCCCTCGACGGGGTGAGGGCCGGCCAGGGCGCCAAAATTGGACCCTTCACCCGCATCAGGCCGAAGACGGTCCTGAAAAGGAATGTGAAGATAGGCAACTTCGTGGAGCTGAAGAACGCCACCATAGGAGAAGGCTCCAAGGCAAGCCACCTCTCCTACATAGGGGATGCCGAGGTGGGAAGCGGGGTTAACATAGGGGCAGGCACAATTACTTGTAATTACGACGGGAAGCACAAGTACCGGACGACCATAGAGGACGGCGTCTTCGTCGGCAGCAACACCGAGCTGGTGGCGCCTGTCACCGTAGGGAAGGACGCGTTCATCGGGGCAGGCTCCACGATCACCCGCGATGTCCCCGAAGGGGCCCTCGCTATAACGCGCGTAAAACAGAGGCACATCGAAGGCTACTCAGCAAGGAGGAAAAAATGTGCGGAATAGTCGGCTACCTGGGCCAAGGCGAGGCCTATCCCATCCTGATCGAGGCCCTCAAAAGGCTCGAATACCGTGGCTATGACTCTGCCGGGATCGCGGTCTCGTGCGACGGGAAGATCGAGATCGCCCGTCAAAAGGGCAAGGTGGATGAACTGAGGAAGCTGTGCGACGGGGGCTTCAAGGGGAGCCTCGGGATCGCCCACACGAGGTGGGCAACCCACGGCACGCCGTCGGAGCGGAACGCCCATCCCCACAGGGCCGGCGGCGTGGTGGTCGTCCACAACGGCATCGTCGAGAACTATATCGAGCTGAAAGAGCAGCTCCGATCGAAGCGCCACAGGTTCCTCTCCGATACGGACACGGAGGTGATCCCCCACCTAATCACGGATCACGTGGAAGAAGGGGCCGACCTCGTCGAGGCGGTGCGGCTGGCCCTCAATGAGATGAGCGGCTCTTACGCCCTCGGTATTATCAAGGAAGACGAGCAGACGCTCATCGCCGCAAAAAAGGAGAGCCCCCTCGTGCTCGGCCTGGGCGACGGCGAGTTCTTCATCGCGAGTGACGCGCCCGCCCTCGTCGGAAGGACGAACAGGTTCATCTTCCTCGAAGATAACGATATCGCCGTCATGAGGGGCAATGACCTTCGCCTCATCGACGTGGCCGGAAAACCCGTGGAACGGAAGGTGCACGTCATCAACTGGTCGGGCGCCATGGCGGAGAAGGGCGGCTACAAGCATTTCATGCTGAAGGAGATCTTCGAGCAGCCCCGGGCCATCTCCGACACGCTCCTCGGCAGGGTGAAAGAGGAGCAGGGCGAGGTCGAGTTCGAGGAGCTGAAGCTCCCTCCCGTCGCCAGGATCAAACGGGTATGGATGATCGCCTGCGGCACCTCGTATCACGCGTGTCTCATAGGCAAGCACATGTTCGAGGAGAACCTGCGCATGCCCGTCGAGGTCGACATCGCCTCCGAGTTCCGGTACAGGAATCCGATCATGGGCAAGAACGACATGATCGTCCTCGTCTCCCAGTCGGGAGAGACGGCGGACACCATAGCGGTCATGAAGGAGGCGAAAAAAAGGGGCATCTTTACCCTCGCCGTCTGCAACGTCCTGGGAAGCACCCTTGCCCGTGAATCGGACGGCGTCATTTTCACCCACGCCGGACCCGAGATCGGCGTCGCATCGACCAAGGCCTTCACCACGCAGATATCGGTGCTATTCCTCCTCACGCTCCATCTCGGAAAAAAGCTCGGCGCCATGGACCAGGACGCGCTCAGGCACCGGATAAACGAGATCAGGAAGATACCCCACAAGCTCCAACTCGCCCTCGACGGGGCCGGAGACATGGAGGAGTTCGCCCGCAGGTATATGCACTACAAGAATTTTCTCTATCTCGGCAGGGGCATCAGCTATCCCGTCTCCCTCGAAGGCGCCCTCAAGCTGAAGGAGATATCCTATATCCATGCGGAGGCCTATGCCGCGGGAGAGATGAAGCACGGCCCCATCGCCCTCATCGACGAGCAGATGCCCGTTGTCTTCGTCTCGCCTTACGATCAGACGTATAAGAAGACGTGCAGCAACGTCGAAGAGGTCGCATCGAGGCGCGGCAACATCATACTCTGCACCGACTACGACGCCCACGAGATGGCGCCGAAGGCCTCGAGCATCCTGAAGGTGCCGGAGACGCTCTACGAGCTGCAGCCCATGGTCTTTATCGTGCCGCTCCAGCTATTCGCCTACCACATCGCGAATCTCCTGGGGACGGACGTGGACCAGCCGAGGAATCTGGCCAAATCCGTCACCGTCGAATAAAGGCTTTGGCGTGGGGAGCTGCGCGCAGCTCCCCACGAGGTACGGCCGGGCGCTTTCGCGCCCTCCTTTGTCTTCGGCGGGGTCGAGAACATCCCCACGTACGCACCCCCGGTTCCGCGGTGTGCGCCCCCTCGACTTCACCGCATCCATCAAAAAGCGCCTTCCCTGGGCATGATTGGGCACACATATCCGCATCCGGGTCCCCTGTCGCAGGCTGACCCATATGGGCTATAAATGTCTGGAATGACTATCTTTTATTTTCCAGATGGTTGACAATATTCTTCTTCGATACCTACGATTTTCATAAGATCACATCCTGCCGGGGCACCAGACGCCGGCGGGGTCGCAGGCCGGCTGCTCGATCATCTCACGCACTATTAAAGTTTGCGCATGTACCCGTATATGTACGTCTATGGAGACAGTAATCCGGAAGGGGTCTCTCTCCATGGGCGGATGAACCTGGCGCGGTCCCCTTTGTGAGAACATCGAAAGTTCATCAACCTTGACGGCGTACCGAAGGATCGGACGGCCAGGCCGGTTTTATCGCGGCAGGGAGGTGATAAGTGACAAAGTGAAACCGGACGCGGGAAACAAAAGCGGGACTATAGCGTTCCGCAAAATTGAGTAACGATTCGAATTCCCGTCACCCAGCCTGCCCCGGACCTGATCCGGGGGCGGACACCGGGGTCCAGTGGTTCATAAGGCCCTAAAAATGCTGGGTTCCGGCGTTCGCCGGGATGACGAAGGACAGCCGGAATCTAGGCCGTCAATCGGTAATTATTTTTGCGGAACGCTCTAACGAGGTCGGGTCCTTAACGGCAATCCATAGGAGGCACACATGAAGAATCTGATGGTTCGAACGCAGACGTTCAGGGGTTTGTTTGCGGGCGTTGCCGCCATCGTCGCTTTCGCCGCGCTTCTTACCGCGGCCCCGTTCCACGCGGCATTGGCCCAGGTCGCGCCAACGCTGGGTACGGCGCAGAGCTTCGCAATACTGGCCGGCTCGACGGTGACCAATACGGGCCCGACCGCCGTGGTCGGAAACCTGGGTGTCAGCTCGGGTACGGCGGTCACCGGTTTTCCTCCCGGGATCGTGACCGGAGGGACAATACATGCAGCCGATGCAGTGGCGCTTCAGGCCCAGGGTGATACCACCACCGCGTATAACGATCTGGCAGGTCAGGCGTGCAACTTCGACTTGACCGGTCAGGATCTCGGTGGGAAAACGCTCGTGCCGGGCGTCTATTGTTTTTCAAGCTCGGCCCAGTTGACGGGGGCGCTCACCCTCGACGCCGGGGGCGACCCCAGCGCGGTCTGGGTGTTCAAGATAGGGAGCACCCTCACGACGGCGAGCGGATCGTCCGTGCTGCTCATCAATAGCGCTCAACAGTGCAACGTCTTCTGGCAGGTCGGCAGTTCCGCGACTATCGGCACAAGCTCGACGTTCGTAGGAGACATTCTCGCCCTCACGAGCATCACCCTCACCACCGACGCGCAG
>JBEKJU010000253.1:0-5615 GCA_050011095.1 Syntrophorhabdales bacterium
ATGCCGAGTATGACGAGTATCGATGCCACCACCGGAACAATGAACCTCCATTTCATTGAATCGCTTTTCATCTTCCTCCGCCTCCTTACGGTTATTCCCGGGCCTTCGCCTCTCGAAGGCGGCACGCGGCCTGCGAGGTTTGCCCATTCCCCTAACTTCCTAATTCACTACCCGTCCCATAATCCTCCCGACGCATTCCCTTCGCCTTCAGTTTCCTTACAGGCCGGAGAGTATGTTGTCCCCGTCTTTGCCCCGAGGGCCTTTTGCGCTCCCTCTCCTATCCTTTTCGGCAGCCTTGACCATCCCGTAGTATTATCGGTGCACGCCTTATTTCTATAAGTGTGATAGTTTTTTTCCCGTAGTATTCTCGGTGCAAGAGTGCACTTCCATAAGTGCAGGATGAATTTTTCCCGAAAATCGCCCGATGGTAACGATCAGAGAGGTGCGGATGGGAGGGCTGTGAAAAAGTGCGGATCAGCCCGAAGTTCCGGGTCCTGATGAGAACGACCGGGCCGGTGAAAAATCACTGTGTCATGTCATGGGCTTATTTTCCTGAACTCTCTTCCCCTCCACAACATGTAGATGGCGGGATAGATGACGAGTTCCAGAATGGTGGAGGTGACGACGCCGCCCACCATGGGGGCGGCGATCCTTTTCATTATGTCCGACCCCGCGCCGTGGCTGAACATGACAGGGATAAGACCGGCGAGGATCACGCCCACCGTCATGATCTTGGGGCGTATCCTCTTCACGGCCCCGTGCATGATCGCCTCCTTGAGTTCCGTAATGGATGTCAGCTTGCCCTTCCGTCGCCATTCGGCATGGGCGAGCTCCAGGTAGAGGAGCATGACCACGCCCGTTTCCGCATCGAGACCGGCGAGGGCTATAATTCCCACCCACACGGCGATGCTCATGTTGTAGCCGAGCAAATAGAGGAACCAGAACGAGCCGACCAGCGAGAAGGGCACGGCAAGGAGCACGATGATCGTCTTTGTCACGGACTTGGTGTTGAAAAAGATGAGAATGAAGATGATGAGGAGGGTAAGGGGTATGACGAGCTTCAAACGCTCCTCGGTTTTTACCAGGTATTCATACTCCCCGCTCCATTCCAGGCGGTATCCCTCCGGGATCTTCAGCGACGCAACGCTCTTCTTCGCGTCGTTCACGAAGCCGCCGACGTCCCTGCCCGAGAAGTCCACGTAGACGTAAGCCGAAAGAAGGCCTTCCTCGCTCTTGATGCTTGTCGGTCCCCGGACAACTTTGATATCGGCGATCTGCGCCAAGGGCACGCGGCCCGATTGGGGATTGACGGGGCCCGCCTGCGGCGGCGCGCCACCGCCTCCGGCGCCCATGCCGCCGATGGCGCTTTGCTGCGCGCCCCCCATGGATGGAAGGGGCACAAGCACCCTTTTCAGCTGGTCGATGTCGCCCCGTAACTCCCTCGCATAGCGGACGTTCACGGGGTAACGCTCCCTGCCCTCGATGGTTGTCGTCAGGTTCATGCCGCCTATGGCCGACTCGATCACCTCCTGGACGTCTTCGACTGAGAGGCCGTACCGGGCAGCCTCCTCGCGTTTTACGTCGATGTCGAGGAAATAGCCGGTGGTGACGCGTTCGGCATAAACGTTCCGCACTCCGGGAATCTGCTTCATATGGTGCTCGATCGCAAGGCCTATCCGCTCGATCTCGTTCAGGTTGGGCCCCAGCACCTTGATGCCGACAGGCGTCCTGATGCCGGTCGCGAGCATGTCAATCCGAGCCTTAATCGGCATGGTGAATGAATTGGAGACGCCGGGGATAGTGAGGGCGTCGTTCATCTCGTCCTTTAGCTTTTCCACGGTCATGCCCGGCCGCCACCGCGATTCGGGCTTCAGATTGATGATAGTCTCGAACATCTCAAGCGGCGCCGGGTCCGTTGCTGTTTCCGCCCGGCCTGCCTTCCCGAAGACGCTCTCCACTTCCGGTATCCCTTTGAGGATCTTGTCCTGCATTTTAAGAAGATCAGTGGCTACCGAGACGGAAGCAGCAGGCGCGGTAACAGGCATATAGAAGAGGGTCCCTTCATAGAGAGGGGGTATGAACTCGGAGCCGAGCTTGGTATAAGGGTATATGGAGACTATCAGTATAAGAATGGCGGCGACAATCACTGCAACCTTGAACCGGAGCGCAAAGCGCACAACCGGCTCGTAGACCCAGTGAAGAAAGCGGCTCACCGGGTTCCGCTCCTCGGACCGTATCTTGCCCCTGATGAAGAGCGTCATCAGGACGGGCGTCAGGGTGACAGCGAGAAAGGAGGAGAAGAGCATGGCGAAGGTCTTTGTGTAGGCCAGTGGCTTGAAGAGCCTGCCCGCCTGGGCCTGGAGCGTGAAGACGGGAAGGAAGCCCACGGTGATGACGAGGAGAGAGAAGAAGAGGGACGGACCCACCTCCTGGGCCGCGTGGATGATGACATCGGTCTTCTTTCCGGGCCTGCCCTGCTCCTCCCATTCCTCCAGCCTCTTATGGGCGTTCTCGACCATAATGATCGACGCGTCGACCATGGCGCCGATGGCGATGGCAATGCCTGAGAGGCTCATGATGTTGGAGGTGACGCCCATGTAGTACATGAGGATGAAGCTCATTATGATCGCGACGGGCAGGGTCAGGATGACGACGAGGGCGCTCGGCACGTGGAAGAGGAAGATGATGCAAACCACGCTCACCGCGATGGCGAGCTTCACGATCTCCTCTTTGAGGGTCGAGATGGACCGTCTGATCAGGTCCGACCGGTCGTAGGTGGTCACGATCTTGACGCCCGGAGGGAGCGACGGCGCGATGTCCGTACGGATCTTCTCCTTGACCCGGTCGATCACATTTGCCACGTTCTCGCCGAAGCGGACGATGACGATGCCGCCCGCGACCTCGCCCTTTCCGTCAAGCTCGGCGACACCCCGACGTATCTCGGGTCCGAGCTGGACGCTCGCCACATCCTTCAAGTAGATGGGCGTTCCTGACCCGTTCGTGCCCAGTGAGATGTTCTCGATATCCTGGATCTTCCTGATGTACCCCCGTCCCCGGACCATGTACTCCACACCGGAAAATTCGATGACCCTGCCTTCCACGTCTAGGTTACTTCTCCGCACGGCCTCCATCACCTTGGTGATGGGGATGTTGTACCCTAGGAGGCGGTTGGGGTCGAGAGTGATCTGGTATTGCTTGACGAAGCCGCCCACGCTCGCCACCTGGGAAACGCCCGGGACGCTTTCGAGGGCAAGCTTTAGGTTCCAGTCCTGGAGGGAGCGGAGTTGGGCGTTATCAAGTTGCCCTTTCGTATCGACGATCGCATACTGGAACCCCCAGCCGAGACTCGTCGCATCAGGGCCGAGGACGGGGTTGACGTCTGCGGGCAGCTTGTTCCGCACCGCCTGGAGGTATTCGAGGATACGACTTCTCGCCCAGTAGATGTCCGTCCCCTCATCGAAAATCACGTAGATGAAGGAGCTTCCGAGGAACGAGAAGCCCCGGACCGCCTGCACCTTTGGCGCGGCAAGGAGGGTCGACGAGATGGGATAGGTGACCTGGTTCTCGACGAGGTCGGGGCTCCGGCCTCCCCACTCCGTGTAGATAATGACCTGTGTGTCGGAAAGGTCCGGGATGGCGTCAAGGGGAATGTTCTTGAGGGCATAGTAGCCCCACGCGAGGGCGAAAAAGACAAAGAGAAAGACAACGAACCTGTTCCTGGCGCTATATTCTATGATCCGCGCGATCACTGCGTGCTCCCTTTCGATGCCTTTCTCGGCAACGGCTCGACCCCCTTCAGCTTGGCCTCCGAGTCGATGAGGAAATTCGCGGACGATGCGACCTTCTCCCCCGCGCTGAGCCCTGCGGTAACTTCGACGAGGCTGTCCGTCCGCACGCCCGTCACGACCTCACGGGGCTCGAAAATACCCTCCCCCCTATCAACGTAGACAACCTGTCTCACCCCGGTATTGATGACGGCATCGGTGGGGACCGCAAGCCTTCTGCCGAGGGCGATCTTCAGCTCCACGTTGGTGAACATCTGGGGCTTCAGCCTTCCCCCCTCGTTGGGAAGCGTGAAGCGGGCCTTTGCCGTCCTGGTCTCCCCCTGGAGCGTAGGATAGATATAATCTATCCTTGTCGTGAACTGCCGACCGGGGAAGTAGCTGAGCTGCACCACCGCCGTATCGCCGACCCTGACGAGGGGCATCTCATATTCGTAGATGTCGGCCGTGATCCAGACGGACGAGAGGTCGGCCACGTCGAAAAGGTCGGCCCCCGCCATAACGCGACTACCCTGGTTCACGTTCTTCTGCAGAACATAGCCGCTGTAAGGGCTATTAATGGTGAGCGTCCGGATCGGCCTTTCGCTCTCCTCGATCCGCTTGATCTGGCTGTCGCTGATATCGAAGAGCTTCAGCCGCTGCCTGGCGGCCTCGACGAGCGACTGCGCGTCCCGGTCGATCATGGCGCGAATGTCCGGCGACCCGCTCAGCGGGTACCCCGCCCGGCCATCAGTCGTTGGCCCGGCGACCGCGCCCCCTTTCGCTCCGGCCCCTTTGGCCCATTTCACCACGTTGATGAATTCCTGCTGTGTTGCCCATAGCTCAGGGCTGTATATGTCGGCGACGGGGTCGCCCTTCCGCACGAAGGTGCCGGTAAAGTTCACGTAGAGCTTCTCGACCCACCCCTCGATTTTCGTGGTGATTGTCTTTAACCTTCTTTGATCGTACTCGACGAGCCCCACCGTGCGGATCGTCTTCGTAAGGGGAAGTACCGCCGCCGCTATTGTCTTCACCCCTATCATCCGCTGCTTCTCAGGCAATATCTCGACTGTGGGCGCCTCGGTTTGAGCCTCCTCGGCTGGCGCCTTTTGCGCCGACGGCTTCTCGGCGGCCATTCCGGGCATCCCCGCCATGGCGCCGGGCTTTTCCTGCTCTGCCGCAGCCGGCGCCGGCACGGGATTCGTCGGGTGTTTCGCCGGTTTCGAGAGATAAACGATGAATGCAAGGGCGACGATCAGGAAGGCAGCTATCGCGAGTGGCTTCCATCTCTTCATCGTGTCTCTCCCCGTGGCCCATTTTTCGCGTCCTCCCCGGAGGGCTGCGGCCGGCTCAGGGCCGTCTCCCCGGTTCCCATGAGGGCGTGGAGCCTCGCTATGGCCTTCTCCCTCTCCACGAACTGGCTCCAGTAGGAGAGGTCATAGTCGAGAAGGTTCTTGATCCTGGTGATGACGGTGAGGGCATCTATCTTTCCCGTCACGTAACTCGAAAAGGCGAGCTGGACGTCCTGGTTCGTCTTCGGGATCAGCCCCTCTTTGTAAAGCCTCATCAACCTGTCGGCCGCCTGTATCATGGAGCAGCCCTCCCTCACGCTTGAGGCGAGCATCAGTTCGGTCGCGTTGAGTTCCCGCCTGGCTTCCGACAGGTTGGCCTGCGCCTCGGCCAAGGCCTGTCTCTGCTTCGTCCTGTAAAAGATGGGGAGGTTGACGGTGACAGTGAGGTTCCACATGTCGGGCAAACCCATGGTCCGAGGGAAGTAGCTTGCGCCCACGGTGTAATCCGGATAATACTCCTTCTTCGCCAATTTTATCTTTGCCTCCGCCCCTTCCACCATCT
>JBEKJU010000254.1:0-5585 GCA_050011095.1 Syntrophorhabdales bacterium
GTCCAATAGTTGCACCTCGATGACCAGCCCATGGAAATACCGAGGGGAAGACCGACCACGAGCCCGATGAAGTAGCCCAAGAACAGGAGCCTCAGGGAATAGAGCGTGCTTATCCCGAGGGTGGCCCAGTCTGTAGCGAAAACACCCGCCACGCTCTCGATAGAGGGGAAATAGGGGAGAGGCAAGCTTCCCGATTTTATCGTCAGAAGCTCCCACACGATGGCGAGGCCCACGATCAGGGTCAAAAGAGGCGCCTTTTCATGGATTCTCGCCCTTATCCGGTCGATCCTGGACGAGACGACCAGACAGAAGACATACATGCCCGTGCCAAGGCAGGTCACAACGTCGAAAAACCTCCTGCCCACTACCGGCTGCCTGTCGGGCAGGAGGTAGTGGATCGCCATGAAGGCGGCAATCGCGCATACGGACAGGGCGAGAGAAGAAGCCATGTTGTTTATCCGGTTCACCTACTTATTTTCCCTTATAGCTCGGAATCACCTGGGCGAAGACGCGCGTGTAAAACGCGTTCTCATCGGTCGTCGACAGCAGTATTCCCTGCGCCTTCTGCTCCTTTATGTAGAGCTTGAGGTCCTGGCCGGCCCGTTTGACACCCGGCTCCCATCTGTAGCTTTTCAGCAGTTTTGTGACCAGCGTGATGTTTCCCCCGGTATATTTGTGGTCCACCTCGATTTTCGCCGCCTCTTCCGGGTTCCTGGCTACCGACTCGACCCCCCTCAACCATGCCTCGACGAGTTTCTTTGCAAGCTCCGGCTTTTTCGTGATGAAATCGGTCCTCAAACCGAGAAAGCAGCAATAGAGGTCTTTGTAAGGTTTGTCGATGGAGCTGCTGAAGATTCTCCTGTATCCACTCTTCTCGATGGCGATCTCTCCCCAGGAGTCCCATATACCGATGGCGTCGATCTCACCCTTTTCCACTGCCTGTTGCATCTGCGGTCCGGGATAGGCCTTCCAGCTCACGTCCTTTTTGAAGTCTATGCCGAGCTTTCTCAGCTCAATCGCAAGAAGGATCATCGGTCCGCCGCCGATGGCCTCCACGCCGATGGTCTTCCCTTTCAGATCCCCGATTGACCTGACGCTGGAAGCTCCTGGCACCACGAGCTGGATGCACCCATTATGGATACCCGCGACAAGCCTGACATTCAGGCCCTGTTCGATCGGCTTGATCCATTTGAAGTTCCCCTGGGTTGCATCGATCTTCCCTGTTGCAAGACCTTCTTTCAATGACTCGAAGTCCATTTTCACAAGCTCGGCCTCGATGCCGACGTCCTTGAAGAAGCCTTTGTGATAGGCGGTAAATAGGGCTGCCTCGCAGGCCGAGCCGTTGTATCCGATGCGTACCTTCTCCGGATTGTCAGCTGATGCCCAATTCACCGATGCAGGGAGAAGAATCAACAGAGACGCCAAAACGGCTTTCAAAGCGCGCGTCATAATACCTCCTTGGGTATAGCGAGTAGGTAGTTACACGATAGTATCAGTATAGTATTTATAATAATTGTTGCACCACTTTGTCAACAATTATTTTAGGGTAAAGCCGCATATATATGTACGGCTATGTACCCTAAGCGATCTCTAAACAAAGGAGACAAAAAATGTAGTTCGGCTGGAGAGAACAGACGTGGATATCCGTCACATGAAACCCCGGCCGTGTCCGAACCCTTTCACGGCCACACCTCAACAATCATTTCCACCTCCACCGGGGCGCCGAGCGGCAAGCCTCCGCATCCCACCGCCGATCTGACATGTACCCCTTCATCACCGAAAATCTCCAGAAGAAGGTCGGATGCGCCATTGAGCACGCGGGGATGATCCCTGAAATCCTCCCCGCTTCTGACATAGCCGGTAACCCTCACTATCTGCCTTATCCTGTCGAGACTTCCGACCACGTCCCTAACCGCGGCCAGACAGTTCAAAGCTGCTATTCTCGCACATTCCCGCGCTTCGTCGAGAGAGACCTCCCGGCCGACCCTTCCCTCGAATTTAAGTCTCCCCCCGACGAGCGGAAGCTGGCCTGAAACAAACACATAAATCCCTGAAAGGACTGCGGGGGTGTATGACGCCACGGGCCTCGCGACCTCGGGCAACGTGATTTCCAAATCCTTCAGCCTTTGTTCGATTTTCATCCTTCCTCTCCACCTTTTCGAATTTCCGCCCGACCCTGAATAATCCATAGTGCCGGCCGCTTCACCTTTTAAATCCTGTCGCCCGGAGGGCACACTATTCGGTCCGACGAGAGCTGGCTCACCACGTCCTCCTGAAGAAGCTCGATCAGATGGTTTCGAAGGAGCTGAACGCGGTCGTTCCGGTACAACTCCCGACGGACTCTGGGCCTCGGGATATCGACCGTGCGAATCTCCTTGACCCTGCCCGGATTCATGCCCATTACGACCACCGTGCCCGCGAGGATCATGGCCTCATCCACGTCGTGGGTAACGAAGACAATGGTCTTCGGCTTCTCCGCCCCCTCCCGCTGCCAGAGCCGGAGCAACAGGTCCTGGAGCCTCGCCCTGGTCACGGCGTCTACCGCCCCAAATGGCTCGTCCATAAGAAGGATCGGCGGGTTCATGGCGAAGGCCCGCGCGATGGCGGCCCTCTGTCGCATGCCCCCGGACATCCGCGAGGGAAGTTGGTGGAAGGCCTGGGGGAGGCCCACGAGGTCCAAAAACTCCTGGGCGACCTCTCTGAGCTGCCACCCCAAATGGTGCGGGAACGCCTGTTTAAGGGCGAGAACGATATTCTCCCCCGCCGACATCCAGGGGAACAGGGTATAGTCCTGGAAGGCGATGCCACGGTCGAGGCCCGGACCTGTCACCCTCTCGCCGTTGATGTAGACTGCGCCCGAAGAGGGGGCTGTAAGACCGGCGAGAAGCCTCACGAGGGAGCTCTTTCCGGCGCCGGACGGCCCGAGGAGGCACACGAATTCGCCTTCGTCGATCGTCAGTACGATATCCTCCAGAATGAGCTGTTGGCCGTAAGACAGGCTGACCCTGTCGAACACGATGCCTCCGACGTCCACCCTTTTCTCCTTACACCTGAAAGAGGGGCGTGCTCAGGTATCGTTCCCCGGTGTCCGGCAGTATGGCCACAATCAGTTTTCCCCTGTTTTCGCTTCTCCGCCCGATCTGCAGGGCGGCAAAGGCTGCCGCTCCCGACGAGATGCCCACGAGCAGTCCCTCCTCCCGCGCGAGCCTGCGCGCCGTTTCAATAGCCTCATCGTTCTTCACCTTGAAGATCTCGTCTACGAGCGCGAGATCAAGCACCTCCGGAACGAATCCCGCGCCTATCCCCTGGATCTGGTGGGGACCGGGCATACCGCCCGACAGGACGGGTGATTCGTGCGGCTCGACCGCGACGGCCGTGAAATCGGGTTTGCGCGCCTTGATAACCTGGGCTACCCCTGTCACCGTTCCCCCTGTGCCGACGCCAGCCACGACGATATCGACCAATCCGTCCGTATCCTCCCATATCTCTTCCGCCGTTGTGGCCCGGTGCACCGCGGGATTCGCCGGGTTCCTGAATTGTTGTGGGATGAAGGAATGGGGAATCTGGGCCGCCAGCTCTTCCGCCTTCCGTATCGCCCCCGGCATGCGCTCGGCCCCCCGTGTCAGGACAAGCTCAGCCCCGTATGCCTTGAGCAGGTTCCTGCGCTCGATGCTCATGGTATCCGGCATGGTAAGGATGAGGCGATAGCCTTTGGCGGCTGCCACGAAGGCCAGGGCTATGCCCGTATTGCCGCTTGTCGGTTCGATGATGACCGTCTCTGCCGTGATAAGCCCCTTCTCCTCCGCATCCTTGATCATGGCATAGCCGATGCGGTCCTTAACGCTTCCAGCGGGGTTGAAGGACTCTATCTTCGCCACTATCCTGGCTGGAAGGCCTGCGGTTATCCTGTTTAATCGCAGAAGGGGCGTCCTTCCTATCAGTTCCGTCAGATTCTCGCTAATCCTCGCCATTTGTTGTTCCTCCCTGTCTCTTTGTCTTTATCGCGCGGCGGCTACTGGCGCCACCTGAGCAAATGCTTTTCCACCCTGTCGAATCCGAACATGATTGCGGTGACTACCACGCCGGTATAGAGAATGCCGACGATGACCCGCGGATAGTCCGCGAAGTCGGAAAAATACTTAACCCACCAGCCCAGACCCGACGTGGCGCCAATCATCTCCGCGGCGGTGAGCAGGATGAAGGACATGGCCAGCCCGATTGTGGCCCCCGTCACTATTGACGGGAGTGTGGCGGGGAAGATTACTTTCGTGATCATGGTGCGATGATCGAGCTTCAGCACCCGCGCGGAGTCGATCAACCGGCCCTCGATCGTATGAACCCCGTTCAAGGTGTTGATAAAGACGGGCCAAAAAGCGCCGATGAAGATAACGAACATGGACGAAAGCATGAACGTCGGCAACATGACGATGGCGTAGGGGATGTACACGGTCGGGGGCACCGGGCCGAGCACCCTCGTTATGGGGGTTACGGTCCTCCTCAGCCTGCCGACCCAGCCCGCGATCAGCCCCAGGGGCACGGCCGCAAGAAGGGCGCTTCCATAACCGACGAGGAGGATCTCCAACGACCCGATGGCCCCCCTGAGCTCCGCCGGGGCCTCCTTGATAAAGAGTACCAGCACGGACGCCGGGGAGGGGAAGAGCAGTCTGTCGAGGACGCCAAGCTTGACGGTGAGGAGTTGCCAGACCCCCATCACTCCGAAGAGGAGGGCGAGAAGATCGCCGGCTGTCCGGACCTTCTCCTCTTCTTTGCCGAAAGCCGCGTATACAAGATAGACCACCTCGACGAGCGCCAGGAAGACCCGGTAGAATTGGACATGGGCGTCGGGTCTCCGATCAGGCAGGAGCTGGAGGCAGATGAGGGCGACAAAAAGGATGTTCGGAACCACAGCCAACTTATGCGGCCATATTACGCCCCGGTGTCTACCCCTCGGCTCTGCCCTCGCAGCCGCTTTCTCCTGCCCGCCTGATCCAGGGAGGGTTGCCTCCTTCGTCATATCGTTCATCCCGGCACCGGTATCAGGCCCTAAAGCTTGCTTTCAGGGCCTTGAAGTCCTTTTCCGCCGGATGTTCTATGATGAGGCTATCGAGCGCCTTTTTGTAGATCTCCGTGTTTATGTGCCGTTCGATGCTTATCGCGGATGTGACATACTCGGCCCTATTCATGTAGGTCCAGAAGGCGACGACCGAGGACTTCTCGGGATCGGGGCTGAGATAGAGATTGCCGTTGTAAAGATCTCTCTTCAACACGGCTTTGTCGATCTTCACGTATTTCGCCGTAATCTCAACCGTCTCGTCCGGGTGCGATATGTAGAATGCGTGGGCCCTGATCAATGCCCGGACGAACCTCACATAGTCGGCCTCGTCGGCCTTGACCTTCTGCGTGAGGGCAACCTGGCGACAGCACGTGTGGCGGGGAAGGACGTCCCCCGACCGTTTTGCGACCTTCAGACCCTGCTGTTCGGCAAGGGTGAGGAAAGGGGGCCAGAGGATGCCCGCATCGACGCTCCCCTTCTTCACCGCCTCCAGGACGGCACACGGCGAATCAAGTTCTTTTATGGTGACGTC
>JBEKJU010000255.1:0-5584 GCA_050011095.1 Syntrophorhabdales bacterium
TATGCCACGACGGAACGATATGCACACCATTACACGGAGAGCTTGCGTCGAGGGACCAACGTGCTCGATGCCTACATCGAGGGCAGGAAGGCACATGAGCCTGACAGCGAAGGGCGAGAAGGTGTGCATACACCGTTTATCACAATTTTATCACAAAAGGGAAAAAACACGCCGGACTTACGGAGGAGAAAACGCTGAAAACCCTTGAAAAATGGTGCCGAAGGCGGGAATCGAACCCGCCTTCAACGGCACTATAAATCATGTAGTTTCAA
This sequence comes from Syntrophorhabdales bacterium, assembly GCA_050011095.1. Classification (GTDB taxonomy): domain Bacteria; phylum Desulfobacterota; class Syntrophorhabdia; order Syntrophorhabdales; family WCHB1-27; genus JBEKJU01. The sequence goes on from JBEKJU010000255.1 coordinate 273, forward strand.
TATCTTATGATCGTAAAGGGGTCGAAACACGTTGCCCCAACGTTGCCCCAACACCGTCTTGCCACTCAATAACATTTGTACGTTTATATATACAGTATGGTGGGGGGTAAACACCATTTCGTCCTTAGAACCGCCGAAAACCCAAGGACCGGGAAAGACAGCTATGCGACAATTTTCTCCATCTGCAGGTACGATACTTCCGAAATATTGGCTTTCTCCTTTGCATGTTCGATGGTCATGCTGACGAGATTGCCATTGCCGTCCAGGTCAATATAGAGGTTTTCTGATATTTCTTTTGTTTCAAGAACGGATTCCGTTGAAAATTCAATGAGTGCCGTGTCGGTATCCGTAAAATAGCGAATTTTCATGGTTGCTCCTCCTTGAAGCTCCTATCGAAAAAGACGTTATGAATTGTCTCCCCATCTTCCAGTAAAATGACTCTCAAATACTTGCCTGCTTCTTCTATATATTTCCACTTCCTTATTCGTCCATCAGACTGCCTTTCTGTTTTAACCGGGCGATCGATGGTTGCGAGTATCCACTCTTCCTTTATCGTGGCTCTGTCGGGGCGTTGCCGCACGAACCAGAAGTATTGGGTATATTCCATTATTCAATCTTACCACGTTCGGCTTACAAAGGACAGAAAGATCATAAGCAACTCCTGGGCGACAGGGAACGTGAACGATACCAACTGCCACACGTCGGGCTCAGCATACAACGGCGGCACGAGCGGACTGGTGGGGGTTTCTGGGCACTATCAAGAACTCCTCCGCCGCGGGCAAGCTGGTCATCGACAGCCCAAACGTTGGCGGCCAGGTCGGGAATGCCATCAGCGCGTCTATCACGAACTCCTACACCATGGGCAACGTGACGAGCACGGAGGTAAGCCCTCCTTTTTGGGCGGGGATACTATACTTCGCGGTCTCCTGTTCTTTCCTTAAATTGTACTACGTCTCATGATGTCGAACCATGAGGGCAGAGCGTCAATAGAGGTAGGAGTCTTTGGGTACAGGGATAGGAGCGAGAGACGCATTTCTGATTATCACGCCTGTTTGTCCGTCCACTTTGATGGTGTCCGCGAGCCCCTCTGCCCGCACCCAGGCATTCGGCGCGGGTCTTTCCGCTTCCGGGCACTCGATCAGCACGGCTGCCGGTTTCGCGTCGGCGACGCAACAGACGATCACAAATCGGAAGAGATAGAACCTGCTTTTGTTCTCCTTGTCCCACGCCACCATCCCGTCGGTAGTGATGTGCCTTCCCCGGTATCGATCGCTATATTCCGCCAGGTCCACAAGAGTCGCCGCGAAGGCATCCGTTTTTGCCCCCGCTTCGCCGAGTTCAGACTGTTGGTCGTCGGGTGGCAGCCCGAGCGTCTTGCGAAGGGTCGGCGATAGCTTTTTCGGCCGGTAGGATTTGAACATCTCCACAAGTTCTTTATCGTATCCCTCGTCCTGCGCCCTCGAAACATCCTGCGGCTGCCCGCTTTCGCCGGGACTGTCCGTCGTGTGCGCCGGAGCGACCCATCGGGTCGCAAAGGCCTGTGAATCGAGCACGCTATTGCCCGCAGCAATGACGTAAACGAGCGGAAGAATGAGTACAGCCGCCCGGATGAATGCGACAAACGGACTCGCTTCTTCCCGGTAGTGCCGCACCTTCGCGACTGCGATGCAGAAAACCAAAGAGGTGAAGAGGGCCGCCGCAAGGCAGATCCCCAAGGCAGGCCTGAGGAAGTGCGTGTACCGTCCACCCTTGAGAAGAAACAACAGCGCCGTCGACCACAGCAGGAGAACGACCACGTCGAGCCCTTTAACCCATCCGAACGCGGCCTTGTCCTTAACCATGAGCGCCTCCTGCAAGCACGCGAAGAGCGACTTTCAGAAGTGCGTGATGCCCGAGTGCCGTGAGCATGACGCATGCCGGGATGACGACGGCCATGAAGACGATGAACCTTTTCCGAAAAAGAGATCTGTACATGAAGAGGAGCTTGATGTCGAGCATGGGCCCGAGAAGCATGAACGCCATTTGAGCAGGATATGGCAAGAAGGGCCGCATCGATGAGGCAACGAAGGCATCGGCGTCGGAACAGAGGTTGAGACCCATAGCGAGAACCATGGCTGCTCCTATGCACAGGATCGGGGCGCCGGCGAGGCCGGCAAGCACATGTCGCGGGAGCGCCGCATTGATCAAAGCGGCCACGAAGGCGCCGATAACGAGGAATCTGCCTGTATCGAGAAAGTCGCCGGCCCCGTGGGAGAGAGCCTCCCACATCCTGCCCGCCCGCCTTGAAAAAAGCCCATCACCGAATGGCTCGACATGGGCGTGATCGAGATGGCATGAACACGAGGCATCCGGGCAACTCCGGGCCGCATCTCCATAGAGCATAATCCTCCTGGGGTCGGACCCGAAGACGGCGCCAATGATGAGTCCCACGGAGACGCTTTTAAGGTACCCGAGCCCGAGGCGCAAGAAGGCGAAGGACCAATGAAAAGAATATGCGATGCCCGTCGAGAGAAAAACAATAGGGTTTACTATCGGGCCCGCGAGGAGGAAGGCCACCGCTGCGCCGGGTGGGACGCCCTTTGTAAGCAGGCGACGGATGAGGGGAATGACGGCGCACTCGCAGACAGGGAAAAGAAGCCCGAGCCCCGCCGCGAGAAGGACGCCCTTTCTCCCCTTCGGAAAGATCCTTGACAGGCGCTCATTCGAGATGAAGACTTCGATCAGTCCACCCGCGATGCTGCCGACCATCATGAAGGGAAGGGCCTCGAGGACAATGGCGACGAAGGTGACCTCCATTGTCCTGAAAACCGGGGTACCCGCCCACAGAAGGAGCGCGGCTAGGGCGGCGGCTAAGAAAATACCGTCGATCAGGCCGCCCGAGGCAGGCCCCTTTCGTGGCCGGTCGGCAGCGTCGTGGTGATTGCCTTCGTCGCCGAGAAGGCAGGGGTTTGTGGTCGTGGCGGAATTCGTGATGATTCCCCGTTCACTTATTCTTTGCATCACTCTGCCATAAAAAGTGAGTTCCGGGCAAGTGGTATAGAGGCGACATACGTTGGCTTTTTCGTTTTCATGAAGGATTCCAAAAGATCAAACGACCCGTGTGCGCCTCAGATAGAGGGGATCATTTGACCTCCATCTTAACAACGATCTCTTCTGTTGTAGCCACGGGCTTACCGTCCCTTATCGCCGGCATAAACCGCCATTTCTTGAGGCTATCGAGGAGAATGCGATTAAGACGCGGATTGGGCGTCGGCCGGGCGAGCTCAACCTCGGCGCTCCCATCGGCGGCGACATGAAAGCGTGCAAGCGCGATGGAGCTGAACGCTTCCTCCCGAAGGTCATCGGGAATTTGCGGCATCGGCCGGATGATCGCCATGGCCCCGCTGTTTGCATACATGCTGCCCCCGTTGCCCTTTCTGCCGCCCGATCCTCCCTGGTTGCCATTTCCCCCGAATGCGGGCCCGGACGCGCCCCTTGCGCCGCCTGACGATGCCCGACCGCTGATAGTCCCGGCCTGATTTATCCCGGCATCGGTCCGCTCTTCGCTCGGCGCGGCGGGCAGCGCGACGGGAGCGCTCGGTGGCACTTCCGCCTTTTGGACGGGCTGCGCGCGTTCGACGCGCTCTTTCTTCGGTAGCGGCCTCGGGGGCAGCGGTCTTGGTTTGGGCGCAACTGCGGGCGGAATGTTCTGCGGCGGCTCCGGCACCTGTTGTTCGATGAAGCGGGCATCGATCGGGGCCGACGCCATCTGTTCCGGGGCAGGCCTCTCCATGAAATATGCGAGAGCCCACAGGACCGTTGCCGAAATGAGCAGGGCAGTCGGCAACGTCCAGGGAAGGCGGCTCCAGGGGCTGTCAATGCTCCAACGGCTTTCTCGAACGGGTTCAGTTAACATGTTTCACTGCTATAAGGAAATGCTGCGCTCCCGCTGCTCGGGCTTGTAACATCGCCTGGACGGTTATGCCGTTGAGCGCCGATGAGTCTGCAGCGACGATAACGCTGGAATCCTCTCGCCTGAGCATCGGCTTGAGGGTCGAGGCAAGTTTTTCGAGGGTGACCGGCGTCTGATCCAAAAAAATATGGTTGTCCCTCGTGACGGTCAGCGTCACAGGGGTATTGGGCCGCATCTCCGAGGCCCTTCCCTGGGGCAGGTCGACCTTTAGGGAGTGCAGATTCTGCATGGCCAGCGACGCGAGCATGAACGTCACAAGGAGAAAGAACATCACGTCGATCATCGGGATGATCTCGATGCGGCCGCGCTTATGCTGGCGGGCTTTACGAAATTTCATGATTGTTCTCCTCGATGCCGGCCATACGGATATTACCCACGAGGCGTGTGCCCAGCCGCTCCATTTCGTCAAGCAGTTGAGCCTGTCTGCGCGAGAAGAAATTGTGTGCGAACAGGGCGATGACGGCGATGAAGAGACCGAGGGCCGTGGCGATGAGCGCCTGTGCTACGCCGCCTGTCACGCCGGTGGGATCAACGAGGCCGTTTGTGCCGATCAGATTGAAGGCGTGCATCATCCCGGTGATCGTGCCGAGGAGGCCCAAAAGCGGAGCGGCCGTGACGATCGTCTCGAGCACCCATAAGCCGCGGCTCAATGCCTTTTCTATCAACTGAGCTTCATTGTCCGCGAGCAGCTCTATCCACCAGACCGGTTTTTTGCGGTTCTCCATGACTATCCGGATGAACTGCATGAAATAGTTCCGCCCGTCGAGGCCCGCCAACTCTCCTTCCAAATCGGGCCAGGAAAAATCGTGGGTCTCGACACGTTCGAGCAAAGGCCGCGGAAGATGCATGAAACGCCAGTAGACGAAGGCCTTGTCGAGCACGATCACGACGGCGAGGACCGCGAGCAGCACGAGGGGGTAGACCATTATGCCGCCGAATTTCAAGGCTTCCAGAGCAAGGTGTATGTCTTTCATTGTGCTCCCTTTCATGAATGATTGCGGGGGAACGACTCCTCCGCTAGAATAGCTTGCTGATGCCCCCAAAAAACCCTATCCGCGGTCCGTATTGGGGCGCGAATATGCCGATGCCGGTCCCGCTCCTGATCGGCTCGATCTTGTCCAGCACGTTGATCACGGCCAGGCGCGCCTCCATGGCTCCCAGCGGCCCCAGGACGAAGCCGCGCCTCGCCCCCAGGTTGACCGAGGTGTTGCTCGGCACGTGGTCCGTATTGGCGAACCCGCTCCGCAAGCCGGTCCCGAAGGTGGCATCGATGCTCCATACCGTTTCCATCCACTTATAGGAGATGCCGCCGGAAGCGGTATAGAGCTGGTCATGGTCCGTATGCACCCAGTGGTTGGCG
>JBEKJU010000256.1:0-8583 GCA_050011095.1 Syntrophorhabdales bacterium
AAAACACTGGATTCCCGCGTTCGCGGGAATGACGGCAAAGGACGGTTTTTCTCCGTTTGCGATCAGGCCCCTTCGAGGGGCCAGCAAACGGCAAGCCCCCGGCTCTGCCGGGGGTTATGACTACGGCTGTGCGGTGATGTTTTTCCGTGGAATTCCTGACATCGATCACTCCAGTTGAAGCCCTCAGGCTCATTGCCTCCTTTCCCCTCAAGCCCCCAAAGGCGGAGGACGTCGCCCTTGAGCACGCCCTGTCGAGGGTGCTCGCAGCGGATATCATTGCCCGGGAAGATGTGCCTGCTTTCGCGCGCTCCCTCGTCGACGGCTATGCGGTAAAGGTCAAGGAGACGTACGGGGCCAGGGAAGGCGCGCCCGCCTTCCTCCTCGTCGCGGGAGAGGTGCCCGTCGGCGTGGCTACGGACAAGGCGGTGCGTGACGGGCAATCGGTCTACGTGGCCACGGGGGCCATGATACCCGAGGGCGCGGATGGCGTCGTCATGCTGGAGCACGCAAGGAGGGCCGGTGACGCGATCGAGATCACGCGCGCCATCACCCGCGGAGAGAATATCTGCAACAGGGGCGAAGACGTGGGGGAAGGACAGGTCGTGCTCGAAGAGGGAAGGACGCTCTCCCCTTTTGACCTGGGCGTTCTCGCGGCGCTCGGCATCACCCGCGTCCCCGTCTACCAAAGACCCTTGGTCGGGCTCATCTCATCGGGCGACGAGATCGTGCCGGCGGACCATATGCCCCCGCCGGGTAAGGTCAGGGATATCAACGCCTACACCGTGAGCGCCCTCGTCGGCAGGCAGGGTTGTGTCGTCAGGTTCGCGGGCATCGCCGCGGACTCGGTCGACGCCATAGTGGAGAAACTTTCCGACCTTCAGGGGTGCGACCTCATCCTGCTCTCGGGCGGCAGCTCGAAGGGCATGAGCGATTTCATGACGGCGGCCATCGGCAAGCTCGGCGGGACGATCCTTTTCCACGGCCTCAATATAAAGCCCGGCAAGCCGACGATCTTCGCCTCCCTTGGGGAAAAACCCGTATTCGGCCTTCCCGGCCACCCGGTCTCGTGCGCCCTGGTCGGTCTCCGGTTCGTGCTGCCCCTCGTCCGGCGCATGAAAGGCGAGAGGCGCCCGCCCGCCGACTGGGCCGTGACCGGCACGCTCACGACGAATGTCCCGTCGTCCTACGGCATCGAGGAGTACGTGAGGGTGCGCGTCGAGGGAGATGCTCAAGCGGCGCGTGTCACGCCCATCTTCGCGAAATCGGCCGTCATCTCGACCCTCTCCCGGGCGGACGGCTACGTGGTGATCCCGACGGGGACCGAAGGGTTGGAGTCAGGCGACCAGGTGGAGGTGCTGCCCCTTGGCTAAGAGGTATCTCACCACGGTAAGCAAGGAAGAGGCCTTAAGGAAGGTGCTCGCCGTGACCCGGCCCCTTCAGGCGGACGAGCTTGTGCCCGTGCCCGCGTGTCCCGGCAGGGTGACGTCGGGGCCGGTCGTCGCGGCCCGCTCCAACCCGCCCTTCACGTCGGCGGCCATGGACGGCTACGCGGTCTCCTTCGAGGAGACCCTCGACGCTGACGTGACGAGCCCCGTCGGGCTCATCGAGGGGAAGGGCGCGGTGCTCGTCAACACGGGCGATCCCCTGCCCGCCGCCATGAACGCGGTCATCATGGTCGAAGACGTCGAAGGGAAGGAGGGCCGGATCGTCATCAGGAAGCCCGCCTCGCTCTGGCAGAACGTGAGGCTCACGGGGGAGGACGTGATCGAGGGCGATATGCTCTTCCCCGTCAACTACAGGTTCGGCATCCTCGACGTGGGTCTTCTGCTCGCCGGAGGCGTCAGGGAGGTCCGGGTCCGCAGGAGGCCGAGGCTCCTCATCGTCCCGACCGGTCACGAGCTTATCGACATCTACGGGGAGGGCGGCTTCCCGGTCCCCGCCACGAAGCTGATCGATTTCAACTCCTATACGCTCATGGCCCTCGGACGGGAGATGGGGTATGAAGTGACGAAGGCGGAGATAGCCCGGAACAACGACGACCTCAGGGCCGTCCTCAGGGGGCATATCCCCGGCCACGACGTGCTCGTCATCAACGCGGGCTCAAGCGCCGGCACGGAGGATTTCACGGAGGTAGTGATCAGGGAATTCGGCGAGGTCCTGTTCCACGGCGTCGCCATGATGCCCGGCAAGCCGACGATATTCGGCCTCATCGAGGGCAAGCCCGTCTTCGGCATACCGGGTTACCCCGTCTCGGCCGTGATAAGCTTCAGGACCTTTCTCGGGGCCGTGTACGAGCGGCTCGTCAGCTCCCACAGCCCGGAGGCGACCGTGCCGTGCGTCATCCCCTACAAGCTCCCTTCGCGGATCGGCGTCGAGGAGGTGCTGCGGGTGAGGCTCGTGGCAAAGGACGAGACCTACTACGCCTATCCTCTGCCGCGGGGCGCCGGGGTCTTCTCGTCCCTTTCCCGGGCCGACGGCCTTGTCACGATACCCGCGGCCGTGGAGGGGTACCATGAGGGCTCGTCGCTCAGGGCGGCCCTCCTCCGGCCGGAAGGCGAGCTGGCCGACAGGATCAACATAGTCGGAAGCCACGACCTCTCGCTCGACGTGCTCCGGGATATGATCAAGACCCGCCGGCCCGCGATCGACCTCGTTTCGGCCCACGTGGGGAGCCTCTCCGGCATCATCGCGATGCAAAAGGGGATCATCGACCTCGTGACGACCCACATACTGGACGAGCGGGAAAAGGTGTATAATATACCTGCGATCAGGCGGTATCTGGCGGAAAGGAAGGTTCGTCTCGTCCATATCACGAAGAGGATACAGGGATTGCTCGTGGCGAAAGGGAACCCCAAGGGCATACGGGGCGTGGCCGATCTCGCCCGGCCCGACGTGCGTTTCGTCAACCGGCAGCTCGGCTCGGGCACGCGGATACTGCTTGACATGATGCTTAAGGAGAGGGGGATCGAGGCGCGCGAGATTCGGGGATATGACCGGGAGGAGTCGACCCACACGGCGGTGGCGCTCCTCGTGAAGGAGGGGATCGCGGATACGGGCCTTGCCATTCACGCGGTTTCCCGGATATTCTCTCTCGATTTTATCCCTCTCATGGAGGAGGAGTACGACCTCATCGTCACAGAGGAATTCGCGGGTGATGCGAGGTTCGCGCTTCTCATGGAACTTCTCGCGTCGCCTGAATTCGCATCGAGGCTATCATCAACTATCTGAGGATATCGATCACCGACAGGTGCAATCTCAGGTGCAGGTACTGCACGGAGGGCAGCTTTTCCTTCATCCCCCATCAGGAGATCCTTCGCTACGAGGAGATCATCAGGTTCGCCCGGATCGCCGCCGCCCTGGGCGTGACCAAGATCAGACTTACCGGAGGTGAGCCCCTTAGCAGAAAGGGCCTCGCCTTCCTGATCGGACAGATCAGCGCCATCGACAGCATAGACGATATCGGCCTCACCACGAACGGGGTCGATCTGGCCGACGAGGTGGAGAGGCTTAAGGACGCGGGGCTCAGGCGCGTCAATATCAGCCTCGACTCGCTGAAACCCGAACGGTTCGCCCATATCACCGGGTTCGATGTCTTCGACAGGGTGATAAGGAGCGTGCGGCGGGCGAAGGAGGCGGGCCTCGACCCCGTGAAGATCAATACGGTGATCATCAAGGGCTTCAATGATGACGAGGTGCTCGATTTCGCCGATTTCGCAAGGGAATGGGAGATCCAGGTGCGTTTCATAGAGTTCATGCCCTTCGGAGAGAAGGCCCTGTGGGATGGGTCGAAAATGGTCAGGTCCGACTTTCTGGAAGACGCGATACGCCGGGTGCACGAGCTCAAACCGGGCAACGACGACAGGGGGCCGGCCGAGATGTTTCACTTGAACGGCAGCGCCGGCCAGGTGGGCTTCATCAGCCCCATGTCCTCCCATATCTGTCATCGATGTAACAGGATCAGGCTGACGCCCGACGGAAAGATCAAACCCTGCCTCTTTTCGGAGGCGGAGCACGATGTGAAGGCCCTCCTGCGCGGCGGCGCGGATGATGCAGAGGTGGCGGAATTCATAAAAGACGCGGTCAAGGCCAAGCCGGAGAGAAAACAGGAGGCGGGATCGATCCGCATGTGTCAGAGGAGCATGAGGACGATAGGGGGATAGATGGCCGTGATCGTGCACATTACGCCTCCGGTCCTTCCTTTTTATGAAGGGGAGGCTCCACGGGCTTTGCCCGCGGAGGGGGCGACCGGGTACCCACGGAGTGGGTGTCCCCAATAATTGCTGTCAGAGGAGCATGAGGACGATAGGGGGATAGAACACAAGGTATGGGTGACATGGAACTGAGCCACGTGGACGCAGATGGCAAGGCAAGGATGGTCGATGTGAGCGAGAAGCGCGAGACCGCCCGCGAGGCGCGCGCCTTCGGATCCGTGCGCATGTCAAAGGAGGCCTATGGGGTGGTGCGCCGGGGCCAGGGGCCAAAAGGGGATGTCTTCACCGTGGCGAAGGTCGCGGGCATCATGGCCGCGAAGAGGACGCCCGACCTCATACCGCTCTGCCACCCCCTGCCCATCACCTATGTCGATGTGGGCTACACCTTCAAGGACGATGAGGCCGTGATCGAGATCACCTCCACCGTGAAGGTGAAGGGGACGACAGGCGTCGAGATGGAGGCCATGACGTGTGTCATGATGTGCGCCCTCACGGTCTACGACATGTGCAAGGCCATCGACAAGTCGATTGAGCTGGGACCGTTCTATCTGATTGAGAAGAGCGGGGGCAAGAGCGGCGTGTTCACAAGAAGGAGCCCTTGACCGTGATCGCAGTGGGCAAGATCGTTCCATGTTTACCGGCGCGGTTCGGTCTTTGATGCATGGAGGGGAGAAGATGAAGGGAAAGGTGATTTCCGTCAACGTGAGCGACAACAAGGGCGAGAAGAAACACAACATCGACCGGTGTATCCTCCTTGAGGGCCACGGCCTCGAAAAGGACGCCCACGCCGGCCCCTGGCACCGGCAGGTGAGCCTTCTTGCCGCGGAAAGCATAGAGAAGATAAGGAAGATGGGGCTCGACGTGAAGCCCGGTGATTTTGCCGAGAATCTGACCACGGAAGGCATAGAGCTTCCCACCCTGCCCATCGGGACCACGCTCCGGATTGGCGGCGCGGTGACGATGAAGGTCACCCAGATAGGAAAGGAGTGCCACACGAGGTGCGCCATCTTCTATCAGGTGGGTGACTGCGTGATGCCGAAAGAGGGCATATTCACCGAGGTGGTGGAAGGCGGCGAGGTCGGGGTGGGAGACGAGATAGAGGTAGTGCCGTGAGATACAGGGCGGTTGTCATCACGATCAGCGACAAGGGGTCCGCGGGGCTGAGGGAGGATACGAGCGGCCCCGGTATCCGAAAGATGCTCGAAAAGACATACGACGTGAGGGAGGTGCTCATCGTACCCGATGAGGCCGATGTCATTGCCGCGACCATGAGGGCCGAAATCGATGAGAAGGGCGTCGACCTCGTCGTCACGACCGGGGGGACGGGCGTCGGTCCGCGGGACGTGACGCCCGAGGCGACCCGACAGGTGATAGAGAAGGACCTGCCCGGCTTCTCGGAGGCCATGAGGATGGAGAGCTTTCGAATCACGCCTTTCGCCTTGATATCGCGCGCGGTATGCGGCATCAGGCGCCAATCTATCATCATCAACCTGCCCGGCAGCCCGAAGGCCGCCGCGGAATGTCTCTCCTTCATCGAGGCGGCCCTTCCCCATGCGCTCGAAAAGGTGAAGGGCGACCCGGGCGAGTGCGCCCGATAGGCCCATCGCGCCACAAGTGGGCATCGCTGAAAGGTGTGTGCGGGAGACGACCAGTCCCAGGCATAACAGCCGGTTAGCACGCGGGCCTCGCCCCGCGTCCCCGGTTGGAAGTAAAGATTATCTGCCTAATTATCTTGATTTCCTGTTGTCCTCGGGTTATAATTGTTGTATACAGGTGTTGTATACAGGTAAAAGGTCGAGAGCAAGGAGGTCAACATAATGTGTCTGTCAACTGTCCAGAAATCCGAAAGCCGGGTACCCGATGCAAAACCCGCCGAGAAGGGACGGACTGCCTCCCGCCAGTTAAGGGGGGTGGCGGCATCGTCAGGAGAGGCGCGGGGCCGCTGTCTGGTGCTGGCAGGCCCGGAGGACCTGGATAGGCTGGAAGACGGCGTGATCGCGGTATGCGAAACGCTGTTTTACGATCTCATCCCGTTCATTCCCAGGCTCGGCGGACTTGTCACGGAGCTGGGCGGCGCATTGGCGACGGTCCTGGACTACGCCAGGCAGTTCGGGGTCCCGGCGGTGGTGGGGGTCAAGGGACTGATGGAGACTGTACGGGATGGCGAGACCCTATGGGTGGATGCTGATTTCGGCGTGATCGCCGTCATATAATACCCATGAGTCCGTCGAGCGTATCAGGAACGGCATCCGCGAACAAGGGGTTGCTGATATTGCACGGCAAGAGATCGACGGGGGCGGCCCCGTTCGGTTCTTTCTGTAAAGTGTCCGCGAAGATTCCGGCCCTTCCCGGCCATGCAGTGGCCTGTCAGTAACGGCGAAGCCCGCCTTGCGGGCGAACCGGTATTTGTTCGCCTCGTCCGCGTCTCTTGCGGCCTTGACATCCTTCGCGCCGTATTTCTTCGCGACCTCGACGATCTTCCCCGTCTTCTTATGCCAGGTCGCTTATCTTCCCCGCCTCTTTGTTATAGCATCAAAGCGCTCCTCGACGTACCAATCGACCCACTCCGTGGGTGCCCCTCGCCTTCATCGGCGCATGATAGCCGCCCGGGTACGCCGCTGAAGGCGAGGGTGGCGCCTTTGAATGCAACTCGGTATTACTTACCGCCTCTTCTATGCCGTCGCATTCGAAGAGCAAAACGGTGTCGGTGTCCTTCGGGGGGCCTAGACGCATCATCTCGTCTATCCGGAGGTCGTAGCCCACCACGTTCTTGAGGGTTCTTCCCGCCAAGGTTCACGATCTCGCCAATGATTGTTTGATCATCGAACCCCCCGATGGAACAACGGCAGTTCTTGGGCTACCCCAGGCCGGACTATTCACCGGCCGGGAGCACCCTCGAATCCCCTGCGGCAGCCTTGCCGGTCCGCGCGGTGGCTCCGCGGAGGCGGCTGTGCAAGACTACGAGAAGGGCTGCGACAAAGATCCCGACCACGGCCTGGCTGCTGCAGATACTGCTCACGCCCCAGTTCCGGCTGAGGAGAAAACCTCCCACAGCCGGCGCGGCCATGGCGAAGACCTTGGCGACGGCGTAGGCCCAGCCGATCCCCGTGCCCCTGATGGCAGGAGGATAGGCAACGGTAGCAGCCGCCAACGTGCCCGTCTGACTGCCGTGTACGAAAAGTCCGCAGACAAGGGAAATGGCGGCGATGGCCAGAGGTGAGCCGCTGCCGGCGATCAGGCCGAAAGCCGACAGGGCGATAAAGGCGAGAATAAAGCCGATTTGCAATACCCGGAGGGGGTTGAACTTGTCCATCAACCGACCGACAAAAATTGATGAAACGACACCTCCGAAATAGAGGCTCGCATAGGCAAGGCTATATTGCTGGACCGTGGCGCCGCTCCTCCGCAGCAGGGTAGGCTGCCACATGTTCAGCATCCAGACAATGTAGATGGCGCCGCCGCAAATGAACCACAAAAGGATGGTGGTGAGGGCTCGCCCGTCCGTAAAAAGGTGCTTGATGGGCACACCGGGGAGCTTCTTCCCACCTGAGATGAACTGAACTTGTTCATTTTTACATAGGGCCGGCGAAATCCTGGAGACGATCTTGCGGATGCGGACCTTGTCTCTACCCCGCTTGATCAGGAATTCCAGCGACTCAGGGAGAAGCGCCGCCACCGCCAGGCCGATTAAGACCGATATACCGCCGCCGACGGCAAAGAGTGACTGCCAGCCGAAATGGGGGATTAGCCATGCGGCCGAAAGCCCGCCCATCATGGACCCGGTAGGCATGCCCGTGTACATGGCGGTGACGATTCCTTGACGCGATCGGGTCGGTGCGTATTCGGAGCCGAAGGCAAGGGCGTTCGGCACTGCCCCGCCTAACCCGAGCCCCGCGAGGAAGCGGAAAAGCGCCAGCTGTTCCACAGTGGTAATAGTCACAGTCGCCGCGGTAAAGGACCCGAAAATGACGGCGGAGATGACGAGCATCCACTTGCGTCCAAAACGGTCCGCAAGCGTGCCCAAGACGACCGCACCGATCACAGGTCCGAATAGACCTGCGGTTAGCGCCAGGCCAAGGGCGTTGGGTTTCGAATGAAGGAAGTCTGCAATCTTGGGTAATGCCACACCGATGATGGTCAAATCGAAGCCGTCGAGCAACGTAACCATAAAACAGAGGCCGCACACCAAATACTGGTAAGAGGTGAATCGACTGGTATCAAAAACTTCACCCGCGCTTACTGTCTTAGTTGTAATACTGTTCATTTAAGTATCTTGATACGTTTTTCGAAGTCAACCCGCTCGTTGCAGGGGACGGTCCTCGGCCGCAGATGATAGTTGCTCATCTTCCGCTTGACCCCCCGGGGGTTGCGG
>JBEKJU010000257.1:0-5570 GCA_050011095.1 Syntrophorhabdales bacterium
AATCTTTTTCCGCTTCGCTCCGCCGGCAATTATTGGGACACCCACTTCGCGCGACCCACTGTGTGGGTACCCCGCGGTCGCCCCCTCTGCGGGCAAAGCCACGACCCGCAAGCGGGTGCCCCAAGACTCCCCCTTGCTCAAAGACTCGCTCCGCTCGTTGTCTTGGATACCCTGCTGCAAGCAGCAGGGTCATTTATTGAATGAGGAAAAATTCACCGGGAGTTGCGGGGTGGACACGTCACTGCGTACGCTTGTCTTCTTAAAAGGTCGTGCCTACATTACGTGTGAGGCGGCGATGAAAACCGTAACGGAGAAAAATGGGATGGACGGGATTACGCGGATGGGCCGCCGCGGCTTTCTCAAGACCCTCTTCTCCGCCGGCGCCCTGATCCTCTATGCGCGGGTCCCTCTCGCCGGGGAGACCGTTCTTCCGGAAGATGTCTCCACGGCGGCGCTCCATCCAGGTGTCTACATCGGAATCGAGACGACGGGGATGGTGATCATCGTTGCCCATCGCTCGGAGATGGGGACGGGCATACGCACCGGATTGCCCATGGTGGCGGCCGATGAACTGGACGCCGACTGGAAGCGGGTCAGGATCCAGCAGGCTATCGGCGATGCCAGGTATGGCGACCAGAACACGGATGGGTCGAAATCGATCCGTGATTTCTACGATGCCCTGCGCCGGGCCGGGGCAACGGCCAGGCTGATGCTGGAGCGCACGGCCGCAGCCAAGTGGGGCGTACCGGTTTCCGAATGCCGGGCGAACGATCACCGCGTGGTGCACGCCGCCACGGGCCGGAGCCTCGGTTACGGCGAGCTTGCCGCATCCGCGGCCCGGCAGCCCGTGCCCGGCAAGGGAGAGCTTCATCTCAAATCGCCCGACGAGTTCCGCTACGTGGGCAAAGGGGTGCCCATTGTGGACCTGGACGATATCGTGCACGGAAGGGCGATATACGGCATCGACGCGCGGATGAAGGGGATGGTGCACGCCTCCATCGCGCGCTCGCCCGTCATCGGCGGGAGACTGAAATCGTACGACGACATTGCTGCGCGCGGGGTAAAGGGCGTCTCGGGGACGGTCGTGATCGAGGCGGCCAGGCCGCCCTACGGATTCCAGGCCTTGGGCGGTGTCGCGGTGATCGCCGACAGCACCTGGGCGGCCCTCCAGGGCCGCAAGGCCCTCAAGGTGGACTGGGAGCCCGGCGGGAACAGCCGCTTCGAATCGGAGGCGTACAAGGCCTCGTTGTTCGAGACGGCGCGCAAGCCCCAAAAGGTGGTGCGCCACCTGGGCGACGTGGAGGCCCAGTTCAATCAGGGCGGCGAGGTCTTCGATGCCGAGTACTACGTGCCCCTTCTGGCCCATGCCTCCATGGAGCCGCCGGCGGCCGTGGCGGAATACAGGGGCGGCAAGGTGGTGATCTGGACGGCGACCCAGAACCCGCAGGGGGTCCAGGATACGGTCGCGGCGGCGTTGCGCGTGGACAAGAAGGACGTCATCTGCCACGTGACACTGCTCGGTGGGGCCTTTGGAAGGAAGTCAAAGCCCGATTACGTGGCTGAAGCGGCCATCCTCTCGAAGAAGGTAGGCCGGCCGGTAAAGGTGGTCTGGAGCCGGGAAGAAGATATCAGGTTCGACTACTACAACACGGTGGCGGCCATGTATTTCAAGGCGGCCCTCGACGGGCGCGGCAAGCCCGTGGCGTGGCTCCAGCGCTCCGTCTTCCCGCCCATCACGTCCATCTTCGATGTCAACGCGGTCTATGGCGACCCCGGTCATCTGGCCCAGGGGTGGGTGGACGTGCCCTTCGACATCCCGGACCTCCGCGCGGAGAACGGTCCGGCAAAGGCGCCTGTCCGCATCGGCTGGCTCCGCTCAGTGGCCAATATCTATCACGCCTTCGGCGTCCAGACCTTCATCGACGAGCTTGCGGCGCGGGCGAACCGCGACCGGGTCGACTATTTCCTCGATGTCCTCGGACCCCCCCGGATCATCGATTTTAAGGCGGAGGGCACGGTAAATCCGAACTACGGGAAGCCCTTCGATCAGTACCCGTGGGATACGGGCAGGCTCAGACGCGTGGTCGAAATGGTGGCAGACCGGTCCGACTGGGCGAACAAGAGCACTTCCAAGGGCCGGGCACTCGGGTTCGCGGCGCACCGGAGCTTCCTGACTTACGTGGCCGCGGTCGTCGATATCGAGGTCGACGACAAGGGGAATATCCGCATCCCGAGGGTCGACCTCGCAATCGATGCGGGCAGGGTGGTCTACCCGGAGCGGGTCCGGTCCCAGTTCGAAGGCGCGGCGGTGTTTGCAGCGAGCGTCGCCTTGATGGGCGAGGTCACAGGGGCTGATGGGCAAATCCAGCAGTCGAACTACCACGACTATCCTGTCGCGCGCATGAGCGAGGCCCCCTTGGAGACGCACGTCCATATCGTGCCGAGCAGCGATTTGCCGACAGGGGTGGGCGAGCCGGGGGTCCCGCCTACGATACCCGCGATTTGCAACGCCTTCTTCGCGGCGACGGGCAGACGCATTCGACGGTTGCCCATCAATAGAACCAGGTCCCCCTGAGAACCAGCCCCACCTGATCGGATGACAAGACCTTCCACCAGGGCCGCCCGCCTATGGCCGGTCATGCCCATCCTCGAAGGGCGATTTTGGGCCGTCCTCTCGGGGAGACATTTTCCCCAAGGCTTTCCGCGTGTTACCCGACCTCTCGCCGTAATCCCGGAAATCCCCGCGGAAATACTGCTTGACAAAACTC
Organism: Syntrophorhabdales bacterium; assembly: GCA_050011095.1. Lineage (GTDB taxonomy): Bacteria > Desulfobacterota > Syntrophorhabdia > Syntrophorhabdales > WCHB1-27 > JBEKJU01. The sequence continues at coordinate 2,769 of JBEKJU010000257.1, forward strand.
CCGCCGTGTAGATAAGTTCATTGTACGGTTGCTGATTTCATTAGATGGTATCTCCGGCGACGAGCCGAGGAAGACCTTCGGCAAAGGACGCCCATCACAGGGAAACACCCGGCAGCGGTGTGTGCGGAATTCGTCCGCGCACGTCTGACGATCGGTTTTTTGCGGCTTTCGGCCGCGCATATACGGAATCGACGGTAGAGTGTGAGAACATGCAGGGCGTAAGAAAAGACGCATTTTATAACAGGTCGCTCGAACGGGCGCTACGCATCGTGACGGCCTTCACGAACGAGAGAAGATCGATGACCCTAGCCCAGCTTTCGGAGGTTTTGGACCTTTCCAAGGCTACGGTATCGAGGTTGTGCTCGACCCTCGTGGACTTTGGCTTCCTTCACCAGGACCACGACGTCAAACAATACTCCCTGGGTATCAGGCTGTTCGAGCTGGGTACGATCGTGGCCTCATCCTTCTCCCTGAGCAAGGCGGCCTCTCCTTTCCTCGCGCAGTTGGCGATGAAACTGCGGAGGTCGGTCTTTCTCGGCATTCTGGACAATGGGGAACTCCTCTACATAGACAAGCGGGAGGACCTGGACGGGCCGATCACCTTCATGTCGAGCATCGGCAGGCGGCGCCCCCCCTATTGGGGCATGGTGGGCCAGGTGATGATGGCCTATCTGCCCAAGGACGAGATCGACAGGATGATCGACAAAAATCCCCTTGCGCCAACCACGAAGAAGTCCTTCGAGACGAGAAAGGAGCTTGACGAGTTCCTCGGGCGCGTGCGGGAACAGGGCTTCGCCATCGACGACGGCAGGGTCATCGAGGGCGTAGGCGGCGTGGCGGCGCCGATCCGCGATTTCACCGGCAAGGTCGTCGCCGGCCTCGGCGTGGGTTTCATTTTCTCGTCGGTAGACGCGCGGGAGATGAAAGAGATCACGAAGGCGGTCGTCCAGACGGCGCGCGCGATCTCCAGGGAGGTGGGCTATACGGGCAAGGACGCGGGCAATTAAAGGGGCTAGCGTCGCCCCCTCGACCGGCAAAGCCGGTCGAGCCTCCCCCTCATAAAGAGAAAGGGGCGGGGGCGAAAAAAGGCGACCGTTGGCTATCGTCGCCCCCTCGACCGGCAAAGCCCGACCCGCAAGCGGGTGCCCCGGCCTCCCCCTCATAAAGAGAAAGGGGCGGGGGCGAAAAAAGGCGACCGTTGGCTATCGTCGCCCCCTCGAATCTCCTGGGGTCCATTCCCCGCGGCTTGCCGCGGGGTAGTTCATTCCACTCAGTTTTTGGCAAGATTTTGGGGAGGTTTTTGTTCTTGACAAAAATCTCCGCATGCTATAGGATCACTCTATGATGATTCATTTTATCACATGAAACGTTGCCTCCTGCTATGCCATCAGGGGAGGGTGTTTTCGCGGGTACTGGCCCCCGACAAGGGGATAAACCGGCAGGCAGGAAAACCTGCCTGCGAAAAAACGAATCAGGAGTGAGTTATGGAATACTGGAACAAATATACGGAGACGTTGCCCCGGGAAAAACTGGACAAAGCCGAGTTCGCGAGCTTCAAGACCCTCTTCGCCTACGCGAAAACCCATTCGAAGCTCTACGCCGAGAAGCTGAAAGGCATAGAGCCCGGCGACATCAAGACCTTCGACGATATCAAGAAGGTCCCCTTCACGTACAAGGAGGAGCTCCGGAAGTGGCAGGAGAACGTTGAGCCCTTCCCCTACGGGGGTCTCCTCGGTGTGCCCATCGAGGAGGTATCGACGTTCCGCCAGACGAGCGGCACGACGGGAAGGCCGGTCTATGTCCCGGAGAGCTACGAGAGCTGGCAGTGGAGGATCGAGGCGTGGTGCCACATCCTTTACATGGCGGGCTTCAGGCCGAGGCATCGCCTCTTTCTCCCCTTCGGCTATAACGTCTACGTCGCCTTCTGGGAGGCCCACTACGCGGCGGAGAAGCTGGGATGCGAGGTTGTTCCCGGCGGCGCCCTCGACACAAAGGGGAGGGTCAACAAGATCATCGAGCTGAAGGCCAATGCCATGGCGGGAACGCCGACCTACACGCTCAACATCGCCAACGAGGCGGTGGAGATGGGCATCGACCCGAAGTCCCTCGGCATAGAGCGCATACTCGGCGCGGGCGAGCCCCTGCCCGAGGCCACGAGAAAGCGCATCGAGCAGACGTACAACTGTAAGATGTTCGACCACATCGGCAGCACGGAGACCTGCGGCTTTGCCGGCATGTGCGAGGCCCAACAGGGGCTCCACATCGTCGAGCCGTTCTTCGTCGTCGAGATGCTCGACAGGGAGACCCTCTCGAAAGAGGTGGCCGTGGGCGAGCAGGGCGTCATCGTGATTACCCCCCTCGGCAGGAAGTCCTTCCCCGTGATCCGCTTCAACACGAACGACGTCGCCATCAAGGGGCCGTCGGAATGCGAGTGCGGCAGGACATCGAACAAGCTCATGGAGATCGTGGGCAGGGTGGACGACATAACGAAGATCAGGGGTGTCCTCTTCTCCCCGAAGACCGTCGAGCAGCTCGTCCGCTCCGAGTTCCCCGAGATCGTCGAGTACGAGATCGTCGTGACCAGAAAGGACATCATGGACCAGATCACCATCAGGATAGAGGTTGATCCCAAGCTCCCGGCGGAAAAGGCCGAGGCCGTCGCCGCAAGGCTCGGTGAGAGACACAAGATAAAGACGAACCTGTCGTGCAAGGTGAAGGTCGAAAAGGAAGGGGCGCTCCCCCGTTACGACCTCAAGGCAAAACGCTTCAAGGACATAAGAGGAGGTCACTAATGGACGAGAT
>JBEKJU010000258.1:0-5562 GCA_050011095.1 Syntrophorhabdales bacterium
GCTTCATCGGTGTGCCTCCTCATAAGATCCGTATCATTTGGTCGTGACACGTCATTTTATAGGAGGTACGCCCTTTTTTCACTCCTTTTTCAATTCACACAGAAGAGTTTACCCTACCCGCTTTCTTGGGTAGCGGCGCATCCGCCCAGGAGTGTGTGACGCCCACCGGCGCCCAGGTTATTGTCTGGCATGCCGGAAGCATGACCAAGGCGTTTCAAGCGCTCGAAACCGATTTCTTGTGTCAAACCGGCATCCAGGTGCAAGACAACTCCGCATATAGCCTCGACATGCTGCGGCAAGTGACTGCCGGCGGTAAGGCTGCGGACATCGTCGCTCCAGCCGATTTCCGGGATATCGACTACTTGCTTAAGCCGGCAGGTTACGCGGATTACAACATCAAGTTTGCCGGAGGCAAAATGGTCATGGCCTATATAGAAAGTGACATAGTAGCGAAAGGGCTCAGCGATAGCCAGATAGCCGACGGCGCGTTCAGCCCTCCGGCAGATAAGTTCGACTCTCCGGCATCAATACCCAACGTCGTGCCGGGCTGGTATAATGTGCTCCTCCAGTCGAACATCGCGGTTGGCGGCCCCGATCCCTCTCTCGATCCGGGCGGATACTGGGGTCGCATGGTATTCCGCTTGGCGCAGAGCTATTACAAGGTGCCCAATCTTTACGGCAATATTCTGACTCACTTCGTAGTTGCTCCGCCTTACGGGGCGCCCTCGGTCACCTTGGGCCAGAGCTATGATTTCCAATTTCTCTACGAAAGCTCCGCTTACCAGGCATGGCTCAAGAATCCGGTGGACTATCGCTACGTGAATCTCCCCGACCAGATCAATCTTGGAGATCTGGAGCAAGATTGGTTCTATCAGCAAGCGGTCCTTGCAGTGCCGGATTTGTTCGGGACGGGTCTCGTTTCGTTCTCAGGCACCAAGGTCATCTGGGGAGTCACCGTACTGAGGAACGCTCCAAACAAGGCCAATGCAGTCAAGTTTCTGCAATACCTGTTGGGACCTGACGGACAAGGCTGGCTGCACACCTACGGCCCCACTCCAATCGTCCCGGCGCAGGTGAGCCCCAACGACTACAGAAACCTTCCTACCGGGCTGCGGTCGCTCGTCACCCAGGTGCCATGAGGGCTTGATCCATAACGTGCAACTTTGGCTCTGCAAAACCGGAGAGACTCACCAGCGGGCGATGCCTCTTCGGTTTTGCTTACACGCTTGCAAAGGTGTCAGAACAGTGCGGGGAATAACATGGAAAAGATCTATATCATGTGGGGTATGCTTCTGCTCGTCTTTGCCGTCGCCCTCATCATTATGAGCATCAGGGGAAGCAAGGCCGCAAGCCCGGTTGAGACCGTAACGGATCCCATGTTTCGTCGGAATCGCCTGGCCAGAAAAGACCGTCCCCCTTCAAAGTCGTAGTCCGATCCGAAAGCTTGCACCAGCCGCATGCCCTGTTCATGGCCCGAAAAATGGCCAAACTCGGAAATCCAGGTTCGCTCACCGGGAGCGCTTCCGCGAAGCACGCCTTTAACTCGGCCGTAACAGATGGGGCCTTAAGATACCCCTGTCTGTCAATCATCCTTTCAACTGATAATATGCGCCTCTCAGGCCGTGAAGAAGGCCTTCGGCTACACGTACCCGATGGTGTAATGGGCCATGCGTGTAGGGGCGAAGTGGATTACGACGAAGCCTTCCTGAGAAAATCGAGGCAGAGATTCAACGTCTTGGCATCTGCATGTTTAAGGAGAGACTCAATGGCCTTCGACGCCCGTTGCTTGGGCTCGAGTTCCGCGGGAAGCATCAAAAGCTCGAAGATCTCCACATCCAGACCCTTTGCGATCTTCTCCAGCGTGAGGATGGTGAGGTTCTTCTGACCCCGCTCGATGGCGCTCACGTACTTGGCGTTGATGCCGGCTCTTTCCCCCAACTGATCCTGGGTGATGCCGTTCTTCTCTCTGATGCTCTGTATCTTTCCGCCAAGCAGCGACAGGATGTCCATGTGATTCCTTTCTGTAAAACATACCAAAGGGCGCCAAGGGTTGTAACCCTCCTATAAGTTTACAAATGATGCATATTCTCCTTATAAGTTGATATGTCTACCTTTAGAGTGTAAATAGAAAGGATGGCTGCGCATAAAATGTCGCCGTCTGGCAATCCAGGGGAGCCTGTAATGGACTACGAGGACATGACCAACGAGGAGCTTTACTTCCTTTTGAAAGAAAAGGCGCCCGCCGTGGCCGGGGCTGCGAAGGACGTCAATGAGTTACCAGCCGCAGAATGTCGAGGAGGGAAGGGGAATGGAAATGAAGGCCCTGGACGAAAAGATCGATCTGCTGCAGAAATCACTTACAGAGCAGCGATGGGAGATTCAGGATTCCGTGGACGACGTGAGTACTCGCATAATGGACCTGAGGCGGGAGATGCAACTGGCGCTCATCCAGATCAAGGAGAAAATGACGATTTACCTGGCTGTTATCCTACTGGCCATGGTCATTCTTGTAAAGGTTCTATCCTTCGCGCTTCGACAATCATAGCCATAATCGGAGGCCGGTTATTCGATGCCGGTCCCCGATCAATCAAGCCCGGCCCCTGCTCACAATCCTGAGAATTGTTCTTTACCCAGGCGTTCGTCGTCGCTATCACCCGCCTGCGTTGGCGCCTGCCCACGAGCAAAGCGATGTCTGCTACTTGCGTCGTTTGACGAGAATTATCGAAACCAAAGGCGCGAACGAGACGGATTCTTTTTGATTTTCATAGTGTTCAAGGGGTAGAATGAGGCATACATGGGGAACGAGAAAAGCTTACCAGACCTGATAGCAAAGGGAAAAGCCGAGGAAGCCCCGGATGAATCCGCCGAGGGAAAGGCATGCATCGCCCTTCCAAGAATCGACCTTCTTCGAGCTGGCCCAAAGGAAGGCTGTAGCCAGATTGTAGTCAACAGTCCTGGAACGGAAGACCGTTAATGGCAAGGGGACTGGTCGAGCCAGGAGGGAATAGGGCATATGACCTCTGATCTGGCGATCAACAAGGAATACAAAGCCTGGCTGACGGAGATAAAGCTCAGAATTCGTACCGTTCAGATCAAGGCCGCGGTGTCGGTCAACTCAGAACTTCTGAGATTCTATTGGGGGCTCGGTTCGGACATCGTGGCAAAACAAACGAACTTCAAGTGGGGCGACGGTTTCCTCCCTCAGCTCGGCAGGGATCTGACGAGGGAATTCCCGGAAATGAAGGGATTCTCCAAAAGGAACCTCGAACTCGTGCGTCAGTGGTATCTGTTCTACAGCAGAGCAATCGTGCCGGCTCAATTTGCGAAACAGGCTGTTTCGCAAATATCAGACGAGGCATTTGGGCAACAGGTTGTTGCCCAAATTACGGCCATCCCCTGGGGACATAATATCGCAATCATCGCGAAATGCAAGGGTGTCGGAGAGGCCCTCTACTACGTGCAGAATACCCGGATGCACAACTGGAGCCGAAGCGTGCTTGTCCACCAGATCGAAAGTGGCCTCTATCAGCGAGAAGGGAGGTCGGTGAACAATTTTTCCGTGGCGCTCCCGAAGCCCCTGTCCGATCTGGCGAAGCAAACCCTCAAGGACCCGTACATCTTTGACTTCATGAACATGACCAGAGAGTATGACGAGCGTGACCTTGAGAAGGGCCTCATCGAACATGTAACTCAATTCCTGCTGGAGTTGGGCGCCGGATTTGCCTATCTCGGAAGGCAGGTCCGGATACAGGTCGGAGAAAGGGAGTTCTTCATCGACCTACTCTTCTATCACACGGGGCTCCATTGTTATGTCGTCATTGAGCTGAAGACCGTTGAATTCGAGCCGGAACACGCGGGGAAGCTGAACTTCTATATCAAAGCCGTCGACAGCCAGTGTCGCAAAGAGGGCGACCAGCCGACCATCGGTATTCTGCTCTGCAAAAACAAAGATAAACTGGTTGCCGAATATGCCCTGAGTGATATTCATAAACCAATGGGCGTTTCGGAGTACCAGCTCACCCAGGCACTACCCGATGATTTGAAGCCAAGCCTGCCGAGCATCGAGGACATTGAAAGAGAACTCGAAGGTGAGTGGCCGTGAATCGGGGGTGGGGCGGTGCGACAGGGGATGGGGATCAATGGGGGACGAAAGGCGCTTTCTCCTCTCTTGCCGTACCCGATACAGCACCGATGATTCCTCATGACGCACACGTGCAGTTTCCTCTGATCTACCGGGACCCTTTTTGTTGTGAAACGGCGGGGCATAAGGCAGAATAACAAAATGCGAGTTGGACCCGAGCGAGAGTGGACTGTGCGCGTACACGCCTGCCTGCGAGGCTAAATGAACGAAGCCGACACCTGCCGTCTCCACATCGCTCCTTATTGCCGAAAGCCGACCGGAAGAGAAGGACGTCCTCACCCGCGTGGTCGTGAACCTCATCAACAGGAGAAACATGTGAGCAAGTCGTGGCCGAAGGTGAAACTGGGGGAGGTGCTGCGACGTTCGCAGGAGACCGCCGAAATAAAACCGGGGTCAGAATGCCGCGAGGTCACAGTTAGACTATGGGGAAAAGGTGTGGTCCAACGAGGCCTGGTTTCGGGTTCGGAGATCTCGAGCAGCCTAAGGTTCGCTGCTCGGGCCGGGCAGCTCATACTCTCCAGGATTGATGCCAGAAACGGTGCGATTGGAATAGTACCACCGGCCCTTGATGGTGCGGTTGTCACGAACGACTTCCCGGTATTCGACATAGATTCCGGTCGTATTGAGCCAACCTTCCTTGGGTGGCTAAGCAAAACGCCTGATTTCGTTGAACTGTGCAAACGGGCCAGCGAGGGCACCACGAATCGAGTGCGTTTGCAGGAAGCCCGCTTTCTCGCCCTGGAAATCCTCGTGAGGAACTGGCCGTCAGAATCGCCGAGGCCCGACGCCTCCGCCAGCAGGCCATCGCACAGGTGGAAGCTTTCACGATAAGTGTTCATGCCGAGTTTGCAGGGGGGCTTACAACCAGGCTGGGCGACATGGTCAAGCTGGATGAGGATCAGGTGCGCGTCGAGCCTAATGGTTCTTATCCACAGGTCGGCGTGAAGAGTTTTGGAGCCGGGCTTTTCGCAAAAGTTCCTGTGTCAGGATCGGACACTGCATACAAGGCTTTTAATCGGCTTTATGACGGGGCTTTGGTAGGTACTCAGCCAAGTGAAAGGATGGGAGGGGGCTGTTGCCATTTGCCCTCACGATCTCGCAGATTGGTTCGTTTCGCCGGAGTACCGCACCTTTCGATGCATTGATGGCGAGGCAAGACCCGCCTACTTGGCGTCGCTTGTCCGAACTGAGTGGTTCTGGGGGCAGCTAAGCCAGGCCACGCGAGGCGTTGGGGCTCGACGGGAACGCACTCGTCCCGAACAATTCCTCGATAATGAACTACCCCGCCGCAAGCAGCGGGGTATCAAAGGCATTAAAAATCGAAGAGCGTGAGCTGACCTCGATGTATCTGATGATACGTTCTGCCCTGCTTCTGCACGTACTCCTCGATTACCCTTTCATTGCCATACTGTCCTACGGTG
>JBEKJU010000259.1:0-5849 GCA_050011095.1 Syntrophorhabdales bacterium
TATGCGCAGAGGTCTGTCCCCACGACCTTTCCATGGCGCCAGTCTGCATGGAAGGGAGGGTGGGCCTTGTAGATCGAAATAAGATGCCCCCTTCGGCTCACGACTTTGCCTTGGAGGACATGGCCTTCAACAACAGCGATTGCTTCGCCCTGACCCGACACGAGCCAGGCACCCATCGGAGCACCTTCATGTTCTTCCCGGGGTGCCAGCTCGGCGGATCGTCTCCGGAACGGGTGGAGCAGGCCTACGGTTACCTGAGGGAGCGGTTATCCGGAGGGGTGGGTCTGATGCTCAGGTGTTGCAACGCACCCGCGCTCTGGGCGGGCCATGACGATCTTTTTCTGGAGGAACTGGGGACGTTGCGGAAGGAGTGGGAGGCGGCGGGCATGCCGCGGGTGGTCCTTGCATGCCCAACGTGTTACAAGATATTCAAGGAGCATCTGCCGGATGTGGGGATTGCCTCCCTCTGGGAGCTTCTCGACGAGATCGGCTTGCCACCGGCCCACGATCCCCGGCATGCGGGGTCGGTCACCGTCCATGACCCCTGTACCGCGCGCCTGGAGGAGGCCATGCAGGAGAGCGTGCGCAGACTCCTTCGCCTTATGGGTTACAGCCCGGAAGAACTGGAGCTGGGCGGCCGCAAGACCGAATGCTGCGGCTACGGCGGACTCATGTCCTCCGCCAACCCGGCCCTCGGGCGGGATGTGGCGAAGAGAAGGGCACACCAGGCGGACAACTGGGTGACCTACTGCGCCATGTGCCGCGATGCATTGGCCGTGGGGGACAGACCGGTTGTCCACATCCTCGATCTTCTCTTCGAAGGACCGGCAGTCTGGAAAACCGCCGGGCGAGCGGGGCCGGGATACTCGGCGCGTCATGAGATGCGCGCAAGACTGCGAGAGAAGATGCTTTCACACGTTTTCGACGAGGGGGAAAGAGAAATGGCAGACTGGGAGAAGATCGTCCTCTGTGTGTCTCCTGAAGCATATGAGCGCATGCAAGAGAGGCGCATTCTCCTGGAAGACGTCCGGAGGGTCATCGATCACGCGGAAAAGACCGGTGCTAAAGTCCGCAGCAAAGAAACCGGCCATTGGCTCGCATCTTTCAGACCGGATAAGGTAACGTACTGGGTGGAGTACGAAGGGACGCGCGAAGGCTACACCGTCTACAACTCTTACTGCCACCGGATGGAAATCGTGAGCGGGCATCCGCGATGAGCACGCCTCCGGAACGAAAGGGAGAAAATGAATGGACCTGCGCGACGTGCGCCGTCGGGCTTGAGCCGGCAAAGGTACAGGTTACTTACGTGGGCTGCGGCTTCACGATCGATCTTCTCCAATGTCCCCGGTGTGGCCTTGTACTTGTGACCGAGGAGATGGCGACGGGCAAGATGGCGGAAGCCGAAAAAGTCCTTGAGGACAAGTGAGGCCGTGCCATCGGAGGAACCATGTGGACCATGGAGAATACGGAAATATTTCGCGCCATAACCGGTGGGTGGCTCCGTCCTGGAGGCATTGCTCTGACGCGGGCGGCCCTCGCCCTGTGCCGCTTTCAGAAGGGCGGCGTCATCCTCGACGCCGGCTGCGGGACCGGTGCCACGTGCAGGCGCTTGAGGGATGATCATGGGATGGCCGTCTGCGGGGTGGACATATCGCAGTCTCTCCTCGGCGGTGCCCACGCGCAAGACAGCTCCCTTCGCCTCGCGCGGGCAAGCCTCGAATCTCTCCCTTTTCCCGGAGCCACCTTCGACGGGATTCTCTGCGAGTGCGTCCTCTCGCACACGGCCGCGGCCCGTGCCCTTGAGGAATTGGCCCGCGTACTCAAGCCGAAGGGGTTCCTGGTTCTCTCGGACCTTTACGTCACGGACCCCTCCGGGGTGGCGACCGGCGACGGGGCTGATGAGGCAGAGGTCATGGGGCTCGACTGCCTGGGCCGCCTGCTGGCCGGCTGCGGCCTCCGAACCGTCCACTTCGAGGACCGCACAGCCGATCTGAAGAGGCTTTCTGCGGAGCTGATCCTCACGGGTTGCAGCCCGACCGACTGTCTAATTTCGGCTGGACCGGGCAGTGGGCACTGCGTCCCGGACAGACCCGGATACTATCTCCTCATCGCGGAAAAGACGGGCGAGAGATGTACATGACCATGGAGGATAAGAATTGGAGCGGACGGCACCCATGAACGAACGATACCTGGACGTGATAGCCCTTCGGGGCCGTGGCTATTGCTGCAGTCAGATAATGGCCCTCATGTTCCTTGAAAACAGGGACGAGAAGGACGATTTCCTGGTGAGGGCGATGGGGGGTCTCTGTAACGGGGTAGGCGATTCGGGCGAGGTATGCGGCTGCCTTTCAGGCGGTGCCTGCATAGTCTCGCTCGCGGCCGGAAAGGGCTCCGATGAAGAGACAGCCCATGAAGAGCTTCCGGTAATGCTCTTCGAGCTGACCCAATGGTTCGGGGAGCGGACTTCGGGCCCTTACGGAGGAATGCGATGCGATCAGATTCTGGCCCACAGCCCGGACAAACGTGCCTGCCTCGATCTTGTGGTCGAGACGTATGAAAGGGTGCTTTCGATCCTCGATGCCCACGACGCGACTTCGGTGGGGTGACATCGATGAGCGCCGGCCGGCCGAATCATGAACGGGAGACGAGAAGCCTTTGCCCCTTCTGTCTTCATCCTGTGGAGGGCAAGATCATTACGGAGGGGGCAGAGGCCTTTCTCGTGAAGGCCTGTAAGGAGCACGGGGTCTGGAGGGTCCCGATCTGGCGGGGCGACCCTCCCTATGAAGGATGGGCGAGACCGAAGGGTCCCGTGCAGCCGGACGTGGTCTACCACGAGATCGATCGGGGGTGCCCCTTCGACTGCGGTTTGTGTCCCGCCCATCGCCAGCATCCCTGCTCGGTGCTTCTCGAACTTACCATGAGGTGCGATTTGGCCTGTCCTGTCTGCTTTGCGGACGCCGGCGCCTCTGCCGACCCGGACCCGGACCTTCACGCAATCGGCTTCTGGTACGACCGGATTATGGCTGCGGCCGGCCCGTGCAACATCCAGCTCTCCGGCGGCGAGCCCACCCTGCGGGACGATCTCCCTGATATTATCGTCCTCGGTCGCGAAAAAGGGTTTTCCTTCATCCAGCTCAATACCAACGGTCTAAGGCTCGCGAAGGAGGCGGATCTGGCGCGGGTCCTTCGGGACGCCGGGCTCTCGACGGTCTTTCTCCAATTCGACGGCATCAGTGACGACGTCTACTCCAGGTTGAGGGGGCGGGCCCTGATGGCAGAGAAGCGTGCCGCCATCGAACGATGCGCCGAGGCAGGACTCGCGGTGGTTCTCGTGCCCACCCTCGTTCCCGGCGTGAACACGGGGCAGATCGGCGCTATCGTCCGTTTCGGCCTGGACCGGGTGACTGCCGTGAAAGGTGTGCACTTTCAACCGGTCAGCTATTTCGGTCGTTATCCCTCCGCAGAAGGAAGGATCACGCTGCCCGAGGTCATGACGGCCCTGGAGGAGCAGACGGACGGCCTTCTCAGGAAGAGGCATTTCCTGCCACCCGGCACGGAGAACGACCACTGCTCGTTTCACGGAAGCTTCGTGGTCATGCCCGGAGGGGGGCTGATGTGTCTCACCTCTTCAAGGGGAGTTTGCTGCAGTAAAGAAGATGGCAGGCGGGGGCTGGAAAGAACTATTTCCTCGGTCGCGCGGCAATGGTCAACCCCCCTACAGGTGACCCCTGAGGCCCAAGCCGCCTTTTCCAGCATCCCCGCTGCCTCTCCAGCCACGTGGTCGGTACTGCCCCGGTCCGGTCCGGTCGATCTAGACGACTTTCTCCAAAGGGCCGCTACCCACAGCTTTTCCATCTCCTGCATGGCCTTTCAGGATGCGTGGACACTCGATATCGAGCGCCTCCGCGACTGCTGCATATCGGTCGTTTCTCCCGATGGGCGCCTCATCCCCTTTTGCGCCTACAACCTGACGAGCGTCATGGGGCAGAGGCTTTACCGCGGCAGGGATAAAGGACGACCATGACACCCCTCGATGCGTGGATCCAAAAGCGCCTCACACGGCCGCTCACGGGGGCGCTCCTCAGGGCCTATCAGTTGGAAAGGCTCCGGGAAGCGGTCTTCACCGCAAAGGAGCAGAGCCCCTTCTACCGGAAGCTCCTCCCCCGGTCCTTCGACTATCACGCCATGGACTACGCGACATTTTCCCACCTCCCCTTTACCTCTCCCGAAGACGTGAGAAATTCCGGCATGGCGATGCTTGCTGTTTCCCAGGACCAGGTGACACGAATCGTTACCCTCAACACGTCGGGGACCAGCGGCCGGGAGAAGCGCATCTTTTTCACCGGGGAGGACCTCGAAGCCACTATCGATTTCTTCCGCCACGGTATGACGACCATGGTCGAGGAAGGGAGAACGGTCATCATATTTCTGCCGGGTGAGCGGCCTGACAGCGTGGGGGACCTTCTCGCGAGGGCGCTCGACAGAATCGGGGTGAGGCCCGTGATCCACGGACCGATACGCGACGTTGCGGCGGCCAGGGAGGAGATCATGCGATATCCGTCCCCGTGCCTTGTGGGCATCCCCTCCCAGATCCTAACGGTAGCGCGAAGCGAAACCCTGCCGGCCATACCGAAAGGGTGGGTGGAAAGCGTGCTCCTCTCTGCCGATTATGTGCCCCTCGCCATCATAAAGGCCCTGGAAGAAATCTGGGCCTGCAGGGTCTTCTCCCACTACGGAATGACCGAGATGGGACTTGGGGGCGGGGTGGAATGCGAGGCGAGAGCCGGCTATCACCTGCGCGACGCCGATCTTTATGTGGAGGTTGTCGATCCGGCGACGGGCGAGGGCCTGGAGGACGGGACGTGGGGCGAGGTCGTCTTCACTACCCTGACGCGAAGGGCAATGCCCCTGGTGCGCTACAGGACCGGCGACATTGGAAGGCTTCTGCCCGGTCGCTGCCCCTGCGGCTCGGTGGTGCGGCGCCTCGACCGGATCAGGGGAAGGGTGGGGGCAGAGATCCCCTTGAAGAGCGGCCCGCCCTTGACGCTGCCTGATCTCGACGAAGCCCTCTTCGCCATTGATGGGGTACTCAATTATACCGCCGAGGTGGCGCGCAAGGGGGAAGCGGAGGTCATCAACCTTTCCTTCTACACCGTATCAGGCCGGGAGCGCAACGTGCGTGAGGATGCGGCGGAGGCGCTCAGAAAAGTGGAGGCACTGCGCGAGGCCTTTGCGCGAGGGAGCCTTTCTGTCGGCACGATAACGCTGAGCACGCAGGATTGGTTTACCACAGGGGTAAAAAAACGAACACTTGTTGCTCCGTTTCCGGCGGTGAGGGATGGGTGAAGCGGGGTGGCAATGCCCCTGGTCCGTGCCCAGGGCTCGCCGGACGCCGTGCGCTCTCTCAAAGGGCGCGGGACCAGGGGCGACAACCGGGCAAATAGGAGACACTATGCAAAACAGAGCCGGATTATCCGATCGGATGTCAGAAAGGAGGTAACGGGCGAACAAGGCCAGGGAAGGAAGGCTGGATGAGCTTCGCTATTGTATCGCGGACAATCAGGGTTGCTACGGCCGGGTGGGACTGAACAGGCCCATCGGGTCCGATGTCGGCTTCGTGGGCGACCTGCAAGCCGTGCTTCCGAAATTGATCGATCGTATGAAACGGTATCGGGATGAAGGTCATCTATGAACGCGTATGATGCAATTGTGGTGGGCGCTGGCCCGGCCGGAACTACGGCCGCGCTGAGGATGGCCCAAAAGGGGCTGAGGGTGCTTCTCGTCGAGCGCGGCGATGTGCCGGGGGCGAAGAACATGTTCGGGGGAATGGTCCCCCACTGCCCTATCGC
>JBEKJU010000260.1:0-5475 GCA_050011095.1 Syntrophorhabdales bacterium
CCCGGGGGGTCAAGCGGAAGATGAGCAACTATCATCTGCGGCCGAGGACCGTCCCCTGCAACGAGCGGGTTGACTTCGAAAAACGTATCAAGATACTTAAATGAACAGTATTAACCTTAAACCGATCTTTTGACTCATTCGGACTGACTATGGCAAGTGCGGGCCGTCGTCCGTCTCCTGCCGGGCGCGCGTGTCATTCATAGTGGGGCCGTTCCTTTGTCCTGAATTGACCCACTCTGTTTTCCAGGACCACTTCCGTCACGCCCCTCGAAAGGACGGAGTAGAGAGGACGGCCGTCGTCAGGGTGTTCCTCAAGAAGCTCTTCCTTTATGCCCGGCCATCGCGGCTCCGGGATAAGCCTCGATGCCACGTGCTGCCATGCGTCGAACCACCAGCCTCCCTCCTCGGGGCCGCCATAGCAGCGGTCCACGTGGTATACGCCGACCAGCACGAAACCTCGTTTCCGGAATCCTTTCATAAGACGCCTCCCACTACGCCAGTATGGAGCGGAGAGGCGCCCTGGTCACGTATTCCAGTTGACGCTTCTGCTCCTGGATGGCGCTCTCTATTTCGGATATCTTGTTGGCCCGCTCGTACATGTCCTGGAAGATGGTCAAACCGAATTGCCGGTAGAGCTGGACTGTCACCTTCTTTCCGTCGACGTCGGGGATGCCCGGGTAGAAGGCGTAGACCTTTTCCACGATCCCGTAATCGTCGTCACTCAATTGCTGTCCCGTGAGGGTCTCGAACTCCCGTTTTGTCATGACGTTCTCCTTCACGGCCTCAATATTCAGAGGCGAGCATCACGGTCAGGACGAGATCATACCCCTCGTTGCCACGACAATCGTCGATCTTCCAGAACATCTTCTCGCCCTCGTACTCGAAGGCGCCGAAATCGTGTTCGTGCCAGGGGTCGTTATCCTGAGTGAACGCATTGAACTCCTTTACCTTCGTAAGAATCGCGGGTAGATCGTCAGGAAACGTGGCCGCCAGGCCCGCGGTGACAACAAGGATGTCCGGCGGCCGGATGAAGGGGATGCTCTTCCGCAGCCTGTCGTATCTCCGCGCGGTCTCGGAAAGCTCTGTGTTCCCGCCGTTAGTGGCTTCACTGGCCATAGTTTTCTCCTTATCGTGTGGGTTTTGAAAGTGATCTCTCTTCGGGCGGTTGCCGACCTTGAAAGGGATAGTCCCGTTGTTGAGTGCCGTAAAGGGCAGTCTGTCTGCTTGGCTCCAGGTCGGGCGGAAATCGCAGGGTTGAGGTTGATTAATCGGTGGTAGTTATTTTACGAACGATGGGGTGGGAGGATCGGCCGCGAGCCGGGCTGTGCTAAGGCGTCTCATCCGGCTTGTACGTGCCCGGCATCCGCCCAATCCGCACTCGGCCGGGCTGAAGAACGGTGAAGGCCCCAACAAGCTCATCTCCACTCTGGCGGACAAGCTGGACTATGTCCTTGAAGAGTTTCTTGCGGGAAATAAATGGATATCGCACGAGCAGAACACCGATGCTCTCATGCCCGGAGGCATAGACGAGCTGGCCGAAATCCTTATCTTCGGTGATCAGAATGCTTTTCTCGCGGTTGGCCAGATCGATCACGACGTTGTCGTCCGCGCCCGGCGCCACTTCCGATACCGCGGTTACCTGGAAGCCGGCGGACCGGAGGGCCCGGACGATGCCGAAGTCGCAGTTCTCATCGGCAAGAAAGGGCGGACTCATTTCGTGGCCGACCTTTTGGGGAGACCGACAGCCAGAACCTCCTCGTGGGCTATGGCATCGGCGGCGTACCTGAGGGCCGCCTTGACATCTTCCTTCTGGAGCCTCGGGTAGGCGTTCAGCAATTGACGTATAGTGGCCCCTTCGCTTATCTTCCTGACCACAAGCTCAACGGGTATCCTGGTGCCCCTGATGACCGGCTTGCCCATCATGACCTTCGGATTGACTTCAACGCGATCAGCGACCTTCATGATGCTCCTCCTTCGCGGTTATCTCTCACCATTATACACTTCTTTGTCGCCGGCAAGTGAGCACCAAAGCACGCGTCCCTTATCAACATTTGCTCGCCCCGCAGCTGAGGCAAATCTGACAACCTTCCTGAAGCACCACCACACCGCCGCACTCTTCGCATTTGTCGGATAAACCGTTGACGCCGAGCATGCGGAACGCCCGAAGTATCGCATAGGTGGGAGATACGACGCTACCGTGCTTCAGGTTCGCCCTCTGGATGTGCTTCAATAGTGCCTCGGGGGCACGGCCGCAGCGCAGGGCATCCGACATGATCATCGCGAGGGCCTCATACGTCTCCGCGTGTTTCGATTCGACCGGCGACGTGATGAAGACCTCCAGGGGTTCTTTCTCCGCCATGGTGATGTGGACGAAGACTCTCCCTTCCGAGGTATCAACCTCGACGAGTTTCTGGTCCCTGACCTTGGGCAGCTCCACCGGCTCGATGCGGGTCCTTTTGGTGCTGCCTGGTGATGAGATGACCTGGTTCTTGCGGCTCCCGTCCCGGTAGACAGTGAGTCCCTTGCAGCCGAGATCATACGCAAGGAGGAATGCCCCTTCGACGTCTGCCCTGGTTGCGTTGGACGGCAGAATCACTGTCTTCGATATCGCGTTGTGCGTGTGCTTCTGAAACGCCGCCTGCATCCGGATGTGCCACTCGACCGGGACATCGGAGGCTCTGATGAAATAGATAGGCAGCTCTGCCCCCGGGTTCGCCTTCCTCCATCCCTCATAGAGCGGGTGATTGACCGTAAACGTCTGGTCCGCCCGTTTCTGCTCGGTTTTGAAGTCGAAAACGGGCTCTATGCCGCTGCTCACTCCCGCGATAATCGAAATGCTTCCCGTAGGCGCTATCGTGGTGAGGGTCGCGTTGCGGACGGCGACATCTTTGGCCCATGTCGATCCCTCCCAGTTGGGAAACGGGCCGTGCTCCTTCGCAAGCTCCACCGACATCTTTATAGCCTCTTCCGTGATGAACGACATCACCTCTTCCGCGAGGGTAACGGCCGCATCGGATGCGTAACTGATGCCCAGGCGGATCAGCATGTCCGCCCAGCCCATGACGCCCAGGCCGATCTTCCGGTTTGCCTTGTGCATCCGTTCGACCTCCGGAAGCGGGTAGGCCTGCCGGTCGATGATGTTATCGAGGAAGGCCACCGCCGTCCTTACCGTGGAGCGAAGCAGGTCCCAATCGATCTCGTTGTCGGTTCTTACCATCTTCGCAAGGTTCACGGACCCCAGCACGCACGCCTCGTAAGGAAGCAGCATCTGCTCCCCACAAGGATTCGTCGCTTCGTATTCGCCGATATGGGGCGTGGGGTTTGAGCGGTTCGCCCTGTCGATGAAGAAGACACCCGGCTCGCCGTTGAGCCACGCCATCTCCACGATCTTGTCCCATATCTCGCAGGCCCTGACGGTTTTTCTCGCTTCTCCGTTGAACCGGAGGGCGAAATTCCCGTCCGTCCTCAGCGCGTCCATAAACTCATCGGTGACGGCGATGGAGATATTGAAATTGCCGAAGTCGCCATCGCGCGACTTGAGGGCGATGAAATCGAGGATGTCCGGATGGTCCACGCGAAGCATCCCCATGTTGGCGCCGCGACGGGTGCCGCCCTGCTTCATCACCTCCGTGCTCGTGTTGAAGATCTTCATGAACGAGCAGGGTCCGCTTGCCACGCCGTTCGTTGTCCCTACCTTGTCGCCTGCCGGTCGCAGGCGAGAGAAGCTGAAGCCCGTGCCTCCGCCCATCTTGTGGACCAGCGCCGCCTGTTTCGCCGCATCGAAGATCCCCTCGATGGAATCCTCGACCGGGAGCACGAAGCACGCGGACATGGTGAAGTCCGGCCTTCCTGCATTGGTGAGGGCCGGTGTGTTCGGAAGGAAAAGGCAACCGTGCATCACGTTGAAGAACTCCTGCCTTTGCCCGGCAGTCGCCGCTATCGCTTCCGATACCCTCTCGCAGAGCTTGGGC
Source organism: Syntrophorhabdales bacterium (assembly GCA_050011095.1). Taxonomy (GTDB): domain Bacteria; phylum Desulfobacterota; class Syntrophorhabdia; order Syntrophorhabdales; family WCHB1-27; genus JBEKJU01. The sequence goes on from JBEKJU010000260.1 coordinate 3,972, forward strand.
CAGTCCTCGATGACGTTTCCCTGTGGGTCTTTCCGGAAATACCGCTCTCTGAGTATATCTTCTCGCATGGTCACCTCCTTACAGCGGGATGTCGTCCTCGTCGGGCTCGTGGACAAAATCGTCCGTTCCATCCGCCGGTCGCGTGGGAGCGTTCGACTTTGCCGAAAGGAACTGGATTCTCTGGAGAATTATCTCGAACTTGCTGTGCTTCTTCCCGTCTCTGTCTTCCCATTTCCTTATCTGCGGGTCTCCCTTGACGAAGACGAGTTTTCCCGTGTCGAGGTACTCCGCGCACAGCTCGGCCTTGTTCTTGAAGGCGATCACGTCGAAATACGTCACGCTGTCGTTCGCCTCGCCCTTGACCTTCTTGTTTACCGCGACGCTGAAGTTGCATATGGGCATACCGGTCGGAGAAAACTGAAGGTTGGGCTTTCTCGTCAGGCGGCCGATCAATTCTATCTCCGCGTACATGGGTGCACTCCTCCTTTCTCATGGTTTTGATGAAATTAAAGAGCCACGTATCGACGCGATGACAGCCGTGGACAGTGGCGTATCTTCGGAAAGCCTAATAAAAGTACTAAACCTATGATTTGTATTACTTTCTTTTCAGTTTTCTCTTGCTTGATTTTCGGATATGGCGTATAAACGGGCGAAGCGCAGTTAAATCCAGAGAAGGAGGCAGGTGTGAGCAAGGCTGAATTCATTTCCATGTTGGCGGATGCCGGAAAGATCACCAAGAAACAGGCGGACGCGATTTTTTCGGCGTTCGTCGGAGTGATCACTACGTCCTTAAATAACGGGGAGCGCGTCGCGCTTCCGGGGCTCGGGGTATTCACCGTCGTCAGTCGCAAGGCAAGGACGGGAAGGAACCCCCGGACCGGCGTAGAGATCAAGATACCGGCTCGGAAGGGGGTCAAGTTCTCTACCTCCAGCGTGCTGACCAAGGGCCTCAACGGACCGAAGAAAGCTCCCGAGAAGACGGCAGCCAAGAAAGTACCCGCCAAACCCGCCAAGAAGAAATAGCCATATCGCAAGGGGCGTCCATCACCTTGCCGGAGGCCCCTTGCCAAACCACATAGCCCTTCATATTCGGTCAGGCAGTCTATATGACAAAAGCGCCCTAACAGCCCTTCTTATAGGCCGGTCCGGGTCCGATAAAGTAATACCCTGACAATGAGATGGCTGAGACATGGGAGGTTCCGCGTCCGTTCCGCCGTAAAGTGTTTCCTTGCCGTCGCCTTCGCGGTCTTCGCCTCTCAGCACGTTTGCGCTTTTTGCTTCGAAGAGGCCGGCGCAAAGTACGGAGTGTCCCCGCAGCTACTCTGGGCCATCGCAAAAGCCGAAAGCAATTTCAACCCCGCGGCACTCAACTACAATAAGAACCACTCCTTCGATTATGGCCTCATGCAGATAAACTCCTCCTGGTACAGGGAGTTGGGTCATGAGAGATGGATGCGCCTCGATGACGCGTGCTACAACGTGCAGGTAGGGGCCTGGATACTGA
>JBEKJU010000261.1:0-5473 GCA_050011095.1 Syntrophorhabdales bacterium
TGTTACCGACTCCTTGCGTTTATCTCACTGAAAATGGAGCTGAGCTGGAGGACAACAAAGGTAGGAAAGGTACGGCCCAATTTACCGCTCTACAAACTCACACAAAAGGCTTGACACTACCGCAGTAAAAATGCCTACTGTCAAGAATAGCCGTGAGCGCTTCCTGTCCTATGAACAAGCAGACATGCTCTTAACAGAGATCAGGATTAGGTCTCAAACGACCTATGAAATCGCCCTACTCTCTCTCCACTGTGGCCTAAGAGCAAGCGAAATCTTGAATCTCAAGGGGAAGGACATTGACCTTGAACACGGTATCATTCACATTAGAGACCCGAAGAACAGCCAAGCTCGTACTGCCAACATGACTTATGCCGTGAGGGAGATATTCGAAGGAAGGATGCCCGAATCGCATGAAGAGTACGTCTTTAAGGACAAACGCCACAAGGAGAAGATTAAACAAGTATCTCAAGCTTTTGTGAAGGCGGTAGACGCTGTCGGCCTTAACCAAGGCGTTACCGATAGGCTGCAAAAGATCACCTTCCACACCTTGCGGCATACATTCGCTTCATGGCTCGCGCTACAGGGCGAAAGCTTACTGACAATCGCCGATCTTCTCGGTCATAAGACGTTGGCAATGGTCAAGAGGTATGCCCATCTAATGCCGGACGAGAAGAAACAAGCTACCCTAAGGCTTGAAAAAGCCTTCGATGAGAGCAAGAAAGCCAACGGCAGACAGGGAGAAGTATGGATCAAGGTCAAGAAGTAGTAAAGCTTCCACGGCAAACCAACTAAGGGCATCACGTTTTCGCAGGTCCTTGGCGTGACTCCATATCTATGGTGAATGCATGGGAATCGAACCCACATCTCAAGACTCGAAAACCGTTGTGCCACTTATGATTTATAGTCATCAACCTCGGCGTGATGCACGATTCTGCACGACAGGTGTTGAATCTCCTTTGATCACGATGGCTTTCGGGCCATTATTGTCCCTCGATTATTCCACAACTGGTAAAGAGGCTTCGTAGTCTCTGTGCCGCCCACTATTTTGCCGTGCAAAATCGATGGACCTCAATCGTTACGTGCCTCTCGCTCCCTGCTTTGTTCAGTATGGGTGTCGAACTCGGTGCGAAGTGACGGCAAAGCAGGAAAGTGCCAGCTAAGCCGCTAAAGTCAAGCTTTCGGACAACTTTAATGGACTTTTCCGGCTTTTGTTGACCTTGCCGACAGCCGGACGTAACGTATGGCCGGGAGGAACCCATGAAAGAGGTGTTCTTTTCTGACTATCTTCAGAAAAAAGCGAAAAAGAACCTTGTGGCCTGCGTTGCCTGGGCCGTGATCGCCCTGGTCCTTCTACTCGCCGGAATTTCTACAGGCACCGCCTTCATCCTTATGTCAGGCCTGATCGTCGTCGTGGTCGCCCTTTTCATCGCGGCCACCCGCGGCCCTGCCTATGTGACCTACCGGTGCGGAATCCGGGGCGAGCAGGCGCTCAGGGCCCATCTTCTCTCCTCTGGGTTGAATGACGAACACACCGCCTATTACAACCTCCCCTTGAACGACAACGGGAAGGCCTCCGACATCGACTGCATCCTCGTCGGCCCCTCCGGCCTTTTCGTCCTTGAGGTAAAGCACCATAAAGGCCTCATTCTCCACCGGAACGGTGTTTGGGCGCGGATCAAGGCGGGCCGAAGGGGAACCCTTTATCAGGGCCAACTCGGAGATCCCTCCGGTCAGCTACACCGCAATATCAGAAAGCTGAAAGAGTTGCTGGGAAAGGATCTCTGGTTCAACGGCGCCGTCGTTTTCACGAATCCCAGGGCCGTCCTCGACGTCGAGGGACTCCGGTGGGTCAAAGCGGTCACCGTGAAAGACCTTAAGCAGATCTTTTCTGGAAGAGCGATCCTTTCCGCTAAGCAGATCGAGAAGATTAACGCCCGCCTCTCCGCTTCAGCCAAGAAAGTAATATAAGAGGGGACAAACCCGAGGAACATCACGGGCGTGTCCGGAATATCTTCATTAGGCGGCTTGCCGAGCAGCGAAATCGACCCGGGCGTGAGCACGGGCTTTCTGTTGCCGGAATCCGGGATACGCAGAAGTTACGCACATAATATGAATTCATTAATTCATATCGCTTCGACGGAAAGGAGAAGAGAGATGACTGCGGGCAGAGGAACGGGTATGGTGGAGAGGATACTGGGCAGCCTCATGGGTCTATCCCTCGAGGAAAGCATGGTACTTTTTCCTCGCTGGATGGAAGGAGCGGACCCTCACCGGAAGGTTGCCATATTTACCGCGTGGATGAACGCCGAGAAGGATATAAGACTGAAAAGGACCCTCTTCGTCGCATGGATGGCGGCAGAAAGGAAAAATGAGAAGTTCCTCAAAGACATAAGCGTCAAGGCGTCGGCCGTCTACGTGACGGAGGGGTTCGCCCGTGCCAATACGTCCAAGATCGAGGGCTGGATGACAAAGGCGTTGGAGCGAGACATGACGCTGACGCCGGGCGTGGTCGCGAACACGGCGAAGAACAACTTTCACATGCCGGAGGCGATGCTCCCTTTTCTGAAGAAGCTCGCACGGAAGGTCAAGGAGAGGATACGCCTTCGCCAGAGGAAGAATTCGGATAGGACCGCTCCGGGACGCCGTTCCTCGGTGACCGAAAGCCTCCTCGCTGAAGGCACTTACTCGTTGAATCTTTCCCTCGCTGAAACCTACCGAACTGGCCACTCCATTGTTCAGCCACCCCTCCCCGGTATCCTCGCTGAGTCTCCCTCGCTGGACTCGACAAGTAGGATAGAGGACTACGAGGCCCTCATCGCCCCGTACAGGCCCCTCCTCGCTGAGGTCGCCTCGATGGACGTCCTCGATGAGCTGCTCAGGATGCTGTATGAGGGCGGCGACGTCCCCTCGGTGGTCGGCTGGCGGGGCAAAATGTCGGATTGCGAGTACAGGAACCTGAAAGGGCATGAGCATTTCCTCCAGATTCTCCGGGGCGTCTCCCTCTACGACCATACGTACAACGTCCTGAAGGCTGCCCTTGACATTGCCGATGAAGAACTGCGGCAGAGGCACGACTTCCTTCTCCCCGCCATCATCACCGCCGCCCTCGGCCACGACATAGGGAAGATCGAATCTCTGTGGGGGCCTTCCCCCGGCCGGAAACATACCCACGAATACGTTGGAGAGGTCAAACTGGAAGAGATGCTCGCGTCCCATGGAAACAAAGTTTTCACTGAGACCGTTGTTGCCGCAGTCAGCCTCCACCACACTCTTTCCAAAGACGACACCGTTGCGAAGATCATCATGGACGCCGACGCCAGAGCGAGGAAATGCGAGATCACCTCGGCCGATCCTGCTTTCGCCGTAAAGCCCATGGCCGAGTGGCTGGATTTACCGAGGTTCGCCGAAATTACCCTGCCGCACATCAACGAACTCGTCATTAAAAACCGGAGGGCCGTCTGGGACGCGATGTCCTTTGACGGCATCGTCTACTGCACACCGAAGTATGTCCGCGAGGTTCTCAAGCTCCTCGCGTTCGAGAAGAAGGTCCTCGACTATCGGCTCCTCCGTCAGTCCTTCCAGACCGACAACCGGGCGGTCCTCACCGAGTTCTCCGCAATACTGAGGAAACACGGCTACCTCGCTTATAAAATCAATGAGGCCTACTTTGGCCTGAAGTTCCTCTTCCAATCGAGCATTCCCGACATGCGCCAGCCGGAGCTATGGGCCATTCCGGTGAAAGTCCAGCTATTCCCGGCAAAACCCTCGGACATCGAGGAACGGAAGACGGATTACCTGAAGACCGTCGTTTCAGTGAGACCTGTTGCCGGCGGCTCGTGAGTGACCGAGATACCGTGTGGCTTTTATCTGAGGCTACTGCGGCGGCGAAAAAGCGTATGGGGTTGCTCCTGAAGTAATGATTTTGGGGGTTCGAATCGCAAGTCCAATACTTCACGTGCCGACTTTGAGAAGGCTCGGGGAATGACTCGAATCGTCCCTACTCATTGGGATTGCACCCCTTGGCTCCCGTGGTTACATTAGCCGTAGGCGGGATGGATCGACAGCTATCAAGGAAGCAAGAAATGAATACATACGCAATCCATCACGAAGTCGGGATCAAAGCATCACCGGAAGCCGTTTACCAGGCACTGACGGACATAAAGAAACTCGCGGGCTGGTGGATATCCGATACCCGCGGCAAAGGCTCAAAGGTCGGGGACGTACTTGAGTTCTGGGCCGGAGATTTTTGTCAGAAATTTGAAGTCGTAGAACTTCAACCGGGCAAGCTCGTTCGCTGGAAAAATAAGGAGGGCCCTGAGGAATGGATTGGGACCGAAGTAGCTTTTGGATTAAGCGCCGACGAAAAACAGTGTTGGGTCCATTTCAGCCATTCGGGCTGGCGCACGGATACCGGAATCCTCCCTCACTGCTCCACAAAATGGGCGGTTTTTATGCTGAGTCTCAAGGACCTTTTGGAAAAGGGCAAAGGACATCCGTATCCCAACGACGTACAGATTAATCACGACTAAACCCTTTCTCAAAATAATTTCCTGTTCCTGAGAGATGTGGTTACCTATGGATCGTGGCCCAGAGATACCTCACGCCCAATCCGGAAGAACGCATCGCTCTCTCTCCCCCGCGCAGCCCGGCGTGCGGGGAACGCGCGATGTGCGCTATCGAAGAGGTTAGCATGCCGTACGAGAAGATCGACGTCGAATGCTACAGCGGTTACAAGGCGAACGAGCGTCCGGTCGCATTCACCTATCAGAAACGGCGCCGGGAAGTGGCGGAAATCGTCGACCGGTGGTACGAGGGAGATGTCAAGCCCCAGAATCCTGACGTGAGCTATTTCAAAGTCAGGACTGTTGAAGGCGAGGTCTTCCTTCTCCGCTACGTGTCGCTCTTCGACGCCTGGTCAATCGTTATGCCCTAGCTGCCCCTCTTCGCCCATCTTTGAGGGGAGCGGCCGGTGAGACAAAACGGGCATTTGCACATCATCCCGGCACGCTAAGAGAAAAGAATTGCATTACGTGCAATTTCCTTAGTGACTTTGCCTCTGTGACTATATTAAATCTTATAGTTCCAGTCCAGAAACCCCTAGACCCGAGAGGTCCTATGCATGCCGAAATAGTCATGATTGGCACCGAGCTTCTGCTCGGTGAAATTGTTGATACCAACGCCACCAAACTTGCCAGGATGCTGCGGGACATTGGCCTGGACCTGTACTACAAAACCACGGTCGGCGACAACGTTGCCCGCATCACCGCCGTGCTCAATCTGGCCCTTGACCGAACGCCTGTGGTCATTACCTCCGGCGGACTGGGGCCGACGGTGGATGATATGACCCGCCAGGGGTAGGGTAAACTCTTCTGTGTGAATTGAAAAAGGAGTGAAAAAAGGGCGTACCTCCTATAAAATGACGTGTCACGACCAAATGATACGGATCTTATGAGGAGGCACACCGATGAAGCTG
>JBEKJU010000262.1:0-5391 GCA_050011095.1 Syntrophorhabdales bacterium
CTTGCACTTATTGCCAGTGGGAGAGGGGGGCAAAGGCAGGGGGGCACAGGCTGCTGAAAGGGGGTTTTATCGCCTCCGCTCCTTCCTTTTTATGAAGGGGAGGCTCCGGGAGCTTTGCGAATTGGTAGTGCCTTTCGGGCGCGCCGCGATCTAGGCTGCCGTCACATTCAGAGTGAGTCTGCTCGTGCCGGCAGAGAGGAAGTGCACGGAGAATCCCACTCCCCTGGCCAGAGCTATCATTCTCGCGTTTTCCGTAAGTGTCTGACCCTCGATCTTGTCTAGGCCGTTGTCCCGGCCTATGCCGATCAGCACCTCGAGGAGCTTTTTCCCCAGGCCCATGCCCTGATACCGGTCGACGACGAGGACCGCAAGTTCACCCGAATGGAAATCCGCGTCCATGAGCAGCCGGGCGACGCCGATTATGCTTCTCTTTCCGTTTTCCCTCAGCTCCGCCACGATCGCCGCGTGCCTGTCGTAATCGATGTTGCAAAAAAGCGAGAGCCATTCGTGGGACGAAATATCCTTGACGGGCGCGAAAAATCTGGTCCTCAGCGTTTCAGCGGAAAGGGACGCGATCATCTCCCTCTCCAGGGGCTCATCCTCCGGTCTTATCGGCCTGAGGAGGAGTTCCGTCCCATCGGGCAGATTCCATGAAGAGACGTAGCGGGAGGGATAAGGCTTGATTACGAGGTGCGGATAATGCGCCCTCTGGTCTGTTGCGCAGTCGCCATCGATCACGATCCTCGCATCGAGGGCGTACGGCCTGCCCTTCGCGACGGCAAGGGGGTTGATATCGACCTCGGCTATTTCGGGAAAATCGACGATAAGATTGGAGAAGGCCACCAGTATCTCCTCCAGTTCTTCAAGATTCGCCGGCGGTTTACCCCTGAAGCCCCGAAGCATGGCATACGCCCTCGTCTCCTGCATCAACATCTTCGCGAGGACCTGGTTGAGGGGCGGAAGACCGATGGAAAACTCCCTCATCAGCTCGGCCGTTATTCCCCCAAGGCCGAAAAGGATCACGGAACCGAAATCCTTGTCCTTTTTCGCCCCCAGGATAAGCTCATAGTCGATCTCCCTGATCATTTTCTGGACCGTGACGCCCTCGATGACCGCCTCCGGTGCCCTATCCCTGACCGTTCGCACGAGCGATCGGTACGCGTCCCTCAGCGCGGCAGGGGAATCGATCCCGAGGGCAACCCCGCCCACATCGCTCTTGTGGGATATATCGGACGAGAGAACCTTGATAACGACCGGGTATCCGATCCTTTCCGCCGCGACCACCGCCGCCTCGGCGGAAAGGGCGCGTTCGGGCTGCGTCACGGGAATGCCATAACCGGCGAGTAGCCTCTTTGACTCCTCCTCGTCGAGCAGAACCCTTCCCTCCTTCACGACCGCCCCTATCATCGCCCGGAGCGCCTCCTTTTCGGGCGCTTCCCGGAGCGGCAGCTCCGCGGGCGTCTCGTAAAGCTCGTCGAGGTTCCGCTTGTACCGGTACATGGTGAGGTATGTCCTGATCGCCTCTTCAGGTGTTTCATAGGCCGGGATGTTGTTCCGCGCGAATACCCTCCTTGCCTCCTCGACCTCGTCCGCGCCCATCCAGCAGGTGAGCACGGGCTTCGCCTCGTCTTTCACGATCCGCGTCACCGCCTCGGCCAGCTCCGCGGGCGGCGCCGTCTCCTGAAGCACATAGATGACAAGAACGGCATCGACGGCTGGGTCCCGGAGGCAGACGTTCAGGGCCAGGACATACCTCCCGATATCCGTGCCGCCCGCCACGTCCACGGGGTTGCCCTTGCTCCAGTACGGCGGCAGAACCGCGTCTATCTCCTCTATGCTCTTGTCGGAAAGCGTTGCGAGCACGCCTCCTTCTTCCATGAGGGCGTCGGTGGCCATGACGCCCGGTCCTCCGGCCCCGGTGACGATGGCGAGCCGGGGGCCGCGGGGCAGTCTTTCCGAATCGAGGACCTTGGCGGCCGCGAACAGCTCTGATATCTCCTTCACCCTGACTACCCCGGCCCTTTTGAAGGCCGCTTCATAGACCTCATCGTTGCCTGTCATTGCCCCGGTGTGGGATCTTGCCGCCCTCGCGCTCTCGGCGAACCTGCCCGGCTTCAGGACAATGATCGGTTTGTGGCGCGAGTATGCCCGCGCGGCGCTCATGAACCTTCTCGCGGTCCCTATACCCTCCATGTAAACGAGGATACTTTTCGTGGATTCGTCGCTCCCGAGGAAGTCGATCACGTCCCCGAAGTCCACATCGAGCATCGACCCAAGGGAAGCGAACATACTGAAGCCGACACCCGCCCTGGCCGCCCAGTCGAGTATCGCAATGCCCAGGGCTCCGCTCTGCGAGAGGAAGGCGATGTTTCCGGGAGGGGGATCGCCTTTGAGAAAGGTCGCACTGATCCCTGGAGAGGACCTCGCGAAACCCATGCAATTCGGCCCGAGCAGACGCATGTCGTAGCGCCTTCTGATCTCCTCTATCCTGCCTTCCAGCTTCCGCCCTTCCTCCCCTATCTCCTTGAACCCCGACGATATGACGACGACATTCGTCACGCCTGCCAGGCCGCACTCCTCGACGACGGCCGGGACCGTCGGGGCGGGCGTGGCAATGACCGCGAGGTCGAGGTGCTCGGGGATGCTCCGGACATCGGGCCAGGTATCGACCTCCAAAAGCTTCTTGCGGCCGGGGTTAACGGGAAATACCCTGCCTGTCTTCCCCTTGAGCAGGTTTTCCAGGATGGTCCGGCCGATCGAGCCTTTTTTGTCGCTCGCGCCGATCAACGCCATCGTCGTGGGATTGAACATCGTTCTCAGGTCAGCCATGATCCTCCACCCTTATGCTATGCCCTGATACCCTGCCCGGAGCGTCCGCCGAATGCCCAATGAGGGGCCTTTTGCTAACCACGGACGCCCGCCCCCACCCCGATAAAGGCGCCTCAGCCCCGCAGGGGAGCCGAAGGCGCCGAAAAACCTGCGCGACGGGTCGAACCCTTCCGCCTACCGCATTGCACAGTCCTCGAAGTCCTCCAGCGACCGCCCTTCCGACACGAGGTCGGATGGGAATTCCCACTTCACCGGGCCGGCGCTCGTTCCCTTTCTCATCCCCGTCGTCCGAATCCAGTGCCTACGATCTGCCTCGAAAGAGCGCCTCCGGAGGGAAGGCCTTCGCACATATCCTTTTTGCCGGGATTCATCAAAGTGGATCTCGGAAAGCTCGGGGGACAACGTAAAAAAACAGGATCCGAGTCCCCGATGTATATCCCATTGTATACAGATTTGTCACGCTTGTCAATGCGGGCGGACCCGTCCCACAATCGCCCTAAAACACGTTATTCATTGACTTGCCGCGGGTTTCCCCGATCTTCGACCTCCTGCCCCGAAGGGCCCGGCGCAAACCGGCAAAAGGCCGCCCGGAAGGGCCTGCCGACAGGTCTGCCGTCGGCAATTCCGGGCATCGTCGGGGGGCAAGGGGCTGCCACGTCCGGAATGCCCGTGCGCGTCGCCGGTCCGAGGTATAAGATTCGACAATGGGGGATGAGCGCCGAAGGCGCACTTACCCTGTCCGGTCTTGAAGAATGTCTATCCGGTGCCGGCCGCCGTCAAACCGGCGACCAAAAGCGGAAGGTGAAGACGCGGCGTATGCGGCAGGAGAAACGGAGGGACCCATGCGGGCGAAACGGCAGGCCGTTGTGATCTCGAGACAGATGGGGAGCGGCGGCTCGTACATCGGACTTGCAGTGGCAAAGGAGCTGGGATTCAGGTACGTGGACCGGGAAATCCTCCGCGAGGCCGCGCAACGTCTCGCGACAGACGAGGAATTGCTCATGGACCGGGAGGAACGCCCGGCGGGCATTATCCAGAACCTGCTCCGGACAATATCGCTCGGCGTGCCCGACGCCTATATCGTCCCCATGGGACGACCCGTGTACAACAAGGACCTGTACGTCCTGGAGCGCACGATCATGAATGACATCGTCGACCATTATTCCGCGGTTATCATGGGACGGGGCGGATATCTCGCGCTGAAGGACCGGCCGGAGGTTGTCTCCGTCTTCATTCACGCAGGCCTCGAATTCCGGATCAAGCGCGTGATGGACACCATGAATATCACAGACCCGAAGAAGGCCCGGGGTAAAGTGGAAGAGTCGGATCGAAGACGGGTGAGGTTTGCGCGAGACATACTCGGTGTCAATTGGACGGATGCGCGGAATTTCCATTTGTCCATCGACTCCGGCGTCACCGGTTTCGCCGCGAGCGCGGAGATGATTGTCAGGCTCGTGCACGAAAAAGGACGTTCGGCCTAGGTTCCCGGTCCGCTGCCGCACGATCAACCCTCGTCGGGACGCGCCATACCGAGTTGCGTTCAAAGGCATCCACCCACGCCTCTTCGGCGCGCCGACCCACTTCGTGGCACCCTTTTCGCGCACTACCCGCCGCGGGCGGCTTTGATGCCACAACATAAGGTGTGGCGAAGATAAGCGACTCGGTATCAGCCCTGGAGAATTCCACGAACGAATGGAAGATCAATCGGGTGCCGCAACAGGAGGAGGTCCATGAGCCTGCCCAATGTCATCCTTGATTCAGGGACGTTCACGTTCTTCGTGAAGTCCTTTGTATCCCTCTTTGTGATCGTCAACGCCGTCGGAAACGCCCCTATCTGGGCGACGCTCCTTGAGAAATTCGACGAGGACGAGAGAAGGCTGATCGTGAAAAAGGCAGTCCTCGTGGGCTGCGCCACACTACTCATCGTGACACTCACCGGGAGCTTCTTCTTCAAACTTCTCGGGGTCCAGCTCTACTCCTTCAGGATTGCCGGCGGTATGCTCCTCACCATCGTCAGCATAGAGATGCTCTACGGTAGAAGGACGAGTACGGAGACCTCGGCGGACGAGGAACAGCACTATGCCGAACGGGACGAGATAAGCATCCTCCCCCTCGCGATCCCCCTGTTGACGGGGCCCGGCGCCCTGACCACGGGGATCGTCCTCTTCGATACCGCGGGAACCCCCTTGAACAAGGCCGGTCTTGTGCTGGTGATCGCGGCCGTTTATTTTCTCTCTTACCTGATACTGAGCCGGGCGGGGAAGGTGTTCAAATACCTCGGAAAAACGGGGACCAGGGTCGCGACGAGGATCATGGGTCTCATGCTGCTCTCCGTTGCCGTTCAATTCATGATCGAAGGCATCGGCAGCGCGTTCCTCATCTTCAAATGAGGGCTCCGGACGGTACCCCGGGGGCTCGAACGTGTGAAAAAATCGCCTTTTTGTCGTCACCAAGCCTGCCCCGGAGTGTTTCTATCCGGGGGCGAAAGCCGGGGTCCAGGCAGTCCGCAAGTGAGGGAAAATACTGGATTCCGGCGTCCGCCGGAATGACGGAAAAGGGTCG
>JBEKJU010000263.1:0-5384 GCA_050011095.1 Syntrophorhabdales bacterium
GAGTTGCTTCGCAAGGTCGGCCTGGCCGACCGGATCGATCATCAGCCTTCCCAACTCTCCGGTGGGGAACAGCAGCGCGTCGCAATCGCCAGGTCGCTGATCAACCAGCCCGAGGTACTCCTGGCCGACGAGCCGACCGGCAACCTCGACTCGCACACGAGCGAGGAAATACTCCAGATGTTCCAGCAGCTCAACAGGGACGAGGGCATCACTATCATCCTCGTCACCCATGACCCCAACGTCGCGCAATCCGCCAAGCGGATCATTCGCATCAAGGATGGCCTTATAGAAGGCAGAGGAGATCAGGCATGAGGTTGTACGGCATCCTGAAGACGGCTGCAGGCGCGCTTCGACGGAACATCATGCGCACGCTGCTCACCACGCTCGGTATTGTCATCGGCGTTGCCGCGGTTATCACCATGATGGAGATCGGCAACGGCGCATCCATCGCCATCAAGAAGACCATGATGAGCATAGGCGCCAACACGATGGTGGTCATACCGGGGGCCATGAATGTCGCCGGCATCAACCAGGGCATCGGGAGCTTCATGACCCTGACGCCGCAGGACGCGGAGGCGATCACGAAGGAGTGTCCCGCTGTTGCGAGCGTGGCGCCCCTGGTACGCGCCCGCACGCAGATCGTGTACGGCAACCACAACTGGGTGCCCACCTACATCTATGGAACCAGCCCGTCGTTCTTAAGGGTGCGCGATTGGACTGAAATGGAAGAGGGCGAGGCGTTCACCGACCATGATGTCCTCAACTTGAGCAAGGTGTGTATGGTCGGCCAAACGATCGTGAGGGAGTTGTTCGGCGGACAATCGCCCATCGGCAAGGAGATCCGCATCCGGAACGTGACCTTCAAGGTCATCGGCGTGTTGGAGCAAAAGGGGGCTAACATGATGGGCCAGGACCAGGACGATACCCTCCTCGCGCCCTGGACGACGATCAAATACAGGGTGGTCGCCACCTCCCTTTCGAATGGCAACCAGAGCGTCACCAATACGTCGAACCTCACGGAGGTCAATTCTCTCAGCACGGCCTATCCGAACATCACCACGAGCCCCTACCCGGTTCCGTCGAGCAACGAGCAGGCAGACCTGCCGCAGCCTATCCGGTTTACCAACGTGGACCAGATCCTCACCGCGGCCCGGGGAGCGGAGGATGTCCCGTCCGCCATCCAGCAAATAACGGCCGTGCTGCGGGAACAACACCACCTCCGCGCCGCCAATCCGAATGATTTCACCGTCCGCGACATGACCGAGATTACGAAGGCAATGAGTTCGACCACAGAGCTGATAACCAGACTGCTCCTGTACGTGGCCATGATCTCGCTCGTGGTGGGCGGCGTCGGCATCATGAACATCATGCTCGTCTCGGTGACCGAGCGAACGCATGAGATCGGCCTCCGCATGGCGGTTGGCGCCGAGCCGAACGACATCCTGCGGCAGTTTCTGATCGAGGCCGTCGTGCTCTGTCTGCTCGGCGGCATCATGGGCATCGTGATAGGGCGTGGTACCTCCTATCTTGTGTCCAAGGTGTTCCACTGGCCGACGGCGCCTTCCGTGGGGGCGATCGTGGCGGCCGTGGTCGTCTCCGCAAGTGTCGGCGTTATTTTCGGTTTCTACCCGGCGTGGAGGGGGTCGCGTCTCGATCCCATTGACGCGCTTCGCTATGAATGATACCGAGTTGCATTCAAAGGCACATCGAGGCGGCGACGAGGAACCGACGAAGGCGTACTCTTTTGTACGTCGAGGAGAGCGACGAGGAGACAACAAAGATGTGGCGAAGAAGGCGACTCGGTATGAGGTAATGATGAAAGTGAAGGAACAATGGCGCCCGGTCCTGGCCGGGGCACTCGGTTTGGTGGTGTTGCTCATGACCGGGTGCATGGTTGGCCCCAATTATCATCCGCCGCAGCCGGCGGCGCTCCCCGGCGCATGGGCCGGCGTGGAGGCAACCGGTCAACCGTCCGTCGCGACGGCGCAGCAGGCCGATCTCACGGGGTGGTGGCGGCAGTTCAATGACCCGACGTTGACCGCGCTGGTCGATGAGGCGCTGAAAGCGAATCTCGATCTCACCCTCGCCGAGGCGCGCGTGCGGCAGGCCCGCGCGCTGCGTGGTGTGGCCGTGGGCGGTTTATTTCCGTCGGTCACGGCATCCGGCTCTTACCAGCGAGTGCACACGGCGGGTGTCACGCCGGGGAATGGCTCGGAGAACCTCTATCAGGCCGGACTGGATGCGGTATGGGAGCTCGACATATTTGGCGGCGTGCGCCGTGCGGTCGAATCGGCGAATGCGAACATCCAGGTCGCGGTTGAAAACCTCCGGGACGTGCAGGTAACCCTCATCGCGGAAGTGGCGCTCGATTTTATCCAGCTGCGCGGTTACCAACAGCAGATCGTGGTCGCGCAAAACAATTTGAAGGCACAGGAGCATACCGCGGACATCACGCGCAGGCTCGACAAAGTCGGGTTCGACAGCGCCCTCGATGTCGCGGAAGCGGAGGGCAACGTCGCGACGACCGAGTCTCAGATCCCCGTCCTGGAAACGGAAGCGCGACAATCCATCTACGCATTGAGCGTGCTATTGGCCCGGCCTCCGGCGGATTTGGTCGCACGACTGTCGCCCACAGGCAACCTGCCCACTATACCCGCTCAGATCCCCGCGGGTATACCATCGGATTTGCTCCGCCGCCGGCCCGACATTCGTGAGGCGGAAGCCCAGCTTCACAGCGCCACCGCCCAGATCGGCGTTGCCGTCGCAGATCTCTTCCCGACGTTCTCCCTTACCGGCGGAGTGGACTGGCAGCATAACCTCTTCGGCTCCTTGTTGACAAAAAACAATCGCTCATACTTCGTCGGCCCCTCGGCCACGTGGTCCATTTTTCAGGGGGGCGCCATTGTGGCGAATGTCCACGTCCAGGAAGCGCTCAGGGATCAGGCCTTTATCACGTACCAGGAAACGGTTCTCAACGCGCTCCAGGACGTGGAGAACGCGCTCATCGCATTTTCCAAGGAGCAACAACACCGCAAGATACTTAACGACGCTGTTACGTACAACAGCAAGGCCGTGGACCTGTCACTCAAGCTCTTCGCGGAAGGTCAGGTCAATTTTCTTAACGTGGTCACTGCCCAGCTTTCGCTCTATACGTCCCAAAATGCGTTGGTGCAGAGCGAAAGCAGCATCGTCACCGATCTCATCGCCCTTTACAAGGCCCTGGGTGGTGGGTGGGAAGTTGTGCCTTAATGTCCCCTATCATCCTTCATCAGCCCCAATAAGGTCCGGTATCGAGGCTGGACGCCCTCCCTCAATGGTCGATGTAGACGCACTCCCAAGGAAGCAAAGGAGCCCCCGGTCGAACAGACCCGTAGGGGGCTCCCAAAAGCCGTCGTTGGATCGCTCTGCTCGTGAGTCCGGTTACGTAACCTTGAAGCCCTGGGCATCCTGCTCGAGGTTTCGCGCTAGCGTGCAAAGGGCTGTGGATGCGCCAGCTATCTCTTCCGACGAAGAAAAGGTCTCCTTTGTCACGAGGGAGATCTGATTTATGTCCTTTGAGATCTCGTCCGTCGTGGTGCTCATTTCCTCGATAGCGGTCGCTATCTGGTTCACGCCGCCATACAGGTTGTCGATACTCGTTATGATGTGCTCCAGGGCCGTCGATGCCTGGGAGGAGAACTCCACCCCCGACACTACCTTGTCTTTCGCCATGTCCATGGATTGAACCGTCTTGTCTACGCCCAGTCTGATCGTATTTATCATGTCCCCTATTTCCGTTGTGGAAGAGGACGTCCTTTCAGCCAGCTTTTTGACCTCATCGGCGACTACCGCAAAGCCTCTCCCGTGCTCTCCTGCCCGTGCGGCCTCGATGGCGGCGTTGAGGGCGAGGAGATTGGTCTGATCGGCTATCTCATTGATCGCCGTGACGATATCGCCGATCCTCTCGGATTGTCTGCCCAGTTCCTTGACAAATCCCAAGGCCGTTTCTACGGTCTCGGCTATGACGTTCACTTCCTTGATGGCCTTGTCGACGACCTCGCGGCCTCCTCTCGCGATCTTTACCGCCTCGTTTGCCGAATCGGCCACTCTGCTTGAATTTCTGGCAATATCTTCAGAGGCCTGGTTCATCTCGGTCGAGCCCGATGCGGCTTGAGTGGCCCTCTCGACCTGTTCCATCGCGCCCTTGGAGAGCCGGTCCGCCGAGGTGCTCAGCTGTTCGCTTGCCGACGCCACGTTGGTTGCGGACTCTGTCATTCCTTTCAGTATCCTGCCGAGGTTCGAATTCATCGCATCCATCGATCTGGCGAAAATGCCCAGCTCATCCTTCCTGTTCATGGCGTGCACGGAAACGGGTATGGAAAAGTCGCCTTTTGCCATCAGGTCTATATGGGCCGAGGAGCGTAGCACGGGGATCGTGATGCTGCGGGTAATGGACCGCGAGAGCCACATGCCGACAACGAGCGTGAAGATACCGAGAATCATGGACCAGACGACCGCCATGGAAACGTGGTTCTTTGCCTGGCCGAAGAGGGAGAGTGTGCGGCCTTCATTATACTTGATGAGGTGGTCTGCGGCGTCCATGTAGCCCTGGTCGGCCTTTGCGGCATCCATGAACTTCCCTGAGGCCTCCTCGATATTGCCCGACAGGGCCAGCTCTATCACGCTCGTGTTGGCTTCCCTGCCTTTCATGGCCGCTTCCTTGAGTTCCTGGAGGAGCTGCTTCCCTTCCTCATTGACCTCCAGCTTCTCGACCTCCTGGATACCCTTCAGGTACCTTTCCCTGCTCTGCTCAACCCCCTTCTTGATCTCTTCTTTCGTGGCGTCTGTTTTGGCGAGGATGATTTGACCCGTCAGACAGGTGATGTCCGAGAGGCCGTCTCGAATATCATGCACAAACTTCAGCTTGGCGTTATTTACCGTCACTATATTCTCGACTGTACCGCGGATCGCGCTGAGGTGGCTCATCCCCGCGATTACCGTGATACACATCGATGCCAGAATAATGCCGAATCCGATTGCCAACCTGCTCCCGATTTTCAAATCCGTAAAGAATCTCATGCCAATGCCTCCGTCATTTTGTTGCCCTTCCCTCCGGGGGAGGGCTCAGCTTTTCTCCGGGACCTCGGTCTCAAAGCCTGTTTTGTCCTGCCATCCCCCTTTTCGCCCACAGCCGTCGGAAAGAACCAATTAGTGTAGTGCGCGAGTAGCAGTAAGGAGCTTAGTATCGCCGCTCATATATCTTCTCGGGAGATACCTGTTTTTATTAAGGGCTCGGAAGGAAATAAATGAGTCAGATGGCGAAGGATTTTTGGCCGATCGGCGAGGCGCGGAAAGGCCAAATGTACTGGATGTACATGACCTTTTCGCAACGAAGCGGGCGGACA
>JBEKJU010000264.1:0-5377 GCA_050011095.1 Syntrophorhabdales bacterium
GCTGCAGGGAGAATCTTTTTCCGCTTCGCTCCGCCGGCAATTATTGGGACACCCACTTCGCGCGACCCACTGTGTGGGTACCCCGCGGTCGCCCCCTCTGCGGGCAAAGCCCGCAGAGACTCCCCATCAAAGACTCGCTCCGCTCGTTGTCTTGGATACCCTGCTGCTTGCAGCAGGGTCATTTGTTATTGCCCACATTACTAACGTTGAACAACGCTTGTCATTTGTCAAGGGCATATGGAGGAGGCCGAAGAAGAAGCCCTGGAGTATGAGAAGATGAGGACGAAGCTGATGCTGAATGAGCAAACCGCAGCCGCCGTGCACAGCGTCCGAAGTGCGGTGCCCGTTTCGCCGGACGGATCTCCGCCATACGTAGCTTCCTTGAATCTCCACTTTGAAAACTCTCAAAGTCTTTGAAGGTTACGAAATCGGCCCGAGGTGAGCTCAGCATTTATGGTCCAGGACCGTTCATGATGCAGTAGAAACTGCAAGACCGCAAGAAGCAGCGGTAAAATATGGAACATCCGTTGCAAGGGAGCCTTGCAAGGCCGTATTCTCAGGTTATATTTTCACTAGAGTGAAGAATCTGGAAAGGGGGAGCGCCATGATCCAGTTACAGTTGAATGACGAAGAGGTGAAGGTACTCCGCAGTGTCCTCGGCAACTATACGGCCCATCTTGAGGTTGAGGTACACCGCACGGAGAAGCGGGATTTCAGGGAAGCGCTGCAAAGGCGGGAAAAGGTGCTCCACGAATTAATCGAACGCCTCTCGGTCGCCGCGTGAGCGAATGACAATGGGGGTAGAAGCGCCGGTAGGGAAGGGCAGGCAGCTCAGTCGCGCATGATGCGTCGCGCGGAAAGGCATGGGATTTGTGGTGGTCGCAGCGCATCGGTTTGTGAGCGAGAGTTCGTCTGGCGAGGTGAAATCATAACGGTTGTCTCCGTGCTCCGTGAGTGGCGGGAAACCGGAACGTACAGCCACGGCAGCCCCGAGTTGTACGTGCGCAGCACTGGTTCGAGGTAGAGACTATCCCTTACGGTCGCATGAAGATCTAGTTCAACAGGCAACCCCACGAAGGACGAAAGGGCGCGAGATGGTGGCTCTTCAGCATCCGTGACCGGGGCCGTCCCGCCAATTCCCACTGAGCACACAGGCCGCTCCCTCGGGCGAGTTGGCCGTTTTTTTTCGTTGCATCGGAGCCATGCGGGAGTGGGTGGTCGATGTGGTGGCTGCGACCGCGTGGCGGATCCGGAAGCCAGTACTAAAGGATGATTCGTTACCACGACTTTAATGGGCAAAGGAGAGATCGATGAAAGTGGGTTTGTGGATTGACCACAGGAAGGCCAGTATCGTGATTGTTACGGACAAAGGGGAAGAGACGGGACTGATAATATCGAAAGTGGAAAAGCAGCCCCGCCGCTCCGGTGATTCCCCTCTCAAGGGTCCCTACGAGCCACACCAGGTACCAGCGCAGGACAGCCTCCAGAGAACGCTTACGGGGCATCTCAACATTTACTACGATGCGGTGATTGCGTCTATTCACAACGCAGAATCTATTCTGATATTTGGTCCTGGTGAGGCAAAGGGTGAACTGGAAGAACGTCTCAAAAAAAACGGTCTTGGCGGGCGCATCGTAGGCATTGAAGCAGCTGATAAGATGACGGATCGTCAGATCGCGGCCAAAGTTCGACAGCGCTTTCCGAGTACCGTCCAGCAATAGGGTGTTGTGGAGGGCTTCCAGAAGAAAAAGTGGGACCCTTGAGTCCCCTTTCGCGCTTAAACTATCTATCTTTCATCCGGAAGCCCCAACCCCTTGAAATATCTCGCAAATAGCCGATAGTTTGCTGCCATTTTCCCGTCCGGCATGGACAGTGGCTGACATAGGGAAGGGGGTGAAGAATAAGGACCTGTATACCCCCTTCGCTCCCGTGGGGATAAAAACTCAATGAACCCCCCGTCACGTACCGGCCCTCCTTATGATAAATCGTTGAGGCTTTCTTGATTCGAGTGAGGCGCGGAACTATGTTTAGACATGCCGAAGGTGGCTTTAGGACCGCATGGGGGGACCGGGTGGGTGCGCATTTCCTGCAGCCTGCGGTCCGGGGCGTGGGGCATATGAAAGATATGCGGCAAGGGCTTGAAGGGTACGCACCAAGCCGTGAGCTTCACCGGATCCTCCGCACGAGCATATCGATTTTCAACTCTGCGATGACCCTCCTCGGCGATCCGCCTGAGGGAGGCGTGGTGATGCCCAGCCCCGCTCATATTGAGTGCATGAGGAACCTTTTAGGTTTTCTCGGGGTCGGCGACGAAGCGGACTTTTACTTTTGCTGATATCGGCAGGCAATGGCGGCAAGCCACGCCGGGCTTTTGTCGCCGGGTGCGGAAATAGACACATGGAGAAAGCCGGCCGTCACGAAGGATTGCAATGTATGCATGTCTCCCTGTACAAGACGTCGTCTTCCAGGATGAGACACGATCTTGTCCTGCAAGACAGGATGACCTGTAGCATGGGGGGATCGTTTTCCGAGACAGGTGGCGGAATTGTCGGTATGCCTTCGGGATTTGGCGCGCTGCCCGGCCGTGTTTCTTTGGCATGCTTCTTGTAATTGATGGTATAAGAGGCGGAAATGGAAAAGAGAAGAACGATGAACGTGCTCTTTTATTCAACAGGTGAAGCGGGAGAACGCCTTCAGAACGTGATCCAGACTCTGGTGCCGAAGGAAAAACTCGAGATATACAAAACCTTCGAGGGCTTTTCCGACAGGCTGCGGAAGCCGATGGATGACATTCCGGTTGCCGTTATCCTCGCCGCGAGCGAGGACGATCTTCTGACCATCCTTTCCATCAGCCATTTGCTGTACGACGTCCGCTTTATATTGATCCTTCCTGACAGGGAGGATCCTACAGTGGCGATCGGCCACAGCCTGAGGCCCCGTTTTTTGGGCTACACGGACAGCGATTTCAGGGAGGTCACGGCTGTGCTGGGCAAGATGATCGGCGGGTTCTACTACAGCCGGAAGGCGAAGGACCCCACCAATGGTCATGCCTATGCGGTACGAAGCATGAATGGACACCAACCGCATTAAAAGAAACTCGCTTCAAAGAGAGGCACGGTACGAACGAGAAAACAATGAACACGGTACGAGGCGGTCTGCCGGGCGGGCGGACGCGGCAGTTGAAGAGCGGAAAGCCCGGCTGGAAGCGGAAAGTCTGAGGGCGTGAGTCGGATCGACGAGTGAGACGCGGCTGTTTTATCGTTTTTGTCCCAAAGGAGACCTTGGGGCGAAACAGGCAGGCATCACGAGGCCTTCACGCGGCAGGCACTAGGCGAATGTATCGAGCGATCAGGGGAGGGCGACCGATGTGTGAGAAGGGGCACGTGATCCAGATGCACAGGTTTGAGAAGCGCGGAACTCACTTGCGGGGGCGCGTCGAACCCGTGGAAAGGAGGGCCATGGAGTGTGTCCTCTGCTATACGATCCTGAAGGCACTGAAGAAACGATGGGGAAAGAAAGATGTCTGAAGAAATCGCACGAGGTGCGAAGGTTTTAATAAATAACGGAAATAAGAACAGGGATTGGCTCAGGAGGGAACTCGGCGATGCGTACCGCCGCATTGTGGACAGGGCTGCCTCTCCCACGGGCCGACAGACGGATGAAAGCAGTGTTAGAGAGGGCACGCGGATGCCCGGTCACTTACGGAGGATGGAGAACGGGGGGAAGCTCACAGGAAGTCTTACCCAATACTTCAACAACATCCTCACCCTCATCATAGGCTATGGCAGTTATATGCAGGTAAGCCTCGATGAAAAGGACCCTTTAAGGCCCTATGTGCACCAGATACTCGCCTCCTCAGAGAAGGCGGCCCTTCTTACACGGAGTCTCCTGGCGTTCTACGGAAAGCAGGTGGCCAACCCCAAACCGGTGGACGTTAACGAGATCATAAGAAGGACCGGAAAGCTGATAGGGCGGATCATGGGGGAAAGGATTGAACTCAGGATGAGCCTGAGCCGTAGCGAACTGACTGTCTTGGCCGATCCTGTCCAGCTCGAACAGGTCATGATGAATCTCGCTACGAATGCCCGTGACGCGATGCCGGGTGGGGGGACGCTCACGATCCATACACGGGTCGTGAAAGAGAGGCGCCCCGCGTTCGGAGGCGACGGGAATGAGGGGAAATGCGCTACGATCTCGGTTTCGGATACGGGATCGGGCATAGATGAGAGGGAGCGCGAAAATATCTTCGTTCCCTTCTACACGACGAAGGAGCCCGGAAAAGTGGCAGGTCCCGGTCTGTCGATTGTCTACGGGATCATAAAGCAACACAAGGGCTCAATAAATGTTACGAGTGACCCCGGACGGGGCACGACGCTTTCGATCTATCTCCCAATGCTTGTTGCTAGAGCCGGGGAGGGACATGTGGAGACTCGGGCTTCTGCGCTCAGGGGCACCTGTTGTTCCTGAAGCGTTTCTTACGTGCGAACGGGTAGTGTGTTGCGTGTGTCTATCTCGAATTGACGGAGTAAAGGAGGTGGGAAACATGAAAAAGGCTGTTTTTCTGGTGATCGGAGCTCTCTTGTTATTCTCTTACGGGTGCTGCACCAACAAGTACGTCACGAAAGAAGAGTTCGTGCCGCTGGAACAGAGGGTGAGCAAGCTGGAGGCCCAGTCAGCCGCGATGACGACCGATATCGCTCAGGCGCGAAAGGATGCTTCTGATGCGAAGGCAATGGCTGCTGACGCAGACAAAAATTCACAGCAGGCTGTCCAGATAGCCCAGGGTGCAGCGGCGGACGCAAAGGCGGCTGCCGACAGGGCGGATGCAGCGGCGAAGAGCGCGGATGCTGCTGCGGCAAAGGCGGCAAAAGCCTTTGAGTTAAGGCAAAAGAAATAGAAAGCTTTACTTGTATTATTGGGGCCCGGAACCGAGCAAGACCGGGCCTTCCGTTTATTTGGGCGCCCGTTGGCCGCGCAAGCTATCCGGCCGCCCGCGTCGGCGCATCATCCGCCGCCCGCTGCGGGTACGCGCCAAGCGGGCCGGCGCGCTCAAAGGCGCGGGTGCTTCCTGGACAAGCAACTCGATATTAATCGGCGTATTTTTTCAGACGTTCTGCCCGGCTCAGACGAGCATCCTTCCGGACCTCGCCTGCCGCCTGAAATGGCTTGCTGTCGGTCTCCGGTTTACCGTCGCCTTCGCGATGCCTTCGCGGAAGGTGTTGCGCCCGCTGCGGGGGATCGCTCACCGTGATTGCGGATTAGGGCTCGGAAGGAAATAAATGAGTCAGATGGCGAAGGATTTTTGGCCGATCGGCGAGGCGCGGAAAGGCCAAATGTACTGGATGTACATGACCTTTTCGCAACGAAGCGGGCGGAC
>JBEKJU010000265.1:0-5341 GCA_050011095.1 Syntrophorhabdales bacterium
AGACCCTATGGATCACATCGGCGCCCCGTATCCCCTTGGGCACCTCCTCGATCTGGTCCATAGGGAAGGACGTCGAGAGCATCTCCTCAAGCGACAGCTCCGCCACCTCTCCCTGGAGCTGCTGAGAGCCCTGCTCCGCTTTCCTCCTGAACTCCTCCGCCTGCTTCTTCAAATCCTCGATGACCTTGTCCTTGTCCGCCTCTTTCAGCCGGTATTGCTCCGCGAGCCTTTTCTCCGTCTCACCCTGGATCCTCCTCCTCTCCTCGTCGATCTGCCGGGCGACCTCGAGTTCGACGCCCCTTCTCGCCTCCTCCAGCTCATGTTTTTCTTTCCTTAGTTTCAGCTCCATTTCGCGAAAGGCCGTGATCTTTTTCTCCTTGTCGTCCAGAAGGCCTTTCAGGGTGGTCATCTCCAGGGCGGCCTTTTCTTCGAGTTCCTTTCGCACCTCGGTTCCCAGTCTTGTCGTCTCCTCCGCAACCCGTCTGGCCATCTCCGCTTCCAGGCCCTTTTTCTCCTCATCGAGCCGCTTTCGGTCCTGTTCGACCGCGAGTTCGGCCTGCCTGAGCGCGCCCCTCGTCAGGGCCAGCTCGGCATCGATCTCCCGCTGCAACTGTTGCCTGATCCGTTGTGAGAGCGCCTCGTCGAGGGCTATCTCCCTGCCGCAGTGAGGGCAGCTGATGACCGTGGTCGTGTTCCCGGCGTCACCCATGATATATCCTTCCGCCTATTTACAGTACTGGTTGCCCACCTTCAGGAATGCCTCCCTGGAGCGCTCGATGACATCCATCTCCGTACAGAAGGCCACCCTGAAATAGCCCCGTCTTCCGAACCCCGCCCCCGGCACCGCGAGGATGCGGTGCTTCAGCATCGTCCTGATGAACTGGATGTCGTCCTCCATGGGCGATTTCGGGAAGATATAGAACGTGCCCTCGGGCAGCCGGACGTCAAAGCCCGATTCCACGAGGACGTTGTAGATGGCGTCCCTCTTTGCCTGGTAGTCGGCCACATCCACGCTGTTCCTTTGAAACCTGCCCACGATCCGCTGCATGAGGGCAGGGGCGTTGATGAAGCCGAGGATCCTGTTGGCAAAGATCATGGCGTCGATCAATGACCTGTCGCCATCCAGCCGGGGCGAGACGGCGATATAACCGATGCGCTCGCCGGCGAGACCAAGGTCCTTCGAGTGCGAGAAAACCGCGATGGTGTCGTCATAGAGGCTGAAGGCGTCCGGAAGGCTCAGACCGTCATAAATGATCTTGCGATATGCCTCGTCGGAGACGAGGAATATGCGCTGCCCCTCCCGCCTCTTCCGGCTAAGCAGCGAGGCCAGTTCCTTCAGCTCGTCTTCGTGGTATACCGCGCCCGTAGGGTTATTGGGCGAGTTGATGATGATCGCCCTGGTCTTCTGTGAGATCGCCTCTTCGATGGCCTTGATGTCGAGATGGAAATCATCTTGCGTCTCCACAAGTTTCATCACGCCGCCGTGGTTCCCGATGTAGAACATGAATTCAACAAAAAACGGCGCCATGACGAGCACCTCGTCGCCGGGATCGAGGATGGCCTTCATGGTCACGTTGATCCCGCCCGCCGAACCGACCGTCATGATGATATGGTCCTTCGTGAAGGGGAGGTGTGAATTGCCTCGGTGGAAATCCGCTATCTGTTCGCGCACCTCTTCATACCCGCTGTTGGGCATGTACCGGTGCATGCCGCGGCCCTGTCGCAGCACCAGGTCGCAAAGTTCCCTCTTCAGCTCTTGCGGGGGCTCCGCGATCGGGTTTCCGAGGGTAAAATCGAAAACGTTGTCGGCGCCGATCTCCCGTTTCAGCTTTTCACTCTCTTCGAACATGGCCCTTATCCATGAAGAGTTTTCCATCAGCTTGAGGATTCTGTTCGATACGACCATGTCCTTACCTCCCTATATATCGTTTCCCTGCCCTCAGGAAACCTGGCCTCGCCTTTACTATCATCTCCATGGGCACGCAGAAGGCGATGCGAAAATAGCCCTCCCTTCCGAAGCCCCGTCCCGGAACGAGCAGAATCCTCTCTTCCTCCTGCATCCTGAAGATGAAATCGACCTCATCGGCGAGGGGCGACTTCGGGAACATGTAGAATGCGCCCGCCGGCTTCACGCACTCGAAGCCCGCCTCCATGAGGGTGTCGTACATGAAATCCCTTTTCCGCCGGTAGTCGTCGATGCTGACCGACGTCCTCTGAAATTCCCCCACAACCCTCTGAAAAAGGGCGGGGGCGTTAACGAAGCCGAGGGCCCGGATGGCGATCATGAGGCCCGACACCAGAAGCTCTATCTCTGGGATGCGGGGGGAAACGGCCACATAGCCGATCCTCTCGCCCGGCAGGGCGAGGTCTTTGGAGTGAGAGGTCACGGTGATGACAAGGTCGTAGATGCGGAAAAGGTCCGGGAGAGGCGCCTCGGTGTATACGATTTTTCTATACGCCTCGTCGGCTATGATATATATCTCCCGTCCGCTCCGCCTTTGCCTGGAAAGGAGGTCCGCCAGCTCCATGAGGCTTTCCTCGCTGTAGACCGCGC
Source organism: Syntrophorhabdales bacterium (assembly GCA_050011095.1). GTDB lineage: Bacteria > Desulfobacterota > Syntrophorhabdia > Syntrophorhabdales > WCHB1-27 > JBEKJU01. The sequence continues at coordinate 2,555 of JBEKJU010000265.1, forward strand.
CGGTGGGGTTGTTGGGACTATTGATCAGGACGGCCCTGGTCCTCGGAGTGAGGGCGCGCTCTATGGCCCCTATGTCGAGTTGAAAGTCCGCTTTTGTCTCGACCAGTATCGGCCTGGCCCCGAAATTATCGATGTAATTCTTGAATTCCCAGAAGAAGGGGCTCGGCATGATGACGTCGTCGCCCCTGTTGAGCATCGCCTTGAAGATGATGTTGAGACCGCCCGCGCACCCCACGGTCATGAAAACATGGAGGGGCGTGAAGGGAAGGCCGCATCGCTCCGACAGGTAGTCCGCTATCTCCCTTCGCACCTCTTCATACCCGTTGTTTGGCATGTACCGATGCATACCCGGGCTGGGATTGTTGAGCGACTCGACGAGCCGGGATTGCAGCGCGGAAGGAGGCTCTATGTCCGGGTTCCCCAGCGAAAAATCGTAGACGTTCTCCACACCGTAGTCCTTTTTCATCCGGATGCCCGCCTCGAACATCCTCCGCGTCCATCCTTCCTGATCCATCACCAGCTTCTTCATCTTGTTGGACAGAATCACTTAATCCTCCATAAAAAAGGGCCGTGAAACTCCACGGCCCCCAAAACTCGAAAGGCCATGGATCGGTTTGCACCCATGGCCTTTGTTGCCCCTATTCAGAGCACCAAGGTATCCGGGTGCAGGCTAAAAAAGTAAAAGTAAAAGCGCGTCTTCCTGCCGCTCATGTTCGTAAGTCTAAGCGAATTCCCCGGCGATGTCAAGAGAGATAGCCAGTGCCCACAACGTTTCTTCCGCGGGGGCGCCATTGAAGATCAGATCGGTTTGCCCACCATTTCACGCCCGGACCGCCCGGCCCTGTCGCGTCTTCTTCCTTGTGATGCGGATTTGACGGCACGGGGGGCCGTGTGCGGTCAAGAAAACCGAGCAAAATCCGTGAAAGTTTTTCTTGACACCCTTAGAGAGCCGGTATAGATTGTTGCGACAACATTGTTGCGACAACGTTTAGCCGCCTTTAACCGCAAAGAAGGCAATGAAGATCACCCTCGCCCCCCTCAACGACTCGACCGGTTTCTGGATATACCGGGTCCACACCCAGGCGATCAACCTTTTGAGAAGGACGCTTCAGGCCGCGGGGTACGATCTGACGCCGGAGCAGTGCTACGTGCTCATAAGGCTCGGCGAGCTGCAGGGGATAAACCAGAGCTGCATCGGAAGGAGACTCTTCAAGGACCGCCACAGCATTACCCGCATACTCGACGTGCTCGAAAGACATGGGTATATCGAACGGCGGCCGGACGGAGCGGACAAGCGGATGTTCCGCATCTTTCTGACCGAAAGGGGGGACACCGTGCGTGATGGCGTGGTGCCCCTTGTCGTGGCATTCGAGGAGTCCGTTTATGAGGGTCTCACCGAGGAAGACCTGTGTATCATGCGGAAGATGCTGGAGCACATAGCGGGGAACATCGAGGGGAAGGCGCAAGAGCCGGGACGGCTTGGGGCAGAAACGGGATAGGGGGTGCGTGAATGGCATGGAAAAAGAGGGTAAGACCGTATTCCTGTGCAGCGGTTCTCGTGATCGTGTTGGCGCTGTCTCTGCCCGCATGCAGGAAGGCGCAGACAGGTGAACAGCCCACGGCCCAGACGGTAGAGGTCACCTCCGTCATCCAAAGGGACGTACCCATCTACGCCGAATGGACAGCCTCTACGGACGGGCTGGTAAATGCCACTATCCGCGCCCAGGTCCAGGGTTATCTCGTAACCCGCGATTACGGTGAGGGTCAATTCGTGAGGAAGGGACAGGTCCTTTTCAGGATCGATCCGCGGCCCTTTCAGGCGGCGTTGGAGCAGACAAGGGGGCAGCTCAGCGAGCAGCGGGCCAGGTGGGAGAACGCGCACGCCAATCTCGAACGGATAAAGCCCCTTGTCGCGGAGAACGCGATAAGCAAAAAGGACCTCGATGACGCGCTCGGGGCGGAGCAGGCGACCCGCGCGGCTGTTGCGGCGGCCCAGGCAGCGGTCGACAAGGCCGCATTGGACCTCGGCTTCACCAAGATCGCTTCTCCGATCGACGGGATCGCGGGCATCGCCCGGGCCCAACTCGGGAACCTCGTAGGACCGGGGTCCATAGAGGAGCTGACCACCGTCTCGACGGTCAACCCCATGAAGGTCTATATCCCCATGAGCGAGCAGGAATACCTGAGGTACGTCCAGAACAAAGGAGGCACCCGGCGCATCGAGCTCGAACTGGTCCTTGCCGACGGGTCCATCCACCCCCATAAGGGGACCTTTGCCTTTGCCGACCGCCAGGTGGACGTGGGGACGGGTACGATCAAGGTCGCCGCCCTCTTCCCCAATCCCGGAAATGTGCTCCGGCCGGGACAATTCGCCAGGGTTCGCGCAGAGGTTGCCCTCAAGAGGGGCGCCCTCCTCGTGCCGCAGAGGGCGATCACCGAGCTGCAGGGGAGTTATCAGGCCGCTGTGGTCGGACCGGACGGCAGGGTCGACATCCGCCGGGTTTTGACGGCGGAACGGATCGATAACCTTTGGGTAATAGAACAGGGCCTGAAACCCGGCGAGCAGGTCATAGCAGAGGGGCTCCAGAAGGTCAGGCAGGGCTCGGTCGTCCTCATGAAGCCTTTCGTCCTTCCGCAGAGCGACCTCGCTCCACGCGCCGGAGGGGAGGCCCCATCCAGGCCGGCCCCCATACCGCCTGAGAAGGCCGGGAAAGGGTAGGATAGGGGCACATCCGGATGTCGAAGTTCTTCATAAACCGGCCCATTGTGGCCATGGTCATCTCCATC
>JBEKJU010000266.1:0-5301 GCA_050011095.1 Syntrophorhabdales bacterium
GCACCCGCTTGCGGGTCGTGGCTTTGCCCGCAGAGGGGGCGACCGCGGGGTACCCACACAGTGGGTCGCGCGAAGTGGGTGTCCCAATAATTGCCGGCGGAGCGAAGCGGAAAAAGATTCTCTCTGCAGCAAGCTGCAGGGAATCCACAAGTGGAAAAACACCCCTCTTTTTAGCGGCCGTCCCGTGGGAGGAGCTGTTTTATCGCCTTGCCAATTTCTGCCCGGGTCATCGGCTTCGCGATGACCTTTTTCACACCCGCCTCACCGACCGACTCCGTGTCCACGACGTCGCGGTATCCCGTGATCAGAACGATCGGGATATCGGGTCTTATGGAGATGAGTTCGCGAGCCAGGTCGAGGCCCGCCATGTTCGGCATGGTCTGGTCCGTGAGCACGAGATCGTATTTGCCGGGATCCTCCTTGAAAAGGGCGAGGGCTGCCAAACTCTCGCTGACCGCCGTGGCGGAGTAGCCGAGGCGCTCGACCATTTCCTTCTCCATTTCCACAAGCTCGGCTTCATCGTCGACTATGAGGAGATGGCCCTGTCCTTTGAGGGCTGAGAGGAGTGGCTCGCTCTCCGGGAGGATAGGTTCGGAAATTCGGGGGAAAAACACCTCGATGGTCGACCCCGCCCCCGGCGTGCTCCTCACCGTGATCGCGCCTTTGTGATTTTTCACAATGGCCTGCACCACCCAGAGGCCCAGGCCGGTCCCTTCACCGCGTTTCTTCGTGGTAAAGAAAGGATCGAACACCCGCTCAAGGACATCCCTCTCCATCCCCCTCCCGGTATCGCTGACCGAGAGCCTGAGGTAGGGCCCAGGGGTCAAGCCCGGATCAGGTGCGTCGCCTGATGTCACCGTGACGCAGGAAAGATCGACGGTCATCAGGCCTCCCCTCTCCCACATGGCATGGGCCGCGTTGGTGCCCAGATTCATAATGATTTGCTGGACCTGCGTGGGATCGGCGAGGGCCATCGACGGCTCGGTCGTTATATCCAGGCGCATCTCTATGGTCTTTGGCAGGGAGGCGCGCAACATCCTGATGCTTTCCCTCACCACGGAGGCCAGAGCGGTCGGCCTCAGCTCCTCCTCGCTTTTTCGGCTGAACGAGAGGATCTGCTTCACCAGGTCCTTGCCACGCTGCGCTGCGCGAAGGATCCTGGCGAGATGGCGTTTCACCTTGCTTGCAGCCGGGGCATCCTCGAAACCTAGGTCGGCGAATCCGAGGATCGCGGTGAGGATGCTGTTGAAATCGTGCGCGATGCCGGCTGAGAGCGTGCCGATAGCCTCCATCTTCTGGGTCTGGCGGAGCTGGCCCTCCAGTCTCTTCCTCTCGGTGATATCTTCGATGATACCCTCGTAGTAAAGGGTCTTCCCTTCGTGGTCCTTGACGGCGCGGGTATTCATCGAGCCCCAGAAGGTAGTTCTGTCCTTCCGGTACTTTTCGGCTTCAAAGTTTCTGACCACGCCATATTCATCGAGGAGACGCCGATACCGCTGCCTGTCCTCGGGGTTGACGTATATCTCTTTGGCCGTATCGACCACGGCCCGGATCATCTCTTCAGGGGATTCATACCCATGCATGCGGGCAAGGGAGGGGTTCACGCTGAGCAGTCTTCCCTGCGGTGTGCTCTGGTAAATGCCCTCTATGGCGTTCTCGAAGATGTTGCGGTATTTATGCTCGCTGGCGTGGAGACGTTCTTCAGCCTCTTTTCGCGCGAGCGCCATGCCGATGCTCGCGGCAATGCCTTCGATAAATTCGATCGTCCCCTGGTTGGACCGATCAGGGCGCCTATCATTGAGCTGCAGCAGGCCTATGATATCTACTCGCGATCTGAGGGGAACGAGGACCATGGTCTCATAGCCTTCGCTCAAACAACAGTCCCTTATCCGCTCCCGGGGATCGTCTTTCAAGGATGTCAGGAGTCCTGTGGCGCTGTTCGTACAGAAGCTGCCCAGTTTCGTGAAAAAAGGCAATGAAGGGTCCGTTCGCCCGCGGATGACCCTCCCGCACAGGCATTCGAGGCACGGACCGCCGGATTCATCCTTGATGATCCCCCCGCCCTCGTCGCGCGCGAAAAGGGACCTCTCGGCTTCGAGAAAGTGTTCGGGGAAACCGATAGCTTCCACAAAGGGGAAACCGGCCTCCCTTCTCAGGCGTATGCCGATGGCGTCGACAGCGGTATGTTCTTTCAAGAGAAAAAGGATGCGGCGTATCACACCGAGAGTTTCACCGGGACCGTTGAGGGTCTCAAGGATATTGTTCGCCAGCTTTTGCCGTTTCTCCGCCTGCTTGCCCTCCCTGATATCCCTCCACACACTGTAAATGATCTGTCTTCCCTGTATGGGGATAACCGTGTGTGACACCTCAACCCAGAATTCCTCTCCGCCGAAGGTGCGGCAGATCCACTCGAATTGATTGGTGCCTTGCCTCATGGTCACGCCGTTCAGGTCCTTCACCTTCTCCGACGACAGGCGGCCATCGGGTTGTCGCTCGGGAGAAATATCCCACGGGTGGAGCCCGATAAGCTGGTCCTTGCTGGAACAGCCCACGAGCCTGAGGGCAGCCTCGTTGCAGTCCACGTAGGTATCCCCGTCCAGAAGGAGTATGGGGTCCGCAGATTTCTCGAAAAGGAGCCTGAACTTCTCCTTGCTTTCCTGGAGAGCCCTTTCCGCGTTCTTGCGTTTGGTGATGTCCCTGAGATACGCGAGTGAGGCCGGCTCTCCGCGATACGTGATCCCGGCGGAGGAGGCCTCAACGTATATCGGCGTTCCATCCTTTTTGATCCCTTTGAACTCGTAGCTGTCCGGGACGGCCTCGCCCCTCTGCCTCGCGCTATTGTAACCGATGACCCTCTCCTGGTCATCCGGGTGAACGGTAAGGTGGTGTGTCTTTCCTACCACCTCTTCCGGCCTGGAGTAGCCGAAAATATCGAGAAACCTTTGATTGACATAGATGTGGCAATTCCCTCTGACAAGGACTACCCCGTCGTTCGAGTTCTCTATCGCCACCCGGTAACGCTCCTCCGACTCCCGGAGTTGCGCCTCGGTCATTTTCTGCCTGGCCATGTCTATAAGTGTCGAAAAAACCACTCTACGCCGCCCTGACCTGGTGGCGATGCTGTCTATCGTCGCATCGAAGTATGTTCCGTCTCCCCGCTTCACTATCAGCGTGCACGTCACCCTTCCCTTCGAGTAGACAACCCTTCGGAAATGAAGGGAAATAGCATCCTGAGAATCAGTATGGACAAAGGATGAAAAGGGCTTATGGATGAGGAGTTCTCTCTCGATGCCCAAAAGACGTTCCGCCGTAAGGTTGGCGTTCAAGATAACTCCTTCCGGGTCGAAGGTCAGATAGCCGACCGGGGCACAGTCGTAAAAATCCATGTATTCTGTGCGCAGCTCTTCGATTCCGGCCTGCGCCCTTCGAAGGTCCCTGGCTTGCAGCTCCAGCTCTATCTGGCGCACGGCCAAATCATGGACCAGCTCAGGAACGGTCCCCTTTGATATGCCCGAAATCCTCCTGGGATTTCTCCTGAGCAGCCTCTCGGCCCTCTTATGAAGTGTGTCCCTTTGATTTGAGATAAAATTGTCGTCGGCCATGCCTCACCCGAAAAAAGTGACGTGTGTACCCCTTTGCGGTTCAATCTTAAATTGATGGGAAAGGGTACCGATGGGCCAGATTATAGCAGAATGGCGGTGTCAGATAAAGCCCAATTCTGCGAGCAGGACACTTTCGAGGCAGGCGTCCTGGTACCCACTACGTGGGTGTCCCGCAGCGTGGGCCGGTGCGTCGAGGAGAACACCCTCCGGTCCTTCCTTTTCATGAGGGGGCGCGCCACCCGCAGGCATAGGCTTTGCCGATCAACACTGTTGTTTGCTGCGCACTCCCCGGCAAGAACAAGTGGCGCGAGCGGGTCGCGCTTTGCCCGTGAAGGGGTGACCGCGGGGCACCCACGCAGTGGGTCGCGCTTGCGGGTGTATCAATGGTTGCCCGAAGACAAGCGACTCGCTGTCGATCATCCCTCCGTACGCCGGAGCGCCTCGTAGTAGACCTGCAAGGTCTCCTCCACGTTCCGCTCGGGCGGATACTGCTCCATCCAGGATCGGGTGACGGCACGGGCAGCCATGCGTCTTTCCGTGTCCGCAAAGAGCAAAATGGCCCGCGCCAGCTCATGGGCATCGGCCGGATTGTCGATCACCGCCCCGCCTTCACCGGATGCGATCACATCGGCCGCGCCGTTGAACCGCGTCGTCACGACGGGCAATCCGCTCGCGAGGGCCTCTAACACGGTTAGGGAACAGGAGTCGTAAAAGGTCGGATGCACATAGATGTCGCTCGCGGCATAGTACCGCTCCATATCGGGCAAAGGCCCGGCAAAGATAACCCTGTCCGATACCCGTTGCCTCGCGATGAGTCTCCGGTAGCGATTGCCGCGGCCACGGCCCGCCACGAGCAGACGGAAATCGTGTCCGGGAGAATGACTCACGAGCAGGGAGACCGCCCTGATGAGGGTCTCCAGGCCCTTCAGCCGGTAATTATTGCCCGCAAAGAGGAGAAGTATCGTTTCTTCTCCCATGCCCAGCCCCTTTCGCACCTTTGCCCTGTGGCGCTCGCGGTTGCGGGGATGGAAACGTTCGAGATCGACGCTGTTGAAGACAACGGCGATGCGCTCCTCCGGATAGGCGTAGTGGACAATGATGTCGCGCTTGACCATGGTCGAGATGGCGATCACCCCCTGTAGACCGCCTGCCCCATAGAGCCGCCGCTGGAGACCGACCTCCAGATAGTGGCGGACCGAAAGGTACCGCTTCAGGGCCTTGTAGGCGTAATAGAAGGGGTTGCTGATCGAGGCGAACTCCTGCGCGAGGTAGGCCGGCTCCACGCCGCCGTGGGGGTTGAGCACGGTCACGGCGGGACATTGGGCGACGCCGTGAACGATATCGAAATCCCCGGACGCGATCAGCCGGCCGGCGCGTCGCCAGAACGAGAGGATGCGGAGCCAGCGGGGGTATGTCGGGACCGGTATCACATGGAGACGGTAAGGCAACCCATCGAGCTTCTCCGCCTCCGTCGCAAAAACGTGGACCTCGTGGCCCCTTCGCGCCAGTTCTTCCGAGAGAAAGGAGAAGTACCGCTCGCCGCCGCGGGAAGGGAGAAACTTGTCGAGGAGGATCGCGATCTTCAAATATTGGGGCTCAGCGCCCCCTCCGGCAGCAAAGCTGCCGGAGCCTTCCCCCTCAACGGAGTTTTCTGCCGATGGCTCAGCGCCCCCTCCGGCAGCAAAGCTGCCGGAGCCTT
>JBEKJU010000267.1:0-5284 GCA_050011095.1 Syntrophorhabdales bacterium
ACGTTGTACTTGTCCTTCCCGCCATGTTTGCTGAGCATCCTGACGAGGGCCGCCGTCGCGTCGTCATTCGTCGAGACCATGCCACCGTCCCCGAAACCTCCCAGGTTTTTCGAGGGGAAGAAGCTGAAGGCTCCGACATCGCCCAGAGAGCCGATCGAACGCCCGCGCAACGTCGCGCCGAATGCCTGCGCCGCATCCTCGATGACAAAGAGGCCGTAGCTCGCGGCGATCTGCATGATCGCATCCATCTCGCACGGCCTCCCGTAGAGGTGGACGGGGACGATGCCGACCACGCGTTTTCCGTTCCGCGCCATGTAGTCGTTTATCCTGTCGGGGTTCAGGTTGAATGTTAGGGGATCGATATCCACGAAGACCGGCGTTGCTCCGGACCGGAGAATGGCGTCTCCCGTGGCGGTGAAGGTGAAGGACGTGGTGATGATCTCGTCCTCCCTGTCGAAATACTCCTTCCCCTTCAGTTTGATCGCCATGGCCCTTAAGGAAAGGACCAGGGCGTCAGTGCCGGAGGAGACGCCGATGCAATGGCTGACGCCGAGATATTGGGCAAGGGTCTTCTCCAGCTCCGCGACTTCCGGTCCCAGTATCCATTTCTGATGTTTAAGGCAATTTTCGATGGCGGCGCGGATATCGGCCTCCATGTGCCGATATTGTCTGACAAGGTCAAGCACGGGCACTTTTTCCATTACGTTTTCCCTCCTCTCTTTTTAGGGCTAAGATTCGACTATCGGCAAAAGACGGCCTTCTGCCCGGGCGTACTCGTTATGGCAATATGCGCAGACGGCCCGGTCTTCAACGAAGTGGAGCGTCGTGCCGCACTTGCATGCCCAACCCTTAAGTCTTGCGGGCACGCCGGCCACGACCGCATAGTCGGCCACGTCGGCCTTCACCACCGCGCCGCCCGCCACAAGGGCGTACTTCCCGACGGTCGACCCGCATATAACGGTCGCGTTGGCCCCGATGGTCGCCCCCTTCTTGATAAGGGTCGGCCGGAACTCGGTCTTCCGTTCTATGAAGGCCCGGGGATTGTAGACATTCGTGAAGACGCAGGAGGGGCCGCAGAACACCTCGTCCTCCAGGGTCACCCCCTTGTAGATCGACACATTGTTCTGCAGCTTGCACCGGTTGCCTATCGTCACGTCCGGGCCGATGGATGCGTTCTGACCGATGACGCATCCCTCGCCTATGCGCGATCCGCCGAGGACATGGGAAAAGTGCCATATCTTCGTCCCCTTGCCCACCTGCACGCCGTTATCCAGCAAGGCGGTCTCGTGGACGAAAAAGTCTCGCGCCTCTCCGGCCGCCTTCGGTGGCGCTTCGATTGGGCGGACTGCCGGGCGACCGAGTGCCTTTTCGGCCGATGCGAGCACCCGCAGCACCCGCAGCCCCTCGGCCCCATCCGTGAGCGGCTGCTGCCGCGACTGCACGCATTCGATGAAGTGCTTCAGTTCCTCCTTCAGCGGCTCGGCCTCTCCGATAGGGACAACACGGAAATCGGCCTTCCGGGCAACGGGCACCTTGCCGTCCTTCCAGGCGATCGTGTGGGGATAGAGGAAGAGCTTATCCTTGCTCACGTCGTCAAATACCGCCATCTGCCGGGAGCCTACAACGACGAGCTTCTGCTCCTTAAAGGGATGCAGCCAGCTCACGAAGATGTGGGCCTTCACCCCGTTCATGAAGGCGAGGGTCGTCATGGTCGTGTCGTAGATCCCCCTACTCAGGTAGTCGCCGCCGAAGGCCTCGACTTCCGTCGGCTCCTCCCTCAGAAGGGCCATGATCACGGAGATGTCATGGGGGGCGAAACTCCAGAGAATATTTTCCTCGGTCCGCAGCCTGCCTATATTGAGGCGGTTCGAATAGATGTACTCAACCCTTCCCAGGTCGCCGGCCGTGATCATTTCCTTGAGCTTTATTACTGCGGGGTGGTAATGGAGAATGTGACCGACCATGAGAATACGCTGCCTCTCCCTCGCGAGGCGGACGAGTTCCTCCCCCTGGGCCAGGCTGAGGGCGAGGGGTTTTTCGACGAAGACGTCTTTTCCCGCCATGAGCGCCTTCTTGACGTGCTCGTAATGGAGGGCCGCGGGCGTCGTGATGATGACCGCATTGATGGACGGCTCGGCCAGTATGTGATCGTATGAACGGGCAATGGCGGGGTCGGCTTGATCCTTCTTGAGATTGGCCGCGGTTTCCGCGTCCGTATCGTACGCCATTTTCAGCACTTGTAACTCGCAGAGATTGCGGAAGATGTTCTTTCCCCACTGACCGAGACCTATCTGACCAAACCTGGGCATGAGCTGGGCGGCAACCTGGCCGTCTTCCGGAACTGTACGGCCGTCTACCGGCACAATCTGTCGATCAAGTTCTATCATCCTCTGACCTCCTCTGGTTTATTTGTATAGGGCGACACGATAAGGGGCATCTTGCCGCTCGCCCGCTGAAGCGGCTCTTCGGCGAACCGGACGGTGACCGACAGCCGACCTGCGAGTATGCGTTCAAGGGACCTCCTTACCGCCTCCGCCTCCTTTGTTGCTCCTTCGTTCGCCGGCACCACGCGTATCTCGACGTTATGGGAATCATGCTGTATGAACTGGCAGGCCGCAAAAGCGGTCTTGTCCTTCAAGACCTGGTTGATCGCCCTGGGCGAGAAGATCATTCCGTCGGCCGTGACCAGGTAGTCGCTGTCCCTCGTGATCGTCGGTGAGACGAGGGGGAACGGCCGTCCGCACTGGCATGCCCCCAATTCATCCCACATGCCCTTGTCGCCGATGCGGTATCTGATGAAGGGCATGGCCCGGTTGATGAGTCCCGTCCACACGAGGTATCCCTCGCGGCCCGCAGGCAGTCGCTCGCCATCTTCATCCAGGACCTCGAGGATCCCGTAGTCACTCGCCAGATGGTAGCCCCCCTTCTCACATTCCTGGATCAATCCAGCCCATTCCGTCATTCCGTAGGAATCGTAGACCCTGCAGTCGAAGGCCTTGCAAATCTTCGCGCGGGCCTCAGGGGAAAGGGGTTCCCCGTTCGTGAATACCGCCTTCATGGGAATCGCCGCCTTCGTCTCCAGGACAAAATCGGCCAACACGGAGAGGACGGTGGGGAATCCCTCGAGAGGGATGCCCGAATGGGAGGAGAGGAAGGAGATGTAGTCGGGCATGCAGGCGGGGGAGAGGTGGAAAATGCTCATGAGGATCTGTTTTTCGAACAGGTTGTAAACCCAGAAGGGCGGACGAAGGCGGCCGGGGGGCACGACCCTCGCGCCGAAGAGCGTTATCCTCCATTCCCTCGGGGATATCCCGGCCCATGACCTCTGCCTCTCGGCGAGCGCGAGGTCCCTGACGAGGGCCTCCTTGTCGTAGACGACAGGCAGGCCCGATCCCGTGGTTCCGCTCGTAAAGACCCTGACGGTCTCGCCATAGGGGACATCGTCGGAAATGAGTTCCCTGAAGCAGGAGCGGACCGTCTCCCGCGTGAGCACGGGGAGAAGGGGCAAGTCCCCCACCGTCCTGATATCGGACGGGTGGAGACCCTGCTCGGAAAAAAGACGTCTGTAGTAGGGCACGTGCAGGAAGGCATGGGAGACGACGTCGCGGAGGCACGCGTTCTGGTAGTCCTCGATTTCCTCCGCCGATCCTTTCTCGCGTTCGAGTGCCGCATCCAGCTCCTTCCAGAAGAGGGGGCAATACCTCATGCGGCTGAGCACGTAACCCCTGGCGGACGTGACGACGTTACGGAGCGTCGGCGGGGCCGCGTCGTAGAGGGGCTGCAACCTCGGCATTGCCCCGCGTATCCATTTTTCAAGGGTGGTGATTGATAGCATCACGGACCTCACGCGCTGCGGGCGAAGGAATCGCCGGCCGTCAAGTCGCGGGCGAGAAGCGCCCGGAGCGTCTCGACGACGTAGGTGACCTCGTCTTCTCGCAGGTTGTTGTGGAAGGGAAGGGCGATTGTCCTTTGCGAAACGGCTTCCGTGACGGGGAAATCGTCTTCCTTGTAGCCGAATGTCTTTCTGTAGAACGGCTGCAGGTGGATAGGGGGAAAGTAGTTGTTGCACCCGATGTGTCTCGCGCGCAGCTCGGCAAGCAGCCGGTCCCGCTGATCCGCCGTGTACCCCTCGGGAAGACAGACGATATAGACGAACCAGCTCTTCTTCGTCCGGGGCGGGGGAGACGAAACGGTCAGCGCGCCCGGGAGCCGTTCATTGTAGAGATCCGCGACCCGGGACCTCTTCGCGAGGATCTCGTCGATCCTTTCGAGCTGCGCGAGCCCGAGGGCGCAGCTCATCTCGTCCAGGCGGTAATTGTACCCGATCGTATCGTGTTCGAGCCACCCGTTCCCATTGGCCCGTCCCTGGTTCCGGAAGCCCCTGCAGAGGTCGGCCAGGTTCTTGTCGTTCGTCACCACCATGCCGCCCTCTCCGGTCGTCATCTGTTTGTTCGGGTAGAAGCCGAAGACCCCCGCGTCGCCGAGGGAACCGGCCTTCGCTCCCCCGAACTCGGCCCCGATCGCCTCGCAGGCGTCTTCGATGATCCTCAGGCGGTGCGAGGCCGCGATCTCCCTGATCGCGTCCATGTCGCAGGGGGTGCCGAATACGTGCACAGGCAGTATGGCGCGGACCCGCCTGCCCGATCTTAGGTCCACCACGCCACCCGTCGCCCTGTCTTTCCGGCATGCGGACGCGAGGTAATGGGCGATCCGGGCAGGATCGATATTGAACGTCCCAGGGTCTATATCGACGAACACGGGGACGGCGCGCTCGAAGAGGAGGCAGTTTGCCGAGGCCACGAAGCTGAAGGGGGTCGTGATGACGGCGTCCCCTTCGCCGATCCCGAGGCCCTTCACCGCGAGGTGCAGCGCGGAGGTCCCGCTGTTGACCGCGACGGCGAACCTCGTCCCTGTATAGCGGGCAAAGGCCTCCTCGAACGCCGTCAGTCCCGGTCCCAGGCTCAGGTACGGACCTTTCAGGACCTCGATAACGCGCCTGATCTCTCTGTCCGTTACATCGGGGGCGGACAGCGGTATCTCGAACGATGTTGACATGTCTTTCACCTTGAGTTGAGGATTATGAAGAGGCCTGAGGCCGCAAAGGACGCGGCGGCGGTGTAGCCGATCAGGGCCGACTGCTTCTGGGAAAAGCCTCTCCGCAGCAATTTGTCGTAGAAATGGTCACGATCGCCGGCCATTATTCCTCTTCCCGAGCCGAGCCTCCTCCCGATCGCGCAGGCGGTGTCGGCCACGGGGAGACCGATGATGAGCAGAAGACCGATGC
>JBEKJU010000268.1:0-5279 GCA_050011095.1 Syntrophorhabdales bacterium
GCCAGTTTGTACTCTCCAGCCGCATCCCTCAGCACCCAGAAGATCAGGCCGCCAGTGGCAAGCGTTGCCAGACCCGTCTGCAACGCCAATGTACGGAAATAGATGTACCGGGCAGTTCCCCTGTCGCCCATGCCGAGGAACTCAGCCATGTATTTCCGCGTCGTCGCGGAAATGCCGAGTCCGCCAAGATTGCAGACCACAGACGCGATCCACGAAACGTAGATGATGTAGCCCATCTTCGTCGGGCCGAGGGTTCGAGCAATCGCAATCGACGTAACTATGGTGAGAACAGAGCCGACCGCGTTTTCGAGGCCATACCATCCGGTGTTCTTGGCTATGGTCGTGGTGTTGGACATATTGGATTCATCTCTGCCTTAGGAAATCTCTTGGAATTGTTATCGATACTGCCAGGGTCCAGTTCACTGCGGGCGGCAATCAAGAAGCCCCTGATAGTTGCTAACCTAGTTTTTGCAGCGCTGCCTTGGCGTCCTTTCCTGTCGGCGAATCGGGCGCCAGCGAAACGGCTCTCTTCAAGTGGATTTCCGCGTTGCTTTTGTCTTGAAGTTTGCCGTACACCATTCCTAGGTGGTACTGCATCGAAGCGTTGTTCGGTTCTGTTTTGAGCGCGTCTTCCAATAGGTCGCGGGCAAACGCGTAGGTGCCTTTGTAGTAGTAGGCCCAAGCCAGTGTGTCCGCTGTGTTGGGTGAGTTAGGCATGGCCTGTCGCGCCGTTTGCGCGAGAGTCAAGGCTACATCCACGTTCTCGCCGTTCAACAGCATCCGATAGGCAAGATTGTTAGAAGCGATGGGCTGTTGCGGCTGGATTTGCAGAGATTTCTTGTAGTAGGCCTCGGCCTTCACCAGATCTCCACGCGACTCCTCGAGGGTGCCGAGAATTGCAAGGGCGCCGGCATCGTTGGGATGCGTATTCAACCACTGCGCCCAGGCGTTGACAGCATTGGCTGTCTGTCCTCGCTGAACCTGAATCTGCGCGAACAGCATCACCGCCTCGCCGTCGCCGGGGTTTAGCTCGATGGCTTTCTGTGCCGTGGTTGCCGCCTGGTCGAACTTCTTATCTTGAATCTGCAACTGCGCCAAGAGATCAAGGAAACTGCTATTCTTTGGACTTTTGTCTATTTGCGCATTCAAGCGGGCCAGGGCCTTGTCCGGTTGTTTCTGGTAAAGATCGAAACCGACCAGCAGCCGCAGGGCTTCTACGGCGTTTGGGTCGAACTGCAGCGCCTGCTCCAGCAGAGAGACACCCTCAGGGAATCGTTTCTGCGCAAACCGGAGTTTGCCCAGCAGGAGATATGCCTGTGGGCTTTGCGGAGCGGCATTCATTGCGGCCTTCAGATCGGCCTCGGCCTTGTCCGGTGCGTTATGACTGATCTCAACCATGGCACGCCAAACATAGCCGCCTGGGAAGCGCGGCATCGCAGCGATCGTCTTGTCGGCCACGTCGGCCAGCAGAGTCATGTCGCCGCGCTGGCTAGCGATTCGCGCCAATTCTTCCTGCGCACCCAGTTCAGACGGATTCAGCGACACCGCCTGGCGAAAGCTCTTTTCGGCCAAGGCGCTATCGCCCTTAGCCAGGGCGGCCCTGCCGAGCCAGTACTGCATGAAGGCGTCTTTAGGAAAGTTCTTGGTCCCGTCCTGTAACGCACTTACCGCATCACTCGCCTTGCCGTCATTTAGCAAGACAATTCCGTTCAATGCCTCAGCTTCAGAATCCTTGGGATTGTCTTTGATCAACCCGGCCACCACGGTTCGCGCGGTCGCATAGTCTTTGACCTCAAGCAGAAGCCTTATATACCCCTTCCGGAGAGAAGCATCCTTGGGGTTCTTTGCGACAAGGCTTGAAAACTCAGCCTTGGCCTTGTCCATCTGTCCGGACCCAATGTAGTAGTCCGCCAAGATTCGCACTCCATGGGGATTTTCGGCGAGGTCATGCGACGCCTGACGGAGCACTTCCTCGGCTCTCGCACGATCTCCCTCCTTGAGAATGATCTCGGCGACACTTGCCCTGGCGGAGAGGCTCTTGGGATCGGTGGCGACCGCGGCCCATCCGGTTTTTTCGGCCTCCTGCCAGCGGCTGCTCTTGGCATAGAATGACGTGAGCAGGAGCCTGGCGTTCACCGATTTCGGATCGAGAGCAATTGACTTTTTCAGCTCATCTTCGACAGACGAACTCTTGGTTGGATCACCCGCTTGAAGGAGTGCAATATCCTCGTGAAATGTTGACCGGTTCGGGTCGAGTTCAAGAGCGCGTTGAATCTCGGTCAGAGCCTGATCCTTCTGGCCCCGCCTCATCGCTATGGCGGACAGCATCGCGTGAACGTCCGGATTGTTCGGTTGCGCAGCCATCACGGCATCCGCCTGCTTCTGCGCGTCGTCGGTCTTGCCACCGGCAAGCAACAGGTTGCCCAGGTCGATCCGGGCCTTGTAATTAGTGGGCTGCAAGTCCACAGTGCGAGCGAGTTCGTTATATGCGGGGCCAAATTGACCCAGATGCACGTACGCCTGGGCCAACTCATAATGAGCGTCGGGAAAGCTCTTATCGATCTTCACGGCGTTTGAAAACTGAATAGCAGCTTCGCGGTACTTGCCCTCGGCGATGTAGCGCTTTCCGCTCTCGAGATACTTCTGCTTCCGCACGTTTGGATCGCCATGACACCCGGCCAGAAGAACGGCCACGATAGAGATCATGGCCACGCAAAAAGCTCCTTGCCGATTCATCCAACTCCACTTTCGATCGAAAATCAATTGGACTGTTTCTTTGAATGATGCTCTCACTATCTTCCATCCTTGCTGGTTGCCATTCGCACACCACAACCCAAGTTCTTCGCCCAAAGCACGCCGCCTCTTCCTTCCCCCTTGTGCCACCTAATCCGGGATAAAGCGAGGCAGCATGGGCGCAAGCTGCGCAGTAAATGCCTCGGCCCGAACTTTTGCCGCCGATGTGCCTTCCCTGGAATCAATTGGAGTGATCACCCGAACCAGAGCGCCATCGGTTCGATTGAGGCGCATGGCGTCTGTGACCAAATAGACCTTGGCAGCAAATTCATTGGCGACACTGCGTCCATGCGCCTGATACCAATAAATGACGAACTGCCTTATCTCTCCGTTGCCGATGATGTATTCACCTACATCGTGCGGCTTGCCATTTGCGTCGGTCAGCTCGACGTATTGCGACGACTCAAAAGCCCAGCCGGCTCCGGGCAGGCAATGCTTTGGCGAATGAATCGTGACGCCTGTTCTTTGGGTTGGGAAATAGCCAATGAAGAGGCTGATCGGAATCGAATGCCCATCATGGACATAAACTCGCGACAGAAAGTCTCCAGCCCCAAGAACGTCGAGCGCCTCCTGGTCGATCGGCACATCGCTTCCAGTCCAGCCTGCGATCATCCGGGGGACCTGCGATAAGGGCTCGCTGACGGGAATTACATCCGTGTCGCCGCGAGCATGCAATAGCAGCATCGTTCCAGCAAGGAGCAGGGCGACCGTCCAGAATCGAGGGCTCCTCACCGCAGCCTCCTCTTGGTCGGAAACAAGCCCATTGTTCGGTGCACGATAAAAAGGCAACCGAGGGACACTAGAAACATGACCCAGCCGGAGAACTCGTGAAAGAAACCCAAAGCTTTCTCCGGATCCCAGTACTGAACGCACAATCCCGTGCCAAGAATGCGCACAGCGTTTGCGGCGATCGCAATTGGAATGCTGGCCAGCGCGAGAACCGTCCGTCGAAGAGCGGACCTTTCGAGAAAGTATCCGTAAAAGATCGAGAACGTCAACAGGCTCATCAGTGAGCGGATACCGCTGCAGGCTTCCGCCACCTCTAATTTCATTGCGGGGAGCTCGATAACGTTACCTTCCCTTAGAACCGGAACACCGAACAAAGGAAGCAACGCGCTGGCAAGCTTTGCAGCCAGGGTCTGAAGCGGAAGCGTTATCTCATTGAAAATTATGGCGGGAATTGGAATCGCCAAAAGCAGCACCAGCAAAGCGAATCGCAGCTCCTTGAGGAGATGCCAGCCTCCAAAACTAAGAACAAGCCCGGTCAATAGGATGACAAGCGAGACTCGCGACAGGAATAACTCGGCGCCGTAGACGCCGAGCAGCAGAACGACCAATCCCAGAATGACCACCACAATACCGCTCCATGTCGGAGCGATTTTCGTAGCCAGCAGGGTCTTCCTCTTCACCCACACCATGTAAGCCGCAAAAACAGGCACCAGGAAGCCGTGAGAGAAGTCGGGTATCTGCCACCAGTCAGCCACGAGTTTTGCCAGCACGTGGTAGTAAACCGCCGCTACCAACACCCCGATAATTAAGGAGGCCCATGCGAAATCGGCGCGTTGAAAGGACCAGGTCCTCTTGGGAATCGCCGCAATTTGCACGTCTTGGCTCATATTCTCTGCAATGGAACGGGTGGTATTTCGATCTGTCAAGCATTCCCTTGCAATCGGAATGCCGAAAGCTGGATGGCTCGATCCATGGGGATTTCTCCTGATTTGTCTAACACCGGGAACGGGTCTTTCCCTGCGAGTGGGAAAACACTTTCCACTATTCAAGGAAATCAATGCCACAATTCTTTCCACAAAGCAGGAAAAGCTTTTCCTTTTATTCGACTACTGCATTACCTGAAAGTGTGTCCAGGCGCGGATATCCCGCGTGGAAGGCCCATTCCCAGTCGTGCACTCGGGTTTGGAACCCGCCTTGCTAAGGCAGGAGTGTAAGCCGAAGACCCTCCATGGCAAGCAATGCACCCATACAGAGCGTGAAACGGCAGGCGAAGCCGTTTTTTCCAATCGAGGCGCAGATTCAGCGCGCTATCGCTCGCATTGCGGAGAGCGACTGCCCAATTCTGATTGTGGGTGAGCATGGAGTAGGGAAGCGCTCAATAGCTGCACAAATCCACTCGCAATCGCATCGGTCTCGCAGCACGTTTACTGAGATTCACAGCGCCAATGCTGACGTTGAGGCAATTCAGTCTGTTCTTTCGACCAACGGAACAATCTATCTGGCGGAGATCGGCGACCTGAGTCTTCACTTGCAGGAGCTGATTATCAACGCCTACTTCCGCTCCGAGCAGGCGCAACGGAGTCGCCTTCTATGCGGCTCAAGCCGCGAACTCGTTGACGAGGTCAAGACCTGGCGAGTGAGAGAGGACTTCTACTATCTTGTCTCGTCCGTTACGCTCCGGATTCCACCTCTACGCTGCAGGAAGTCGGAAATTCTCTCCATCGCCGATGATCTTCTGGCACAGTATGCCAAGCAGT
>JBEKJU010000269.1:0-5242 GCA_050011095.1 Syntrophorhabdales bacterium
GAGCCATGCCTCCCCTCCGAATTCCTCGATTTTCCTCACGAGGTCGTTATTGCTGAACCTGTTCGATCGTATGTAAATCTCCCCCACGATCCCCACGACAGGCTTCTCTTTGTCCGTCCGGGGGATGGCGAGAAAACTTTCCACCGCCTCCTCAAGGGCCCCGTAGACCGCGTCCCCACCCTTCTCTATCGCCGATTCGATGCGGGAAAGCTCCTCGCCGTACACGCGGTCCGTCTGTCCGTTCACCACCTCGTAGGGCCTCGTCTGGTGCAGCATCTTGACGAGGAGGTCTGTCGCGACGATCGCCCTCCACCCCAGCCGTGAGAACTTGCCGCCCAGTATATCAAGCTCATGGTAAAGCCTGTCGTCCTGGTTCGGCGCGTAGATGGGCACATTATCAAAGCCGTGCTCGCTCAGCACCATCCGATGGAAGCGGTGGTACTGGCCGAAACGGCATGGGCCTGAGCCCGAAGGCATGAAGAAGGCACTCCTGTCAGGCTCGAAATCGGGCCTCCTGCTGGTCTTGAGCATATCACCCGTCGTGAGGATGCAAGGGTAGCATTCCTTCCCGAGCGTATATTTCCTCCCGATCTGAACAGTCTCTTCATCGGGTTCCCGCATCACCTCGGCATCAACTCCGCAGGCCCTGAAGGCGCCGGCAAAGGGGAAGGAATGGTCCGACATGTAGGGTATGTAGATCTTCCGGGCGCGTCCGTCCCTCGTATAGGAGGAGATGACCGGCTTCTCGGCCCTCGGCGCGGTCTTCGCATTCTTGATGCTGTCGAGGAAGGCCTCCAGGCGGGTGATGATGCCCGCGTCCCCGCTGTGCTCGTCGATCTCCAGTTGCAGGAAGGGTTTTCCTTCCATGATCTTCTTGAAGAAATGCGTGATGAACGAATCGGGACCGCACCCGAAATTCGTGACGTATATAGCGTAGAGGTTGGGGTGGTTCCTGACGATCTTCGCGGCTCTCAGAATCTTCTGGCCGTAACCCCAGTACATATCCTTCAAGTCGTCATCGGCCTCGACACGGTCGAGGGGCAGCATGTCGATGGGGATCGACGAGACACCCAGGTCCGAAAGCTTCTTGTGGACATTGAGATTGGCGCCGGGGTCCATGCTGTTGTAAGGCCTGCCGATGAGGACCATCACCTTGTCGTCGGGCTTTATTTCCGAAAGGAACCTCGCCCCCTCATCGAGACACGCCCGGTAAAACCGGTCCTGGGTGTCGGTGGCCACGCCGAAGGCCGCCTCGACCTCCCTTTTCGATTTCCCGAGGCCCTTGCCGAAGATTGTCAGGTTCGCCAGGGCTACCTTGTGGCCCCTGTCGAAGTAGACCACCGGGGAGTCGACCCTCACGCCGAGGGCGTCGAAGTCTATGGAGGCCCTCGATGTATAAGGAAGCGACTGCGCATAGGGACAGGCAAGACTGTTCGTCACTTCGTCCGAAGGCTTCTTGAGGCTTATCACGCTCGGCACGAAAATCCTGCGTATCCCCTTACCCACGATGTTCAGGATATGACCGTGAGCGAGCTTGATGGGAAAGCACGACTCGACTATAATAGTCTCCACTCCCTCCTTGATGACCTTCTTGTTTGTGGAATCGGAGAGGGCGACCGAGAAGCCCAGCTCCGTCAGAAAACTCCGCCAGAAGGGCAAAAGCTCGTGCATGTTGAGGATTTTCGGGATGCCTATCACCTCGCCTTCCGCCCTCTTCTCGTACGTGTTGTGGAGAAGCTCCTCCCTGATCTTGAATAGGTCCCTCGTCTCACCCCTCTTGACGCGCCTCACCACGTCGTATTTCTCGCACCTGCTCCCGTAATAGAGGGGTGTCTCGCCCTCGCACGTCACCTTCCTGATCTCGCACAGGTTTTCGCACCCCTTGCACTCGAACGTGTCGACCGCATAGGACCTCTTGCTCAGATCGAACCCCTTGAAAGTGCTCTTCTCCCAGGTCCTCTTCTTCATGGCGAGTATGGCGACGCCTATGGCCCCAGTCACGTCGTGGTGCGACGGCACGGTGATGGGCTTTCCGCATATCTTTTCGAAGGCGGCGACGACCCCCTTGTTGAAGGCGGTTCCGCCCTGAAAGAAGATCCTCTTCCCGACCCTCCTTTCGCCGACGACCTTGTTCAGGTAATTGAGCACGATGGAATAGCAGAGGCCCGCCACGATATCATCGGTCCTCGAGCCCCCCTGCTGAAAGTGCATCACGTCGGACTCGATGAAGACCGTGCACCGCTCACCCATTTTCGTGGGACTCTTTGCAGCCAGGGCAAGCTCCGAGAACTCGTCCTTGATGGAGATGCCCAGCCGTTCCGCCTGCTCCTCCAGAAAGGAGCCCGTGCCCGCTGCGCAGGCCTTGTTCATCTCGAAGTCGACGATTACCCCGTTGTCGATGCTGATATATTTCGAATCCTGCCCGCCTATCTCGAAAATCGTGTCCACCCCGGGGTCTATGTCGATTGCCGCCTCCGCCTGCGCGGTGATCTCGTTCCGCACGAGGTCGGCCCCGATGAAGTCGGCCGTCAGATATCGTCCCGACCCCGTGGTCCCCACACCGAGGATATCCACCCGGTCGCCCATCTCCGCGCCTATCTCGTCGAGGCCTCGCTTGACCGCCTCAAGGGGTCTCCCCCCGGTCATGAGGTATCTCTTGGCAAGGACGTTCCTCTCCTCGTCGATCAGGACGAGGTTCGTGCTGATCGAACCCACGTCCACGCCCAGGTATGACCGGACCCTCTCTGTCGGCGTGACCATCTCGTAGGTCACGTGGAGGTTCCCCTCCGATATGGTTAGGGGCTCGTGGGCCTCCGCCGCCTCCTCCCTCGCCATATGCTCCTTTACCCTCGCGACGCCGACAAACTCTTCCCTGATCCGCGGATCGTCGAGGACCGCGTATATGGCGCCAAGGGCGCCCATCGACGCATAGTGCTCCGGCACGATCAACTCGGCGTCCTCCAGCGAGAAGACCTCCCTTATCGCCTTCCTCATGCCCGCGTTCGCCGCCACGCCTCCGATGAAGGCCACCGGCCTTCGCACCTCCTTGCCCTTGGCGATGTTGCTCTTGAAGTTCCGCGCCAGTGCGAAGCAGAGACCCGCCACCAGCTCGTAGTCGGGCGTGGCGATCTGCTGGAGATGGATCATGTCGGATTTCGCGAATACCGTGCACCGGCCGGCGATCCTCGGCGTATTCTTCGACCGCAGGGCAATCTCGGCGAACTCCTCGATGGTGAAACCGAGTCTCGACGCCTGCTGGTCCAGAAAGGAGCCCGTGCCCGCTGCGCAAAGCGTATTCATGGAGAAATCCTTTATCCGGAGCCTGTGCCGGCGCTCGTCCTTTTCGAATATGATGAACTTGGAGTCTTCCCCGCCGATATCGATGACGCTTCCCACGTCGGGGAAGAGGTTATGGAATGCCTTGGTCAGGGCGATGATTTCATTCGTAAAGGATGCGCCGACGAGGGGCGCGAACGTTTTTGCTGCCGTCCCCGTTGTGGCGACGAAGTCGATCCCTTTCCCGTATTTTTTGTGCACCTCTTCCAGGAGGGCGCTCGCCGTGTGGATCGGCTTTCCCTTGTGGCGGACGTATCGATCTTCCGCGACACCCCCCGATTCATCAAGAACAACGACGTTCACGCTCACGGAACCGATGTCGACACCGACCCTGAACATCAATATTCCTCCAATATGATAACGAGTTGATTTTGAAAGTCCGCTATGTTACTTAATTATAATACAAATAGGCACCCGATCAACAAAAAACCATGATGAAAAGGGCCAAAATAGTGGTGAGGGGGATCGTTCAGGGCGTCTACTACCGCCACAACACGAAGCGGAAGGCCGACGAACTGCGCCTCAGGGGCATGGTGAGAAATCTGCCCGACGGGTCCGTCGAAATCGTGTGCGAGGGCGACGAAAGGGAGATCGAGAGACTGATCGAATGGTGCAGGCAGGGTCCGAGGGGGGCTTTCGTCGACGGGGTCGACGTAGAGTGGTATGAACAAACGGGTGCTTTCAACGATTTTGCCATCGTCTACCGCTAGCCTTTCCATCCTGGCCTTGTTGTGCGTTTCCCCGTAGGTCGCCCTACCCGTCTCACGCCCTTTTTCCGCGCCCTGCGTGCGGGCCCGGACGAACATCCTGCAAGGAGATACGCGAAAGGAGGCATAGGGCAAGTCCCAGGTAACCGGCTATGAGCGTTCTTTCCGTCCTTTATGTCGCCCTTGGCCTCTACCTCGTCTCCACCTTCTGCTACTTGGGTTCCCTCGGGACGAGGAGGGGCCTCGAAAAACCGGGCTACTATTTCTTTGCCCTCGGGTTTTTCGTCCATCTCTCCGCGCTCGTCTCCCGGTATATCCTGGCTGGCTACACGCCCATCACCAATCTCCACGAGTCACTCTCCTTTTTTGCCCTCTGCACGGCGGGGTTCTTCATTTTTCTGAGGCGCATCTATAGGATCGAGGTACTGGGGAGCATCTTCCTTCCCGTCCTCTCCATTATGCTTATCGCGGCCCTTGCCGCCCCCGCCGGTATCAGGCCCTTGCCGCCGGTTCTCCGGAGCTACTGGCTCCCCATCCACACCGCCTTCGCCTTCATAGGCAATGCCGTCTTTTTTACGGGATTCCTCGTCTCCATCGTCTACCTCCTTCTGGAGCGAGGCATAAAGAGAAAGAAAATGCGGGATATTTCCGGGCGTTTTCCCTCCCTGGAGACACTCGACCGGATCAACTACAAGTGCATGTCCTACGGTTTCCCCTTTCTTACCATGGCCATCATCAGCGGCTCCCTCTGGGCGGAGCTTGCCTGGGGCTCTTACTGGAACTGGGACCCGAAAGAGACGTGGTCGCTCATCACGTGGATCGTGTACGCCATACTCATCCATAACCGGCTCGCCATCGGCTGGAGGGGAAGAAGGACGGCCTACATGATGATAGCCGGTTTTATCTGCGTGGTCGTCACCTTCATCGGCGTCAACCTTTTTATAGGAGGGCTTCATTCTTACCTCTGATACCGGGTCGCCTTCTTCGCCACATCTTTGTTGGCGCATCACAGCTCTCCTTGACGTACAACGGAGTACGCCTTCGTCGGCGCATCACAGCCGCCCGGGTACCACGCCGAGGGCGAGGGTGGTGCCTTTGAATGCAACCCGGTATGAATGATCCCATGCATCTTCTTGTCCTCGGCCTCAATCACAACACGGCGCCCCTTGACATACGGGAAAGGCTCTTCATCCCGGAGG
>JBEKJU010000270.1:0-5237 GCA_050011095.1 Syntrophorhabdales bacterium
GAAGGAAATAAATGAGTCAGATGGCGAAGGATTTTTGGCCGATCGGCGAGGCGCGGAAAGGCCAAATGTACTGGATGTACATGACCTTTTCGCAACGAAGCGGGCGGACAAAAAGACGAGCCGGATGGCCCATTTATTTTCTGACGAGCCCTAAGCTTCTTTCGCTGCCCATATTTTCCACCCGTCTCGAACTGCGGCGCCTCCGTTGCGCTCATGACGATGAGCGCGTGATGGACAACGGAAACGGCTGGAAGAGCATTAAACGTGCCCAGGCGACCCAAAGGGTCGAAGGGACGGAGAGCATGGAAACGCCCCTGCCGCGGCCTGTCTGTTCATTTTCCGGCAATCCCGATTACTCCGCAGCCGATGCGGGGTCCCGAGTTGCCGGCCGGCTGTGAGGTGAGGTCATCGGCATTGCCATGGACAATGACACTGCGACCGATGATGGAATCGCGTCCCTCGAAGGAAAGGAGCGGGTCTGTCAACTCGAGGTGAGCTTTCCCGTCGGCGCCTGCCGTGAGATTACCGAGATCCCCCACGTGCCGGTCTTTGGCGGCCGGCCCCCCATGGTGCATCCCCTCGGGGTTGAAGTGGCCGCCCGCTGAGTCGCCGTTCGGCGCTGAGCAGTCCCCGTACTGATGCACGTGAAATCCGTGAAGGCCAGGTGTCAGCCCATCTAGATCGGCGACAACCTTGATCCCGCTGCCCACCTTCGTAAAGGTCACAACCCCCTTCACCTTGCCGCCCTGCGTCGGACTGACGACGGCAACCGCCTTACCTATCCCCTGCCCAGCCGCCCCCTGCCCGTGGACGTAGGCCGTGGAACCTAGAAGCAACAGACCGAGTGAAATTACAGACACCATGATATTTCTCATATGCATCCTCCTTTGCATGCTTTGGCGGACCATGATTCAAAATAAATGCGTTGTGGCCCTGTAGAATATCTCCTTCTCCGCCTTCAAATGGCGATTCAGCCGATTGGGAGAGCCGAAATAAGTCTGGCTAACCCGCCTTTTCGAAGTCTGTTTTCGACGCGCCGCACGTAGGGCATACCCATGAGTCGGGCAGGTCCTCGAAAGCAGTACCTGCCTCTATTCCCGTATCCGGATCGCCTTCTGTGGGGTTATAGACATACCCGCAGATCTTGCATTCGTAGCTCGCCATGGTTCCTTCCTTCTTTTCCGGTTGTTTTTCATCCTCCCCGACCCCGACATAGGTCGGCGCCGTCTTCGGGGATTTTCCACCCTTTATGCGATGATAATGGTCATAGGTCATGGGCCGGCCGTCGCTGACCACGTCCGCGTCTACCACGCGGCCCAGAAAGATAGTGTGGGTTCCCGCATCCATGCTTGCCACCAGCTCGCAGTCCATGTAGCTCGTTGTGTGGTCGAGCACGATAGGGGCTCGGGAGGGCCCCAGCCTGTAGCTGATCCCCTCGAATTTATCGCTATCCCTTCCCGATTTAAACCCGAAGCGGCCGATAAACTGCATGGGGGTCTCCTCGGCGAGTATGGACACGCTGAAAGCCCGGCTTTTGGAGATGAGTTCATGGGTGAGGTTCTGCTTGTTGATGCAGACCGAGACCGTTGCCGGCTCCGACGTGACCTGGCAAACCGTATTTGCGATTTGACCGTTGAGCTTTCCGCCCCCTTGAGCGGAAATGATGTAGACCCCATAGCTGCACTGTTGAAGGGCAGTCCTGTTCATCCGGTATCCTCCCTTAACTACATTAAGCAACTGATAAGTCGTTTTCACGTCTTTTTCTGTTTGGTCATAAGGAATGCCTGGTTTCCTTCCTTCGCACCATGCGTGCTCGCCTCATCGCCTTGTGCACAGTCCTTGCACACCCCTTTGAAATTAAGCTGGATCGCATCGACCCGATGGCCGTCTACGGTTCTTGTATCCAGTGGGCCCATATTGGCCAGAAAGGGGATGCCACAAGCTATGTCTAGTACTTTCCCACACGCCTTGCAATAGAAATGATAATGAGGGGTGATGCAGGGATCGAACCTTTTCTTACCCGGGTCGATATCGAGCTCTTGAATTTTTCCTGCCTTCGCGAGCATTGACAGGGTGTTGTAGACCGTCGCAAAGGATATACCCGGATATTCTTTCAGAAGTTCGAGGTAAATACTGTGTGCCGATGGATGGGTTCTGTTCCCGTCGAGAAGCCTCAAAATGGCCCGTCGCTGCGGGGTTATTTTTAGCCCTATTTCCCTGAGCGTTTCTGTAGTCTTATCTTTCATCATTTATAATAATTATCATATAATAACTATTCTTGTCAAGAGAATTTCCCGGCCGTGGAAATATCCTAAAAGAGCCTCAGAGCGTCAGGCCCCTTGAGGCGCCGCTCCCACAGGAAGGTCCAATCGCCGGTATAACAGGTCTCCTCCCAGGACATGCTCTCATCTATCCAGTCGGTGTATTCGGACAGTCCCCATCTGCCGGTGAAATATCCCTCGGGCGTCGTCCTCATATCTTTGATGCTGATGCTTATTGCAGTTCCTCCTTCATGATGATCGCTCTCCCACTTGTGGGGTTGATCTTATAATAACCATTGTCAACCTGTCCGTCACGGTGCCCGGTGCGCACTTTTCGTCGGATCATTGCCGGGCTGAATCTCCTCGAAGTAATCATTGATGCTTGTAGGTTCCGGAGACCGGGTACTTATGTTTTTTTGCACCCATGGTACTGTTTATAGAACCAACATTTGTCAATTCACGATTCCTTTTAATAAAAATGCCAAGGCAATTAGCTTTGGTCGTTTATTCCCCGTTCCTTAGCTCCTTAGATAGGGCTTTATTTCTTTTGGGATTTGTAGTGCAGCCATCTTGGTTTTGCGCTTCCTCTTTGATTTTGTCGGCGATGAGCCTTGCAAGTGCTTTATCGTGACTCGCCCAAATACCAATCTCCGTTATCTTCTCCGTGAGCTTGACGGCAACAACCTTTACCTTTATTTTCTTAGCCGAGCCTTCAATTGAACCTCCATCTTCTTCTCTGGTTTTTTCGATTCGCATAATTTCAATATGGAGATTCATCAGCGCTATGACCGACGTATCCCATATTTTTTCAAAAGATGCATCAATGGCTTCCTGAGCATCCGCCTTTCTGATCTGTTTTTGCAGCTCTGCTCCCTTAATGGCTAGTTGAGCCCCGCCAAATACTGCTTCGGTCAGGGGAACGGTTATTAAAGTGCACGCTTGCAGAGCCAGCCATACACCGGCAAGAAAAACAAGTGATAAAACCGCCGAGATAATTTTCATCGATGATTCCTCATGGTAGTTTTCCAGGTCCTAATCCTCCCTTCACTGTACCATCAGACTGCGTTGGGCCGTCTCGAAGGCCACCGACGGGATCATCCCCGGAAACCTCTGTACTGCCGCCGACCAGACCAGTCCGGCAAGGTCCTTGGGGCCCCAGCAATGGTCACACCGGTTGAGTGCGAGCGCAGAGCCGGCTGGGGGACCGGGAAAAGAGATGCCCGCCGAGGACGGCCCCATAATTGCGGACACGATGGGCAGCAAAAGATTGAGCTTACCCATGGCACCCCTCTTTGTAATGTAGGGCCGCGGAGAGCCGAGGGAAAGACCCCCGATATCATCCGCGCTTCAATTCGGATATACACCGCCGGCGGAAGGGGGGATTGATTTTGCTGTAAGGATTTGGTAAAAACTCCCCGGCCTAATAACAACTGTGCCCGGGTATGTCTCGGAGCGAGGCGTTCATGCCGAGCAATGTGTATTTAGTAGAAGGACTAACTCTGAAGGTGGTACAATGAGTGTGGGGGCAGGGCAGCCCACGGAAGAAGCGAACACTTTGGAGCCATTGCCGGATCAAATAAACGATGTGGTCTATGATTTGAGCAGAAAGAAAAAAAAGTTTGAAGGCCGGGTTGAGAAATTCAATCCGTACCACGATGGGTAAGGCAAGTTTCACAGATGGAGAAGGGACCGGTAGTGGAGGCGGCAGAGGCAACGTGAAGAAAGATGAGGGGCAGATGGGCATCGTAGTCGGAGACAAGAAGCATATCAAGAAAGGCGATTCAGATGCTTGGTTCTGGGAGGGGTACCTACATGAAGAAGAGAAGAGGCACCCCGCGGAAAGAGTGTTTGCCGATAAAAAAAGAGATGAACTGTCCTGCTGCCAGACTGGTGGCGGTAGTGTCCGGTAGTCTTATGTGCAGAGATAACGTGGGAGGCAATGTTATCAGACCGGGGAATTGGCAGGCGGCCGTTCTCCACGGCCGTTCTTGCGGTGTAGATACCGGCGCTCCTGTGCCCTAGCCTACGAGAACCAGGGGAGACTGTAATGGCGTCCTTTCAGAGACATTGTGAGGAAACTGAAAAAGCCTTGGGGAAAACCTACGGCGAAGTGCACCTGTGGCTGGATGAATTCTTCCTGGACAAAACACTCGGGGCGATGCACAGGCGGAAAAGGCACCACGAGCATGGTATTCAGGAGGTAATCAAACTCTTCGGAGAAGAGGCAGGCATAGCGGCACGGATGCATATTCTCACCGACCTCAGAGAGCAGGGGTGGACGGAATCCTATATGCTTCCTAAGGATGAGAGAGAGTATGTAGAGATGGGGCTATTTTGAAACGGTCCCGGTCCCCCTCCGCCGTTTTTAGGGATCTTTTGAAATCCAGGACAGACGGGTGCGAAACGGGCTTGCGAGCAGGGGGATGCTGGAAGAGCTTTTGAGGAGTTGATGCGGCTCGATTTTTCCATTGTCGATAACTTCGTCGCCGAATACAGCGCGAGCATGCATGACAAGACTCTGCTGCGTCACGACCGCTATAACATCATGGTCCGGCTCAGGGACACACTGTGGGATGCCCTGAGGAACAGTGAGCGCTTCGAGTCCGAGTTTTCGAAGGTCCTTGAGACCATCCACGCCGCACGAGACTTTGACGCATTACGGAAATATCACCTCGCCTCGGTGGCGGGCATAAGGATCTATTTTGAAGAGGAACAGACGATCACCGATGTGCATGATCTCTTTCGTATTGTAAGAGACCGGCTGACAATACGGACCCTTACGCTCGTGGAGGAAGAGATGGCAGCCGTTGGCTTTGGGCCGGCGCCCTGCGCCTACTGCTGGATTGGTCTCGGCAGCGAGGGCAGGGACGAGCAGACGTTTGTGACCGATCAGGACAACATGCTCGTTTACAACGCAGGGCGAGAGGCCAGAATAACCGATGACCTGAAGAAACGGTTTACCAAGCAGGGCGGACC
>JBEKJU010000271.1:0-5220 GCA_050011095.1 Syntrophorhabdales bacterium
GACCGAGGAACCTCGATTCCCCGTAGTCACCAGCCGTTTTTGTGGAGATGAGGAACTGCCAGTCCGATGACTGCAAGAGAAAAAGCTCCCTAGCCATCTGCCTGAGCAGACGGGCCGAGATTTCGTCATCCGAGGCCTTCCTCGCCGCGGCCTCCATGTCCCGCTCCGCCTCGTACAGACACTCCCAGGTCCAGGCTGTCTCCTTGTTATACCAGATGAGGTGGTGGCCGCCTTCCCCCCAAGACCCTTCAGGCAGGCTGATGGTGCCGAGAGGTGCGATATTCCTCAGGGCTGTTGAAGCCTTTTCTATTGTAACATAATTCCCGTCAAAAGCAGAAGCGAGGGCGCCGAGCCACTCTATTCCCTCGAACCACCAGTGGCCGAAGAGCTCGGCATCGAACGTAAGGGTGAGCACGCCGGTCCTCCCTGTCTCGCGACGATACCGGCGGAGCTTGCCCTCAACGAGGGCCGCAAAGTGGCGGGCGTGTTCCTGCACCCTGTCTCGCGCCATATCCGGCTCGTAGGCCTCCTTTGTGCCGAGATCGGAAAGGTGGTCTGTCACCCGCCAGTACCTGAGTCCCCCCGGCGTATGCTTCTTATGGAACTCCAGGTAGTATGGGTCTCCGGGGTACCCCCATTGGCCGCTCCACACCTGGTGGCTCGTATCCGTGTCGCGGGCGAAGAAGGCGACCTCGCCCGCGCCCGGCCGGCCTGTTGTGTGAATAGCGTAAAGGTCCGCCGCCCTTTCCGTCCGTTCCGCTTTCTCATCCGTCCCTTTTCCGGAAAGGGCGGCCGGCAGGGCGGCAAAGGGCCCGTACATTCCGCGGGCGGCCCCTTCTTCCCTCAAGGCAGGCCCACGGCCGACGTCTTCCACATAGCCGGTCAGAGGCGAAGGACTCCTCGGGAGTTGATCGCCGTCGATGAAGAAATATTTCAGGGTATGGGCGGCAAGGACGGCCTCGATGCCGCGAAGGGCACGCCCGTCAGGGTGATCGCCGGGGACAGCCTTTTCGGGCCGGTACGCGCACTCCGGAAGCCACATGCCCTCGGGCTCGCGGGAAAAGTGCGCCCTGTAGGTCGCAATTCCCTGCCCGATCTGGGCATCGATGGAACTCTCGCGGCCGAGCAGCGGCAGGTAGGCATGGGTGGCGGCCGAGACGATCAACTCGATCTTGCCTTCCTCCTGGAATTGTCTGAAGGACGCGAGGAGGTCTTCCTTGTATACATCGGTAAAGTCGGCGAGGCGGGATTCGTAAAAGTCCCGCCACCGCTCGGCCAGGAGGGCCTGCCCTTTTTGGCCAAGGCCTTCGAACGATCCCCGGTCGAGCAAGGCCGCCCGTATCTTCTCCCCCATGTAAGCCTTCAGCCCGGTCCTGAAGAGACGGGACGCGAGCATCTCGCAAAGAACAGGGGTAATGCCTATAGTGAAGTGGGAGGGCCGTTCTTTTCGTGAAGGCGCGCCGAGCAGATTGAGGAGCGGGATGTACGTCTCGCACGCCGCCTCATGCAGCCAATCGGTGCCATGGGGCCATTTGCCATGGGAGAGAACATATGGCAGATGTGCGTGGAGGACCAGGACAAGATATCCCTCGGGCATGAATATCCTTATTTGAATTTTATTTACAGTAGCACAAAAGGGATTTTGCGCGCAAGGAGAATGGCGAAGCCGCAGCCCGCGCGATTGTGCCGATGGGTCTTCCCATCCCCCGTGTTTTGTGGTTTCTTTATCTCCATGGTCACTAGCCGGTCCAGGGCGAACCCGGTGTGGGGAGGCGTTCACGGGATCCGCGACGGGAAGAACGAAGGGACGTTAGGCAAAACGAACAGGACGGGCAGGGGGATATGGGCCGGCT
This sequence comes from Syntrophorhabdales bacterium, assembly GCA_050011095.1. Classification (GTDB taxonomy): domain Bacteria; phylum Desulfobacterota; class Syntrophorhabdia; order Syntrophorhabdales; family WCHB1-27; genus JBEKJU01. The sequence goes on from JBEKJU010000271.1 coordinate 1,854, forward strand.
CGGGATCGGGGGATTGTCGAGGCGATACAAACTAAGGAAGGTCACCCTCGCACTGGTGGTGATGCTCATCGTTTTCGCACCTATCGCCCTCTCCAGGCTGATGACGGAGACGGCGGACGGCGGCCACGTCCATGGCCTGATGATCCTGCCTTTTGTCCTGCTCCTTTTCTCGATCGCCCTCGTGCCTCTTATGGACGCCCGGTGGTGGGAGCGTTACTACCCCGGCGTGTCACTCGGTCTCGCGCTGATTGCCGTGATCTACTATGTCCTCGTCACAGGGGAAAGCGGCCGCATGGTCAGGACGGCCAACGAATATCTGAGCTTCATGGCGCTCATCGGGTCGCTCTACGTTGTTTCCGGGGGTATTTACGTCAGGATCAGGGGGCGGTCCACCCCGCTCGTCAATACCGTTCTTTTGGCCCTGGGGGCGGTGATGTCGAATTTCCTCGGGACGACGGGCGCCTCGATGGTACTCATCAGACCCTTCGTCCGGATCAACAGGTACAGGATTTCGGGATACCATGTCGTCTTCTTCATATTCATCGTCTGCAACATCGGCGGCATGCTCACCCCTATCGGCGACCCCCCTCTCTTTCTCGGATATCTGAAGGGGGTTCCCTTTCTGTGGGTGATCACCCACATCTGGTCCATATGGCTGATCGCGACAGGACCGGTTCTGCTCGTCTTTTACCTCATCGACAGGCGCAATTTCAGGAGGCTTCCCGCCGCGTTGGGCCACGAGATAGCAGAGAAGGGGGAGCATCCCTCCGTGGGCGGCCTCGGGAATCTCGTTTTCCTCGCGGCCATCCTCGGCGCGGTCTTTCTTCCCCGGCCGGTTCGGGAGATCGTCATGCTTGCGGCCGCTTTGGCGAGCGGCCTTTCCACCCATCGCGAGGTGCACGACAGGAATGCCTTCGACCTTGCCCCGCTGAAGGAGGTGGCGGTCCTCTTCGCGGGGATTTTTGCCACCGTGACCCCCGTAATGGACTGGGTCCAGATGAACGCGGCCAGTCTCGGGATCACGCGGACGGGACAGTTCTACTGGGGCTCCGGGATTCTGTCAAGCGTACTGGATAATGCCCCGACCTACCTCAACTTCCTGAGCCTCGCATGCGGGCTCCACGGTCTCAGCGTCGATAACCCGCTCCACGTGAAGGCCCTTCTGGGCCTCCTCCCGCCCCAGGCCGCGGGCAACCCGATTTCTCACGTTATCCATGGGGCGCTCGCGCCCCCGGGGGAGTCGTGGAGGTACGTCCTCGCAATTTCGGCGGCCTCAGTCATGTTCGGCGCCCTCACCTACATCGGAAACGGGCCCAACCTGATGGTCAAATCGATCGCCGAGCGGTCACACGTGAGAATGCCGTCTTTCTTTGCATACATAATAGCCTATTCGATTCCGGTTCTTATTCCTGTTTTCGTCATTATCTGGCTCGGGTTTTTCTTCTGACCTGCCGGACCTTCCTCCGGCGCACTTTTTGCCGTTGAAATTACCGCGCCATTTCGGTATCTTAACGATATCTTGTCGCTCCGCGCGCGAAAATGCGCTTATTGGCTGTTCGGTTTCTCCCCTTGATGAAGACGTCAAGGAGAGGGCCCATACAAAGGCGTGTTTCCGGCCTAACCCGGTCGTATGATCGCTCGTGTTCCGAAGACCCCCTGGCGGGCCGGGAGAGATGCGGAGAGATGAAGGGGGGGTAAGGCGGAATGGATCGGTCGCGGCATACCGTCGTCATTGTTCTCCTTGGCGGCCTGTCGGCGCTAGGCCCTTTCGCGATCGACACGTATCTGCCGGGCTTCCTCGTCATCGCCCGCGATCTGAAGACCGACGTGGCCCATGTCGGGTTCACCCTCACGAGCTACATACTTGGGGTCGCCGTGGGCCAACTGGTATATGGTCCTATCCTCGACCGTTGGGGACGAAAAAAACCACTCGTCATCGGGACCGCCATCTTTTCCGCGGCCGCCATAGGCTGTGCGCTCGCGCCTTCCATCAACTGGTTGATCACGCTGCGGCTGTTTCTTGCCCTGGGCGGGTCTGTGGGCCTCGTGGGCAGCAGGGCGATTATCCGGGACCTCTTTTCGGGGCGTGACATAGCGCGCGCGCTGTCCATGCTCATGATGGTATTCGGTGTCGCGCCCGTAATCGCCCCCACCATGGGGGGCCTCCTGGTGGCCGCCTTCGGCTGGCGGTCCGTCTTTGCCGTCCTTGCCGGCATTTCGGTGCTCATGGTCGTCGCCGTGAAGCACTACCTCTATGAGAGCAAGGGGTGCGACCCCTCCGTCTCGCTTCGACCTAAGCACGTCCTCGTGTCATATATCGCGGTGTTCAAGGAGCGGGAGTTCACCCTCTATGCCCTGGCCGCCGCGGCCACGTCAGGGGCGCTTTTCTCCTACCTCACCGGGGCCCCCTTCCTTTACGGCCACCTCTTCGGTTTCACCGTCAGCCAGACGGGATGGCTTATCGGGATGAATGCATGCGCACTGATCGCGGCGAACCAGGTGAACAGGATGGCCCTCAGGAGGTACGGGAGCAGCCGTGTCCTCGTCACGGCCACGTCCGTCCAAGCGACGACAGGTCTGCTGCTTCTGGCCGGCGCCCTGTCGGGGTTTCTCCCCCGGACGGCAACCCTGGGCCTCATCGTCTGTTACCTGTTCTGCTTCGGTTTTGTCTTCCCCAACGCCATAGCCCTCGCCCTCCAGCCATTTTCGAGGAATGCGGGAAGCGCGTCGGCCCTGGTCGGGAGCATCCAGATGGGCGCCGGCGCGCTGGCATCCTGGAGCGTCAGCTATTTTCATAATGGAACACCCGTGCCGATGATTTTGACGATGACCGTATCCGCCGTGGTCAGCCTCGTGCTGTTTGTGTGGGGAGCGCTGCCGCCGAGAGTCGACAATGGCCAACCGGTCCCCGATCCACCATCGAGAATAGTGAAAAGGCTCGTTGGCCCCGAGAAATCGGGGTGACGGGAATGAGACGGACTTGAAAATCCCGGCCCTGCGATATAGCATAATGGATGCTCCCACCGGAAGGACATATGACGCCGCGTGAACGACCGGCAGTAGTCTTACTGAGCGGCGGTCTCGACTCATCGACACTGCTCGCCCTCGTGAGAACCGGCCCTTACGCAACGAATGCCCTGACCTTTCGCTACGGGCAGAGGCATCTCGCCGAGATAGAGGCGTCACAACGAATAGCGGGCGCCCTCGGGGTCAGACGGCACGTCATCCTGGATATCGACCTCAGGGTCTTCGGCGGCTCGGCCCTCACCGACGACATCAGCGTTCCGAGGGGTCGCCGGATCGAGGAGATATCCGGGAACATTCCCGTTACCTATGTTCCCGCCCGTAACACCATCTTCCTCTCCTT
>JBEKJU010000272.1:0-5159 GCA_050011095.1 Syntrophorhabdales bacterium
CGCCCGGCTCGGCTACCGGCTCTCCACCCCCGATGAGGCGACGGCCCGGCAGGAAAAGGGGTCGCCTCTTTTCAATCTCGGCCTTTCGACGGTCCTCACTGCCAATATCATGATGATCTCTCTCGCCCTCTACGCCGGTTTCTTCCGCGAGTTCCCGCCGCGGGTGATCGCCTACTTCTCGTATCCCCTTTTCGTCATGACGACCATTGTCCTCTTCTGGTGCGGCCGGCCCATCCTCAGGCGTGGATGGGCGGCGCTTCGTTATCGGTCACCCTCCATGGATACCTTGGTAAGCGCGGGCGCCCTTGCATCCTACCTCTTGAGTTCCCTGCAGATGCTGAGGCACACCCTCCACCTCTATTTCGACACCGCGTCGATGCTCGTCACCTTCGTGCTCTTCGGGGCGTACCTGGAACGGCGGGCGAGAGACCGCATCTCCGCGGGGATCGCAGGGCTTTACCGGATGGCGCAGGGGAAGATCAGGATCGTTGAGGGGGGGCGCGAAAAATGGGTAGACGCCGAAATGGCGCGGCCGAAAGACCGGTTCATGGTCCTTTCAGGAGAGACGATCCCCCTCGACAGCCGGGTCGTGGGCGGAAGCGGCCTCGTCGATGAATCCCTCCTCACGGGCGAGGCCCGTCCCCGGCCAAAGGGACCGGGCGATCCGGTCATAGGGGGAAGCACGGTCCGGGACGGGCAGATGACCCTGGAGGCCGTCCACACGGCCGATGGAAGCACGGTAAGGCAGATCATCGACCGCGTCGAGGAGGCCCTTTCCGGGAAGGACACCCACGAGCTTCTCGCGGACAGGATAAGCCGTTTGTTTATCCCCGTCGTTTTCGCGGTCGCCGGGGCAACGGCCCTCGCTTGCGGGCTTTCCGACGCTTCCCTCGATGAGGCGCTCCTCCGCTGCCTCACGGTGGTCCTCATCTCATGTCCCTGCGCCCTGGGCATTGCCATTCCCCTCGTCAAGGTGGCAGTCATCGGCCTGGCCCGAAAAAAGGGCGTTCACGTGAGGGAAAGCGGGGCACTGGAACGAATGAAGGACCTCGACACGATCGTCTTCGACAAGACGGGCACGCTCACCGAGGGGACCTATGCGCTTGAGGCGGTGATCGGCGGGGGGCTCGATGATCGCACGATCCTTTCCCGGCTCGCCGCCATCGAGGTAGCTTCACCCCATTTTCTCGCCCGCGAGATCGTCCGTGAGGCGGCAAGGAGGGGGGGAAGGCCCCTTCAGGCGCAGGCGGTGGAGGCCGTTCCGGGGCTTGGGGTAAAAGGACGGGTGGAAGGCGTCGAGACCTGTCTGGGCAACCGGCGCTTCATGGAAGGGTGCGGGTTTTTCTTGCCGGACGCCATGGACCGCGAGGCGGCATCCTGGGAAAAGAGGGGGAGGACGACCGCCTTCTTCGCGTGGGAGCGTTCGGTCCGCGGCTTTTTGATATTCGGAGACCCGGTAAGGCCGGGGGCGAATGAGGCCGTCCGTCTCCTTTGCGAGAGGGGCATCGACGTGTGGCTCATTTCGGGCGATGCCCGGACAACGACAGAGGCCGTTGCGGAGTCACTGGGGATCACCCGCTTCGCGGGCCAGGCGCTCCCGGCCGAAAAGGTCGACCATATCCGGCGGCTCCAGGACGAGGGCCGTCGCGTGGGCATGGTGGGGGACGGCCTCAACGACGCCGCCGCCCTCGCCCAGGCCGATGTTGGCTGCGCCTTTGGCCCCGCCTCCGGGACCCTTCGCAATGCCTCAGACATCACCTTCCTTTCGCCCGACCCCCGAAAGCTCCTCGACGCAATCGCCCTCTCCGCCCTCGCCACGAGGACGATGCGGCAGAACCTCTTTTTCGCCTTTTCCTATAATGCCGTTGCCATACCGGTTGCGGCCCTGGGCCTTCTCAACCCGCTTATCGCGGTCCTCGCCATGTTCGCGAGCAGCCTCGTGGTGACGGCGAATGCCCTCAGAATCTCCTCGGCCGATCCTTCATGAGACGCCGTTGCCCGAAAGCGCGCCCACCAGCCCCAACGCCTCTCGAACTCCCGCGATCCGCCTCGGTATCGACCAGTCGCGCAGGACTGGCCGAAGGCGTCCTTCACGAAGCGTGATCCGCCTCTATCGCATCTTGCCCCGGAATACCCAGTACTGATACTGGTTGTAGATGAGAATGACGGGCGTCAACACCACCATCACGATGAGCATGAAAATCAGGGTCTGGCCTGAGCCGGCGGCCTCGTGAAAGGTTATGGGGGCCGTGCGGCTGGGGATCATGTGGGGCCAGAGACCGACCGAAAGTCCGAGGAACGAGAAAAGGATGATCGCCGCGTTCCACAAAAGGGGGGCGAGGCCGCGGTGCGTCAGGATGGCCCGGAGGAACACGACAAAGCTGAGAAGGGCAAGAGCCGGAAAAAGCACGAGGAGCGCCTGCTCCGGCCAAAGGCCGAACTTCTCGGCCATGAAGGGATAGCGAAGGGTCAGGAAGACCCAGGTGGCCGCGGAGATGAGGCCGGCCGCCACGGAAGTCGCTATGGCGACGTTTCTCCCCTTTTCCGCGAGCGCCCCTTCCAGCTTCCATACGAGGTAGCTCCCGCCGAGCATGGTGTAGCCGAGAAGCACCCCCGCGCTTATCAGGGCCGCGAAGGGATTGACCCACCCCCAGACGCTCCCCGCAAAGCGGCCGTCCCGCACCTCCAGACCCGCCAAAAGCCCTCCGAGGGCGAACCCCTGGGCGGCCGTGGTGATGAGGCTCCCGAGGCCGAAGGAGAGGTGCCAGAAAGGGTGGTGCTGGAAGTGCTCTCCCAGGTCGATGGCGATGCCCCTGAAGATGAGTCCGAAGAGCATGATCAGTATGGGGATATAGAGGGCGGACAAAAGGACGCTGTAGAAGAGCGGGAAAGCGCCGAAGAGCATCCCCCCGAGTACGACGAGCCAGGTCTGATTGGCGGACCAGACCCCCTTGATGCTGGATATGAGGATGCCCCTCTCTTGGGGGTCGGAGATAAACAGGGAGATGATCCCGATCCCGAGATCGAAGCCGTCGGTGATCGCGTAGTAGAGGAGAAAGAGCACGATGAGGATGATCCACAGTTCCGGGAGATATTGCGCCATGCTATACGATCCCCCCTGCCGCGTCGCTTGAGATGGGCCCCCTTTTCACGATGATGGCGGCGAGGACCAGGAAGGTGACGAAGAGCATGAGATAGACAAGGGCAAAGACTAGAAGCGATGCCCCGGCGGTCGCGGCCGGAAGGGGGCTCGCCGCCCCGCTCGTCTTCATCACCCCATAGACCACGTAAGGCTGGCGGCCGACCTCGCGGGTGACCCAGCCTGTCTCCATGGCGAGGTAGTTGAGCGGCAGGGCGGCCATCCACGCATAGAGGAGACCCTTCTGCCCCGATACTTTTTCAAGGGTGAGCCTCTTCTTGTACCACGAACGGAGGCTCCAGAGCGCCAGGAGGAAGGAGAAGCCGCCCACGGCGATCATGATCCTGAAGCCGTAGAAGGGAAGCAGGATGGGGGGACGCCCGTCTTCGGGGAAGTCCGTGAGACCCTTTACCCGACCCGTCGGGGAATGGGTCGCGATCAGGCTCAGACCATAAGGCATGTCGAGGGACCAGAAATTCCGCCCGTGGGCCGGGTCGGGCCAGGCGACTATGTGCCAGGGGGCGCCTTCGCCCGGCCGGTTGGTCTGCCACGTCGATTCCATGGCGGCGAGCTTTGCGGGCTGGTACAGGTACGTGGAACGGCCCGAGCCGTCGCCCAGATAAATCTGAAGGGGGGTGATCACGACGGCGGCGATCACGGCCATCTTGAAGCTTTTCAAAAAGAGCCTCTCCTCCCTTTTCCCGAGGAGGTACCACGCGCTCACGCCGCCCACCACGAATAGTGATATCTGGAGGGAGGCCACCCACATATGGGAGACGCCCCAGGGCATATTCGGGTTGAAGATCGCCGCGAGATGGCTCTCTATCACGAACCTGCCCTTCTCGAAGATACCCCCCGCGGGCGTCTGCATCCACGAGTTTGCCACCATGATCCAGAAGGCGGAAAGGGTGGCGCCGAAGGCGACCATTACCGTTGCGAAAAGATGCATGCCCGCACCCACGCGCCCCCAGCCGAAGAGCATGACGCCGAGAAAGCTTGCTTCGAGCATGAAGGCCATGGCCGCTTCGAAGCCGAGCATATTGCCGAAGAAATCAGCGCCTCCCCCGGAGAAGACGGACCAGTTCGTGCCGAACTCGAACTCCAGCGGGATGCCCGTCACGACACCCATGGCGACGTTCAAGAGGAAGAGCCTGCCCCAGAACCTCGCGTGGCGGTAATAGTCCCCATCCTTTGTCCTGAGCCACACGGCCTCCACAAGAACGAGAAAAATGCTCATGCCGATCACATGGACGGGCCAAAGGATGTGGAACATCGAGGTGAGGGCGAACTGGAGTCGCGAAAGATAGGTAAAGTCGATTCCCATGCTCACTGCCTGCCTCGCATGGATGTGACACCTACCTCACGGGGCGATCCTTTCGCCCGTCCGCCCGTCTGATCGCCGGGTCCTTTCGGTGAACCGTGTTCGAGGGTTTTGGTTTGCGTGGCCGGTCGGGCCGGCGATCGCGGCTTTATGCCAGGTCGCTTATCTTCGCCACGTCTTTGCTGTCGCATCAGAAGCTTTCCTCACGTGATGCGCCGGCCCGCGCCGAAGGCGTGGGAAGGCGCCGCAGAAGACAACTCCATATGAGAGGATCCCTTATCCGGGTAGTTCTAGGACGAATATAAGTACATGAGGGGAACCAATCAAGAGTAGTGTCCGGCGCTGACACCAGGTCGCTTATCTTCGCCACATCTTTGTTGTTGCATCAAAGCACTCCTTGACGTACTACCGACCCGCGAAAAGGGTGTCGCGAAAAGGGTCGCCACCGAAGGCGAGGGTGGTGCCGAAGATAAGCAGGCCGGTATGACAGGGGCAAGAGACCATGCCGGCCCTCTCCTTCTGTATTCCCGTTTTTCGTTGACAGTATTGGAGAGGTGCAATAGAATATCGACTATGCCTCATTGACGCTGTCGTTTCCGGAAGGAGGAAGGGAAGCGGAAGGGTCTTGCCTTGCCGTGGTTTTTGGGCAGGATGGTTGACAAAATATTGCGTAATGCTGACAATATTAGAATTGGTAGG
>JBEKJU010000273.1:0-5158 GCA_050011095.1 Syntrophorhabdales bacterium
GAAAAAAGGAGGTCACTCCTATCATGAGGTCGGAGGCGAGCAAACGGGCTTCTCCATCGTCGGTCGCGATCTTCTCCAGGTAGACGTTGACCGATGATAAGCCTTGCAGGTACATCCGCCTCTTGATCCTTCGGGATACGACGCTTTTCTTATGATGGTTGAAGCGATATCCGGTCTTCTCGTAGATGAGGTGAAAAAAAGGCTCGATGGCGAGGCTGTCGGGAGAGGGGCCGACCATGCCGGAGGTGTGAAATTTCAGTATCTCCCGGGCAATGTCCTCGGGGCTGAGGACTCCGTCGACCTGCCCCGTGCCGAGGGCCGCCAACGGCATCGCGGAAAACTCGGCCGTGGGCGGGTCCTGGACGAAGACGGTCCCACCCGCGCGTCTCACTGCGTGCACGCCACGGGCGCCGTCCGTTCCGGCGCCGGACAAGATGACGGCGATGGCCCGTTCGGCGACATCCTCGGAAAGGGAGATGAAGAATTCATCGATGGGGAAATGCATATGTTCCCGGGAACGGGGGGCTACGCGGAAGGTACCCTTTTCGATGCCGACCTCTTGCGCCGGCGGGCAGATATAGAGTCTATCGGGAAGGATCCCGAGGCCATCCGCTACTTCTTCGATGATAAGCGCGGGCTTTCGAGCAGAGAGCAGGTCGGGCAGAAGGTTCTTGTGCGCCGGAGACATGTGCTGCATGAAAGACCAGGGCAAAACCGAACTCATCCGGCAGCGCGGACAAGAAACGTTCTAACGCGTTAAGACCTCCCGCCGAGGCGCCTATGGCGACAATGGGGAAGGGTGTGTCTGCGCTGTCGGGTCCGGGCTTGGGTGTCGATTCCACTTGAGCCTCCGTAAAAAGATTATGGATACGGGTGGTAACGGGTCAGTCGCGCACTTGACCACCTACGAGGAAAAAACCAGCAATTTCCAATCATAACATCATAGTCTATTTCAGACGAGTGAAATCTCGTCGAGCACTTTCCTGATGGTCTTTGCGATCTCCCTCTTCGTCAGAGGCTTCATTGCAAAGGCTTTAATGCCTGCTGCCCTTGCCTTGTCGGCATCGACAACATAGCTGAAACCCGTGCACATGATAATGGGCATGTCGGCCCTAATAGCGAGGACCTCTTTCGCAAGCTCGACCCCCGTCATTTCGGGCATGGTCTGGTCGGTAATGACAAGATCGAACCGGGAAGGGTCGGATTTCAGAAGTGCAAGAGCCTCCCTGCTACTCATTCGTGACGTGACCTCATAGCCAAGCTCCGCGAGGATGTCTTCGCCCATCTCCACGAGGGCCTCTTCGTCATCGACGAAGAGGATGCGCTCGGAGCCGGTGGGGATTTCGTCGCCATGGAGTGCATCTGCTTCGGGGCCTCCCGTGATCCGGGGGAAATATACGGTGAAGGTAGACCCTCTGCCCGTCTCGCTCTCGACAGTGATGTAGCCGTCGTGCTGTTTGACAATGCCGTGGACCACGGAAAGGCCGAGGCCTGTGCCTTCTCCCACTTTCTTCGTCGTGAAGAAGGGGTCGAATATCTTGTCCATGATGTCGGCAGGTATGCCGGTACCCGTATCGCGGACAGCCAGCTTGACGTAGAGGCCGGGATCAATCCCGTGGGGGTTGCCCTTCGACGGTGAAACGCTCAGTTCGCTCAGCTCTATGTCGAGGCTACCTCCTTTCTCTTGCATCGCATGAGTAGCATTGGTACAAAGGTTCATAAGCACCTGCTGTATCTGGGTGGGGTCTCCGAGGATCAAAGCTTCGTTTGAGGCATTGACCTTGATGCCGATCGTCGAGGGCGTGGTCGCCCGGAGAAGCTTTATGGTCTCCTTGACGATACTGCTCATAAGCAAGGGTTTTTTCTCCTGCTCGGCTTTTCTGCTGAAAGTGAGCATCTGTTTCACCAGTTCTCGGCCCCTGATGCCCGCTTCCAGGACCCTGTGAAGATGACGTGCTTCCCGGCTCCCTTTGGCAACATTACCCTCCAGCAGTTCGGAAAAACCGATGATCGCGGCGAGGATGTTGTTGAAGTCATGGGCGATGCCGCCGCCCATGGTGCCCAAGGCCTCCATCTTCTGCGCCTGGCGGAGCTGGGCCTCAACCCTCTTGATCTCCCAGATATCCGTACATGTACCGAACCACTTTGAAATCGTCCCCTTCTCGTCGATGACAGGCACGCCGCGAATCAACCACCAGCGATATGTCCCGTCCGCTTTGCGCAAACGGCATTCAAGCGAATAAGTGCCATTGTTCGTTACCGCGTTCTGCCAGGCATCCCACGCGCGCTGCTGGTCATCGGGGTGGAACGGTTTGTTCCAGCCGTGGCCGTAGCTTTCTTCAAGGGTGAGTCCCGTGTAGTCCACCCACTGTTGGTTGAAATAGATGTTCCAACCGTCTGCCCGGGTAATCCAGACGATTTGAGGCATGGCCTCGGCAAGCAGACGAAACTCTCTTTCGCTATTCGCAAGCTCTTCCGTTCTCTCGATCACTCGTTGTTCAAGATCGTCGCGAGCCTTTTGCAATGCCCTCTCCATCGCCTTTCGTTCGGTGACGTCTGTGTGACACCATAACCGGCCGTATGACTGACCACCTATGCGTATGGGGATGAAGTCTCGCAGAAGCTCCCGCCCGCTCCGCATGGCCACCTGTTCGCCCTTTACGGGCTGTCCTCGATCCACTATTTCCCTGATGCAGGCGATCGCCTCGTCGGGGTGCAGATAGGCTTTGCTGATTTTTGCAAAGATGTCGGATGAGGTGAGCCCCACGAGGTCCGCGGGTGAGTCGTTCAAATCGAGATAGTCACAGAGCGCCTGGTTGGCAAACTCAACCCGACTCTCATCTGACACAAGCAAAAGACCGCCGTACATGCTCGAAAGAACGGTGTAGAGGCGCTGCAGAGTCCTTTGAACCGCTTCTTCGGCTGCCTTTCGTTCGGTAATGTCCACCAGCGTGTGGACTGCGCCGCGAGGCTGCCCCTTATCGTCCCACAGGGGTGTGCCGTAGGCCAGGAGGTGGCGGGCCGTGCCGTCGTCAAAGACAAGGCTGTATTCGAAGTCCTGCACGTTCTCGCCGCGAGCGGCCCGCCGGGCGGGCAGTTCGTCGATCCTCAGCTCGCGCCCATCTTTAATCGCTTTGAAATGGCCGGACCTGACTTCGGGGGGCGCAGACAGCGAGATCTCGGCGCCGCGCGGTTGCCGCAGCAGTTCATCCGCCGCGCGGTTGCCCGTCATGTGGGTGCCGTCGGAGTTGTGGACGATAATGACGGGCGTCGGCACGGCCTCGAGCATGGCGGCCAATTCCTCCGCCCGCTCGCGTTCACGGTGCTCGCTTATCCGGAGCGCCTCTTCGGCCCGCTTGTGCCGGGTGATGTTCTGTCCTAGGATAGCGATGTCGCCGTTTATGGGCACCGCCGCTACCCTGATCCAGGAAGAGTTCGGCATCCTCTCAGTCTTGTATTCAGCCTCTATGGAGTCTGGTGTACCTGTTTCGATCACGCGCTTGTACAGTTCATAAAAGGGAGTTGACGCATGGGTGGGCGAGAACTCAGAGACACGCCTCCCTAGCACCTCTTCGGGATCGGTATTGTTCAAGCGGGCAACTGCATCGTTCTCATAGACCCACTCGAAATCGATTATGTTTCCAGAAGGGTCGCGGAGGGGCCGCAAGATCGTGAAGCCATTAGGGGAAAGCTCCTGGGCCACGTGGAAAAGTTCTTGGCTCTCCCGAAGCACCTCTTCGGCACGAGTGCGATCGGCCGACTCTCTCTGAGCCAGGCGGGCTTTCTCGGCGTTGTCAAGAGCCAGGGAAACGCCAGCCGCAAGCTTCGTCGCGAAATCGAGGTGGGCCGGCTGAAAGGCAAAGGGGGCATGGTGGAAGTTGAAAAAGACCACGCCGACTACCCTTTCCTTCGTGAGAAGCGGGGTGACGAGGACGGCGCGGACGTTCCACTTCTTCATGTGCTCCCGGTTGACGCGGTCGTCGTTGAACGCGTCGTCTATGGCGACGGGTTTCCTGCTCGTCACGGCGAGCAGCGCGTGAGGCTCCTCCTCGTCGCTCATCCGAACGCCGATCACGTCGGCGGGGAATCCGTGGACGTAGGCGGGGACCCAGTGGTCGCCCTCGCGGAGGGAGATCGCGGCGGTGTCGCTCCCGAGGGCTTTCGCCGCCTCGGTCATGGCGCACTGCATCATGCTATCGAAGTCGACGGTTGAGTGTACAAGCCCGCTGATGGAGTTGAGCGCCAGGCTGAGCGTCTGCGCCTGTCTCGTCTGTTCGACCTCGGCGCGGAGAGCCGTGTTGGCCGCTGCCAGCTCGGCTATCTCCTTTTCGAGATCTTCTTTCGTTCTCTCCTGGTTTTTCACGGCCTTTTTGGGAAGGGTGGGGCTTTCCTGGGGTTCTTCTCGGACATGCAACCTCCGGGTAGGGGGTGATAATGGCCCTAAGCACGACGCGTCTCATATTAGAAAGACAATGTCCGTATCGGGGCAGTCGCATTCATTATAGCAGGTAAGCTCACCGATTACCATTAGTAGTTTTGATGGTTTTCGTGAGGCAGGTCGTGCTCGAGTTCAGGAAGGAGCCCTGCGCCGTCTCTATCCCGACCAAAGGTGTAGGTTAGAACCCGAGGACCGGGCAATATCGAGTTCAACCGATTCGTATCTATGCTATTTTCCGAAACTTCGCATCGGCAAGGAGCCTACACGTGACGCAGCATCCAAGCCAGAGCGAAGGCCTAAACCCTCCTCCCCTGACTTCCGCCACGAGGCCTTTTCTGTCTTTATTAGTCAGGTCTGTGCGATGCGGCTTCCTCGATGAACGCCGCAACCTCCTTCGGCCTGGAGACGTAGACTGCGTGGCTCGCACCCGCGACTTCCGTCGTATGGCTCTTGGCCCGCGCGGCATACCACCGTTCGAGGTCGGGGTTGATGGTCCTATCCTTTCCCGACACCAACATCCAGCTCGGCTTCCTCCTCCATGCAGGGATGGTGATGACCGCTTTGAAATTCTCGGCCCGGTTGAGTACCTGCGAACGCGCCATGAACGCGGCCTGCTCGGCTGACACGTCGGCTGCGAAGTAAGTCCGAAAGTGCGACGGGTCCAGGTACGTGAAACCGTCGGGCGTCGTCTTTATCGCGTTGGACTTACTCAGGTCACTC
>JBEKJU010000274.1:0-5147 GCA_050011095.1 Syntrophorhabdales bacterium
CCTTAATTAGACGCACCTGGTCAGATTACACGGTAAGAGAAACGACGAAGGCAAAGACAAAGGAATGGATACCGCTTTCCGGACGAGCCGTGGAGATAGCAGAGGACAACTGTCGAGGCAAACACCCGGAGGCATGGCTGTTCATCAACCCTAACAGCGGCTCAACCTTTCGCCCTAAGCGACTGGGCGCCATATGGAACGAGTACAGCGGAATTGATGTCACGCTTTATGAAGCCACCCGGCACAGTTTCTGCACACAACTCGTGGAAGATGGAACCCCCCTCCCCGTCATCCGGAAACTTGCCCGGCATGCCGACATCCGGACCACTCAAAAGTATGTCCATGTGACGGATGACGTAGCACGCGCCGCGGTAGAGAGACGAGGAAAGGGAAAGCTCCTATATCTCGAAAGCGAAAAGAAAGCGAAAAGAGGTACACCCGATGAAAAGTAAGGAAACACAAGGGGAAATAGAACGGAGGGAGTAGGATTCGAACCCACGGGGCGCTTGCACGCCCAACGGTTTTCAAGACCGCCGCTTTCGGCCGCTCAGCCATCCCTCCGTCTTCTCTATTTTAGCGTCTGCCCTTGTGGTTTGCAACATGTCCCAGGGCCTCCGCGATGGAATCGAAGAATCAGCCGGCCCTACCACTCGATGAGGCTGCTTCCCCACGTCAGTCCGCCTCCGAAGGCGGTGAGGACCACCCGCTTGCCTGATGTGATGGTCCCGTCCCTCACCGCTTCATCGAGCGCTATGGGGACGGTGGCTGAAGAGATGTTACCGAACCGCTCGATGGTCATGTACACCTTATCCATAGACACCTTGAGCTTCTTCGCCACGCCCTGGATGATCCTGATATTGGCCTGATGGGGGATGATAACGTCGATATCGTCCATGGTGTAGCCATGGGACGCCGCCGCCTCCTCCGCCGCGTCCGCGAACCTGCCCACCGCGACCTTGAACGATTTGTTTGCCTCTATCATCTTGAGGAAGTGGAGCTTCTTGTCCACGCTTTCATGGGAGATAGGGGTAGTGAGGGAACCTCCTCCCGGCATCAGCAAGGTGTCGCCATTCGCCCCGTCCGTATGGATATGGGTGGAAAGGACGTCGTGGCCGGAGGCCGTCTCGGTCAGGACGACCGCCCCGGCCCCGTCGCCCCACAGGATGCAACTCTCCCTCTCCTCCCAGTTCACCGTCCGCGTCATGATCTCGCCCGCACAGACGAGGGCTGTTTTGTTCGCACCGGCGCGTATCAGCTTGTCGGCCACGTGAAGGGCGAAAATAAAACCCGAGCACGCAGCGGTGATGTCGAAGGAGACGGCCTTCTGGCAGTGAAGCTTCGCTTCGAGCCAGTTGGCCCCGGCCGGGCAGTGCGTATCGGGGGTTATGGTGGCGAGGATAATGAGATCGATGTCATCGCCCTTCACACCCGCCGTTTCCATTGCACGCTCGCAGGCAATTTTCGCGAGATCGGACGTCGCCGTACCCTTATCCGCGATCCGCCTCTCCCTTATGCCGGTCCGCGTATAGATCCATTCATCGGATGTATCGAGAAACTTCTCTATGTCGTGATTGCTCAATATCTTTTCCGGCACGTACGAACCGGTCCCTACGACGCCTATCCTTTTCATTCGGACCTCTCGGACTATATGTTTTTGCCACTTAATAGAACAGATGGAGATGGGCTTGTCAAGCAAAAGGCGGCTATCTCATTGGCGGAAGTCGCGTCCAGGCTGCGGACGGGACCGGCAGGGCCTGAGTAGCCGTCCGCCCGTTTGGGCATGAAAGCCTCCATCCCTTAGCCGCCCCAGGCGCGTCAGGGTCCGGCCGATGCCCTTTTCATTGACAGGCCAATCCTCATCATGGCCTAATGTGCGTAAATGGTGATCCGGTGGGAGAGCAGATCAATCTGATGTATCCTTCCCTGAACCACCTTCTCCTCACCGAAGAGGTTGATGAGCTTGAGGGCCCCGCCTTCCGGCGTGACGCTCACCACATCCTGCAGGACGAGAACCTCTTTCCCATCGTGGATGACGTAGGCCGCGGTCTGACACATATGGTTACCTCCCGCTATAGCTTACCTTAATTACATCATGAGTTGGGAATCGACTCAATAACTTTCGCGCGCCCGCCGCCCTTTTCGCGATTGTCCGGGTGCGGGCGAGAAAAACGTGGAAAAAGCGGATACTTTACACTATAATGCGTAGTCCGATGAAAAAACGCCTCTTTATCACCATCTTCGGTTTCACTGTCAGCATCGTCCTCCTTTACCTCTCCATGAGGGGCATCGAGTTCAGGAAGATCTGGTCGATCCTCAGGCAGATAAACCCGTTCCTTGTCCCGTTGCCCCTGGTCTTCATTGCCTGCGCGATCTGCCTGTCCGCGTTCAGGTGGTCGAAGGTCGCCGGGTCCTCCGTACGTTTCAGGGATACCTTCACTGCCCTGCTCATCGGCATGTTCGTCAACAACGTGCTGCCGGCGCGGCTCGGTGAGGTTGCCCGCGGCTACGTGCTCTCCCACAAGACGAAGCTCTCCTTTACCTATTCTTTCTCGACGGTCCTTCTCGACCGGTTCTTCGACCTTACGGGGCTTTTGTTGATGACCCTTCTCTTTTTCCCGAGGGCCAGTCTCCCGCCCAGGGTGTCCCAGGGGATCTACGTGGTCATCGGTGTGGTCGTGTTCTGCGTGCTGATGATCATCCTGATGAGCCGCCAGGGCTTCGCAAACCATCTGGCCAAGGGGTTCACCGCAGTGGAGAGGTCTTTTCTTTCACGATTCGCGAGAAGGATAATAGAGGTGCAGGAAAACCTCTCCCGCATCGGCTCTCCGCTGACGATCGTCTTTTTCGTGATCATCTCTTTCTGCATATGGTTTTCCATGAGCATGGCCCTCTGGGTCGTCACCGTCGCCCTGGGTGTTCCCGTCAATATACGATATGTGCCCTTTGTGTGCGCTCTCCTGAATGTCGGCATCTCCGTTCCTTCCTCGCCCGGCTATGTGGGACTCTATCAATTCCTGCTGGTCTACCTGCTCTCTATCTTCGGCGTGCCGAAGTACGAAGGCTTTACCATATCGGTACTCTATCATGCGTCCTGGTACATACCCTATTCAATCGTCGGGTTCGCCCTTCTTTTGAGGGAGCATCTCCGGATAAGGGACATTCAAAAGCTCGAAACGGAAGAGAGCATGGATTGACCTTCATCTTTTTTTCGTGCAGCCCGCCGTGCAGCCCCCAAATTGACACCGGACGGTCGCGGGTGATAGATTAAGAGATGAAAAGGGTTGGATTCCTGCGGAAGAGGTTTTATCTTTACCTGCTCAAAGAGCTGGTCCTGCTCTTTTTCATATCCGTCGCCGTATTCACGTTCATTCTCGTTATGAGCCGACTGGGAAAAATGGCGGACCTCGTGATCAACAAGGGTGTCCAGCCGAAGGACATCGTCCTGCTCATCGCCTATTCCTGTCCCCCCTTCATGACATTTACCCTTCCGATGGCATTCCTCCTGTCCGTTGTCGTGGTCCTCGGGAGGCTTTCGAGCGAGAACGAGATACTGGCGCTGAAGGCGAGCGGGGTCAACCTGATGTGCCTTTTCGTGCCCATCTCCATGCTCGGTCTCATGGTATTCCTTGCGGGCTTTCTGAACAACAGCCTCCTCCTCAGCAGAAGCAGCGACGCCTTCCGCAATACCCTGGCCGACATAGCGAAGAAGGGAATCTCCATCGAGGACAAAGAGGGCATTTTCAACGACAGCATCCCCGGCGTCGTCATATATATCGACAAGGTGGACGCACAGAAAAAGGTCCTGAGCGGCATCGTCATCTCCGACGACAGGGACGAGGGGGTTCGGCAGACCGTGGCGGCCCAGACAGGGACGGTCAATGTCGACACCACCACACTCGATCTCTCCTTCAAGCTGAAGAACGGCAGCCTCCAGCGATGGGAAAAACAAGCCGATGCATACAGGAGTCTCTCCTTCAAGGATTACACGTTTTCCCTCAACCTTGCGAGCGTCCTGCCGAACAGGGAGTGGAGAAAGAGACCCTACGAGATGGACATTAATGAGCTGCGAAAGGCCTTTTCCGCTGCGAAGGGCGAAAGCAGATATGAGTTCTCCATTGAGATATACAAGAAATTCAGCATCCCCTTTTCCATCGTCGCCTTCGTGCTGCTCACCGTCCCTCTGGGGATCAAGAGGAAGACGGAGGGGAAGTTTTCGGGCGTTGTCTACAGCCTCCTCATCTTTATCTGCTACTATATTCTGGCCGCCATCATGGAGAACATAGGCAAGATGTATGAGGTCATGCCATTCCTGGTCTGCTTTGCCCCGAATATAATATTCTCCTTCGCCGGACTCTACCTCGTTACGCAGGTGAACAGCGAGGAACAGGGAAGGGTGTCGAAGAGACTCAAACAACTGTGGGAGCCGCGCTTTGCGAAGGCTAAGTAAATATATCATCAGCAACACAATAAAGTTACTCATCATCAGCGAGTTCGCCGGGCTCGTCATTTTTACGATGATCGATTTTTTTGACCACCTGGATGTCTTTACCCAGAGTTTTTCTAAGTTCGGCCTGGGCCTGCTCTACGTCGCGCTGAACATCCCCAACAATTTCAATGTACTCCTCCCCCTGGCATTCCTCATTTCCATGCTCGTTCTCATCATCATGATGATAAGGGGGAACGAGGTGATCATCGTGAGGACGGCGGGTATCAGCACCTTTTCGCTCATGAAGCCCCTCCTTTCCCTGTCGCTGGTCCTCGTTGTCGCCTCTTTCTGCTTTTCGGAGTGGATCATACCGTTCACCTCCTCCGCGGCCGAGTATATGCTGAGGGTCAGGATCAAGGAGGACCCTACCTACGTCGTTTTCAAAAACGACAAGATATGGTTCAAGCGGGGAAACAAGGTATGCAATATAGACTTTTACGATGTCAAGAGGGACCAGATCAAGGGCATCACCCTTCTCGAGCTTTCGGACGACTACTCGATCCAGAAACGGTATGACGCACGGCTCGGTGTCTGGGAGGGGAACGAGAAGCAGGGCCAATGGGTATTTACCGATGTAGCGGAAAGGACTTTCAGGAACGACGGTATAGAGTCGAGGACGACCCACAAGACGATGACGGGGCTCATCACCGAACCCCCTTCC
>JBEKJU010000275.1:0-5478 GCA_050011095.1 Syntrophorhabdales bacterium
ACGCAAGGAATTCTCCGCGTTTATAGAGAGCCTGGGACTTAAGTGTATGTTGGGCAGCGGACACGGGTTCGCGGCGCCGGCCCGCTGGGCAGCGTATCAGGCAGGGCTCGGCATCATCCGCCGGAATAATTTCTTTTACACCGGGAAGGGGTCGTACAATTACATAGAGTTGCTCGCGGTGGACCGAGAGCTTGAACTGATTCGCGACGTTACGCTCAAAGACTGCTCCGAGAACTGCGGTAAATGCATCGAAGCCTGCCCGACCCATACGCTCTGCGCTCCGTATACCATGTCGATGATCGGATGTGCCAGCTTTCAGACCAGCATATCGGCGAACATGGGAATGGGCGTGCCTTCTCCCGAGACGGCGGAGCAGATAGGTGGCAGGCTCTATGGCTGCGATGCGTGCCAGGACGCATGCCCCTTTAACAAGGGTAAATGGACAGGCGGCGAGGAGTTTCCGGGACTTGGCGCCCTCACCTCCTGCGCTGACCGTGATGATGAACGGTTACAGCGAGAAATATGAGGCGCCGATAAAGCTCGGACTCGTTGACCCCAACGAAAGCGTGCGTGACTTCTCGCGCAGGGTCTGCTCGAAGCTCGGAATACCGTTCTAAGGGCAACTTCGGGCACGTTGCTTCCCAAAGCGAACCGGTCTTACCCTCTCGTCAAGTGGCGGTATTTGATGCGGTGAGGCTGGTCTGCCGCAGCGCCGAGGCGGGCTCTCCTGTCCGCTTCATAATCGGAGTAGTTTCCGTCGAACCAGACCACTTTGCTCATCCCCTCGAAAGCGAGCATGTGGGTAGCGATACGGTCAAGGAACCACCGGTCGTGACTGATGACCACGGCGCAGCCGGCAAAACTTTCCAATGCCTCTTCCAGGGCGCGCATGGTGTTTACGTCCAGATCGTTGGTCGGTTCGTCGAGGAGAAGGACGTTGGCCTCTTCCTTCAGCATGCGCGCCAGATGAACACGGTTTCTTTCCCCTCCGGAGATCATCGACACCTTCTTCTGTTGGTCTGCCCCTGAAAAATTGAAGCGGGCCACATAGCCGCGCGAGTTCACCTGCCGCTTGCCGAGCTGAATCGTGTCGTCTCCACCGGAAATAACCTCCCAGATGTTCTTGTTCGGATCGAGGATGTCACGGCTCTGATCAACGTATGCGAGCTTTACGGTTTCCCCGATCCTGAAGGCGCCAGAATCGGGCGATTCCAGCCCGGTGATCATGCGGAAGAGGGTCGTCTTTCCGGCTCCGTTCGGCCCGATTACTCCTATGATACCGCCCGGCGGGAGGGAGAAAGCCATTCCCTCGATAAGAATGTTGTCACCGTATGCCTTGCTCACGTTATCGGCCTGAATGACGACATTGCCCAAACGGGGTCCGGGGGGGATATAGATCTCCAGCTCTTTTGAACTTTTCTCGGCATCGCGACTAAAAAGCTCTTCATAAGAATTGATGCGCGCCTTCGCTTTTGCGTGGCGTCCCCTGGGAGACATCTGTATCCATTCAAGTTCCCGCTGCAGGGTTTTCTGCCTCTCACTTTCGGACTTCTCTTCCTGTTGCAGACGATTCTTCTTCTGTTCCAGCCAGGACGAATAATTTCCTTTCCAAGGGATACCCTGTCCCCTGTCGAGTTCCAGGATCCACCCGGCGACATTGTCGAGGAAATAGCGGTCATGAGTCACCGCGATGACGGTCCCCGGATAGCTTTGCAGGTGGTGCTCGAGCCAGGCCACGGTCTCTGCATCCAGATGGTTGGTCGGTTCATCGAGAAGCAGGATATCGGGTTTTTGCAGAAGCAGTCTGCATAAGGCGACGCGGCGTTTTTCTCCTCCGGAGAGGACAAAAACCTGAGTTTCTCCCGAGGGACAGCGCAGGGCGTCCATCGCCATATCGAGGCGCGAATCGAGTTCCCACGCGTCCCATGCATCCAGCTTCTCCTGTACTTCGCCCTGTCGTTCGATAAGCTTGTTCATCTCATCGTCCGACATCGGGTCGGCGAATTTCTCACTGATAAGGTTGTACTCCTTGAGGGCATCTACTATTTCATGCACCCCCTCTTCCACGATCTCCCGCACCGTTTTTTTGTCATCCAGTTTCGGCTCCTGCTCAAGGAGCCCTACGGTGTGACCGGGGACAAGGACCGTCTCGCCATTGAACTCTTTGTCCACGCCTGCCAGAATGCGGAGAAGCGAGCTTTTTCCTGATCCGTTCAGGCCGAGAACGCCGATCTTTGCTCCATAAAAATAGGAGAGATAGATATCCTTCAGCACCGGTTTTTTATCGTAATATTTGCTTACCCCGATCATGGAGTAAATAATCTTGTTCGGTTCATTGCCCATTGTTATTACACATCCTTTCTATAAGAGACTAAATTTGTGCGTCTTGAAGTATACCATAATCACGTTGCCCGATACGTCTACGACGGGCGGTATGGCGGCATGGGCACCGGAAGCGAAACGATTTCCCCTAAACCGCCGGGTCCCGTGCAAGGTGGCATAACAGTTACAGATCAAAGGCTTATGACCAATCATGAGAGCGGTTTCTCCAGATCGCGGGAATACATTTATTTCTATTCCGACATGCGGGATTCGGGAACCTTGCCGGCAGTCGAGTTGACTGGGCCGGCCAATAGGCTTATAGTATGGGTCAAGTAATGAAGTACTGACCAAGAGCCGCCCTAGACAGTCACTGAGAAGCCGGCCTAAAAACGTTCCCGTCACATCACAGACGTCGGTCATATTTTGCTTCAGCTACTAAATTGTCGTGATAAAGAAGGTGCCATGAGTTTTACTTCGTTTAAGCTTCATCCGAAAATAGCCGCCGCCGTCACGGCGCTCGGCTTTGAGACCCCAACTCCCATCCAGGTACAGGCTATCCCGCCGGTCCTCGCAGGCAATGACGTTATGGGCCTCGCCCAGACCGGCACCGGCAAAACAGCGGCTTTCGTGCTGCCGATCCTGGAGCGTCTGCTTCCGGGTCCACGCCGGCTGGTCCGGGGCCTTATCATCGCCCCCACACGCGAACTGGCGGAACAGATCCACGTATCGATCGGAGACCTGGGACGGAACACGCGGCTCACGAGCTGTGCGATCTACGGCGGTGTGGGTGTGAATCCGCAGGTCCGGAAACTGCGCGCCGGCGTCGACATCGTCGTCGCTTGCCCCGGCCGGCTACTCGACCATCTTAACCAGAAAACGATCAACCTTACAAGCCTGGAAGTCCTTGTCATCGACGAGGCGGACCGGATGTTCGATATGGGCTTCCTGCCCGATGTCCGCCGTATCCTCAAACAATTGCCGCTCAAACGGCAGACTCTGATGTTCTCCGCGACCATGCCCGATGATATCCGAAAGCTGACGGACGAAGTGCTGCATGATCCGGTCACGGTAAAGGTCGGTCATACAGTTCCGGCAAACACCGTGTCCCATGCCCTTTACCCGGTTGCCCCGCATCTGAAGACGGAACTCCTCATGGAGCTCCTGAAGCACACCGATACAGAATCCATCCTTATTTTCACCCGCACCAAGCACCGGGCCAGACGCGTCGGGCAACAGCTTGAGAAGGTAGGGTACAAGGTCGCGTCACTGCAGGGGAACCTGTCACAGAACAAGCGCCAGGACGCCCTCGACGGTTTCCGCAACGGCTCGTACCGGATTCTGGTGGCCACCGATATCGCGGCCAGAGGCATCGATGTCTTGAGCATATCCCATGTCATCAACTATGACATTCCCGATACGACGGATGCTTATACACACCGCATCGGCCGTACCGGCCGCGCCGCAAAGACCGGCGACGCCTTCACGTTCGTCACCGGTGAGGACGAATCCCTGGTCAAGAGCATCGAGCGCGTGCTCGGCGCGAAGATCGAACGCCGCATACTGAAGGATTTCGATTACAAGAAACCGGCGCCGCCACGGGATTCGGAATTCGCGCGCCCACCGCGAGCGTTGCGTCCCCGCCGGACACAGCCCATACCGGCACAGACCGGCGCACGCACGGATGGCGGGGCTCGACCCAGGACACGTCCAATCGGGCCTTCCCCCGAGGCTGCTCGCGGCTCAGAAGCCACGGAGTCCCCTCGCGCACGAAGACGACGAAGCCGATAACCGGTAGGCTGTCCGCGACATTGCCACTCGAAATATACGCTGAATATCGCTATTATTAACCGTATCATAATTATATAGACATGCCTTGCCCTATTGTTGTACGCTGTTGCATACAATGGGCGCGAGACGCCTAGACTGCACGACTTTGACGGAGTTGAGAAAGAGAGGCGTCGCAAGTAGTGGCAGTCGATGTTGGCCCTCGTTCGTGCCCACTCGGCATACTCGTATCTCTTATCCGGCAGGGGCTTCATGGCCGGTTTATCGATGGTCTCGAAGAGGTGTCTCCTCGATACCTTCAGCTTCTGCAAGGGCCGGCTGTTGTACTCTTCCAGCTTCTCCTTTTATCGCCCTGTTGAGTTCCCCGATGCTGAAGAAGGTGTGGTTGCGAAGCGCAACGACGATCCACCGCTCCGCGATCAGGACGGCCGACTCCACCTTGGCTTTGTCCCGTGCTTTTCTCACCCTCGCCGGGATGACCGCGGTGGAATAATACATGGCAAGGTCCTGGTAAGTTGGATTGAGGTCGGGCTCGTACCGGCAGGGGTGGGTCACACCCGTCCGGAACGTTGTCGGGCACCACGGTCTCCGGAACAAAAACCCATAAATTCGAACGCATAGACGTGCAGGCTGATCCAGGAAGGAAGCTCCCCGGAGAGGACGGCTTCGGCGTAGGTATACTTGCTCGCCCCCAGTGCGGCGGCAAAGGGATAGACGGGGGTGATGACACCCGTTGCGGGATCGTGGACCGGGATGGTGTCCCCGGCGTGGTCGACGAAGAGCCTCTCTCCCGCCTTGTAGTCCTGGAGAAGCACGACATCGGCATGTTCCGTCTTACCGTATCCATAAGGATACTGGAGGGGAAAAGGAGGTTGTCCAAAGAGGTCTCGTCGAGATCCTCCGGGAGAGGCCACGAAAGCGAGCCGATCCCTTAACGTGTTCAAAAACACTTAACATTTGTCCCCCTACCGGGTAGAATCCGGTAGGGGGATTTTCTTTGCTCAAAGGGTCTAACCAACCGGCGAACGGGTGCCGGTAGAAGTCGGCACGATTCAGGTCAACTTCTGCAAGAATCCACAGTGCCAAAATTTCGGGGTGCCGGCAAGTACGGAGAGACAGCCCAGAGGTAGAGAAGCAGGGGGGCGTGGCCGGGATGCCTATAGGATATCAGGTTCAGGCTGAGGCACGCCCATGCTTCACTGCGGTTTTTACGGGCAGTATCCGACGATAAAGAGCAATAGAGCCAATGACTGTTGGCGCCGCTCAAACGGGTACCAAAAACGGCGGTGTTGGTCCCTTGCGGATGATGCTGTAGATAGTACTCCCCGCCGAGCCTTTTTGGCCTGTTAACAGACGTCGGCCCTGACAGGG
>JBEKJU010000276.1:0-5089 GCA_050011095.1 Syntrophorhabdales bacterium
AACCTGGGATCTTCGAGCTTCAGAAGAAGGTTCTCCTCGAATTCTGCCCGCGACACACGCCTCCCTTCATGCTCCATGTACTTGAGAAAACAACCGATCACCCTCTCCGGCCGGGCGTCGGTGACATCGAAGGCCTTCCAGAGGTCGAAGAGGTCCCGTCCTTTCTTGCGCTGATATAAAGCCCGCACCTTCGTAGCGAGAAGCTCGTCCAGATGGTAGGTCAATATGGAGGCGCTCCCCGAGAACCAGCGCGAATCGACGCGAAATTCGACCTTGTGCAAGTCAAGAACAGAGAAGTGCTCGCGGCTGTTGATCTCGACTTTTAGCTTCAACGGCAAGCCCTCTTCAGACTCCAGTCTGTAGGTCAGCGTCACCCTCCCTTCTGATCTGCCGCGTCTGGGCGAGCCGAGCCAGGGGTTCAGTCTCTCCTGAATGGCGTCCATTATAGAGCCGATTGGCCCCGAAACAACTTGAACGAGGTCGATGTCCTCCGAATACCGCAAGGGTTCAAGATACAGCTTAAAAAGCGCTGTTCCTCCTCGGAAAGCGAGGGCATCGCCGGCGACAGGATGGCTGAACAGGTCCACAAGGGCTCTGCTTATGATGAGGTCCTGTTCCACCTGGTAGGTTTGGGACCACGGCGCATGCTTCTTCCACTCGGTTATGTAGTCCTGGGGAATCAAAGATCGGCCTCAACCCGGACGTTCGCCATGAGCCGCCAGCGCTTGGACCTGTCGACATCCCTGAGAGGATGCGAGGGAGACAGAAAGGTGACAATGGGCTTCTTTCCAGCCACATATTCGGCAAGCGCCTGGGTCTTATCCCCGGCACCCACGAAATCGAGGAGATAGCCGAGGCGCTGAGCCCATGCAACGGGTGAAAGCGCCGCTACGTCTACTAGCTGCTGTGGGTCGATCTTTTCGGCCAATTCGGCGAGCACCGTCGCCACATTGTCGAGACCGGCCGCATGCCGGAGATACCCGACCAGGTCGAACGCGGTCGCGGCAGGGGTCGATACCTTCAAGAACCCGCGCGGGGTCTTGAAATCGGTCTTGGGGATGTCGCTCACGTTCTTCCGGGCAGCAAACTCCACGCGGACCTTGCCGCACGCGATGCCGGGTCTGTTCTTTTCGGTCATCACCTGAAATACCTGCGGTCGTTGATGGGCGGCTCCGTGATATTCGGCGGCGCTTAGCAGGCCGGTATAATAGGTGGTCTCCAGGCGCTGCATAAGATCGGGGATGAAGTGGCTTGCGGGTAGGCACCCCGCGGTTTTGTACTCCGGTGGAACAATAACGTAGATACCCTTGTATGGTACGGCAAGGTCGTTTTTGTAACGGAGACGTCGCAAAGCCGCACGGGCCGCAACGGCTCCGACGCCAAGGGCGCTTTCGGCCTCGCGAGAGCTGAAACAGTAGCGGCCTTCGGCCATCATCTGGGATATGAAGTCTTTCGCCGGCATCTTCCTCAACCCATGATGGATTACTCTGCCAAAGTAACATATTTCGTTACTTTAGACAAGTAATGCATCTCCCATTATCATGTTGCGGGGACATAAAATCCGTTCGTCTCCTAATCAGCCATCACAAATTCTGGTTGTGCACCCTGCCAAGAATCATGAAAAGAACGAGGGCAGCCCTTGGGCAAGAGAAAACTATTTACAAGACGCTTCTCAGCCGTGGTTCGCCTCGTAGTCCCAGCGCTGGAGGCAAGAAAGGGGTATTCCAGGATCACTTTGACCGCCCGGCCCGGAGTTTCCGGCCTCCACCCTCACGGTACGGCATGAACGGATAGAGCGGACAGGATTGTTGGATTGTTGCCGCAGTCCGTCTTTCCGTCGGCGCAATAAGTCATTCCGGCCTTCTTGACTTTGTAAACAAATTGTTTATACTATATTCCAATGATCAGAACGTTTGCGGATTCCGAGACAGAGCGCCTTTTTACTACGGGCACATCCAAACGGTTTCCGCCTGATGTTCTGACGCGGGCGGTTAAAAGACTGACGCAACTCGACGCGGCCACCGTTCTTGATGATCTTCGCATGCCGCTGTCAAATCGCATGGAGCAGCTGAAAGGAGACCGCGCAGGCCAATGGAGTATTCGCATCAACGATCAATGGCGTCTCTGCTTCCGGTTCCAAAAAGGAGAGGCCTACGACGTTGAAATTGCAGACTATCACTGAGGAGGCAACACCATGAATCCCAAAAACAATCTCCCTCCCATCCACCCCGGGGAGTTTCTCAAAGAGATCATAGACGAACTGGGGATTTCCCAGGCGGAATTTGCCCGCACTGTGGGACTGTCGGCTATGAGAATTTCCCATGTCATCAAGGGACAGCGACCCGTCACCGCCGAAATGGCCCTGCTTTTCGCCAAGGCATTCGGCCAGACCCCCCAGTACTGGATTAACCTGCAGGCGGCTTATGACCTGAAGATTGCGGAAAAGGCCATCGGCCGCAAGTTGGCCGGAATTCATACATTTGCCCAGGCGTAGCCCATTAAACCCTGAGTTGTTGCATGCGTTGCCTAAATCGTCAGAAGAGCAGTAAATCGCTCGTAGTGCCATTTTGTGATGGAGAAGATTTCGGCCTCGCGCGAGCCGAAGCGGTAGCGGCCTTCGGCCAGATGAACAATTGACTCGTTTCCAATACGCCATGACTGGGGGTTAAGGTGACAAAACGGGAACACTCGCGATTTCAAGGGATGTTCCAGTTGCCTGACAACCAAGAAGCCTTCGGAGAGCTCCGGCTCAAGGGGGCTCGATCCATCCTGAGCCTGAGCAGTCGCTCTGAACTCCCACCTCTGCGTGAGGTGTCTCATCTGCTCGGCACGACACTCGACCAGAAGAAGGTAACGTGCATCGATTGCATACGCTCATCAGGAGGCAGCGCCGCGGGGCATCACTACGCGCACGTCTTTCCCCATTTTGTAACGATCGGCAACCAATATATAGAACCTATCTCGCCGGTTGTGCAAAGCATCCACTTCATGGTCGATGATCTGCTGCCTCTGTTCTATGACTTCGACGCGTTTGGCTATGTCATTGATGCTAACTCTATCATGGATACGGTGCTTGCGGAACGGAGGCGTCTGCGACCCATTGAGACAGGCGAGTGGCCCCTGGTCGCCTATTTCACGGGCAGGTCCACTATCGTTGAAGTCGACACAGAGATAGGCAAGGTGAGTGTGAGCCACGGACCCTCTTTCGACGCGGGAGGACCACGTGGAATTTTCATCAAAAACCAAATGACGGTGTCGATAGAGGCCGATTCCCCAATCGTTTTTATAGAATCTATTGATCGGATGACGGTCATCGCCCGCTTCCTGTCTGTAATAGCCGGACGGCGTCAGGGTATCCATGACATCCAGCTCCGAACCGTAGCCCTTGACGATCAAGCTTGGCAACCGTTATCCGTTCACTGGAGTTACGCCCCTAGAGGTCCTGCCTTGATAAACGATGATCTCAAGCCTCATCCTGGCGATGTGCCTCTTAACCCTATTCAACGCCCCGAGGAGTTCTCCGGTGTTCTAAAGAATTGGATACACCGCGAACCAGGTTGGCGCCAGTCCCGTGCTCGCTATGTCAATTGCCTGGGTCTGGGTAATTTCTATGACGCCAATCGTCTGATTGCCGCTGCGAATATGTTCGATATCCTGCCAGCAGACGCCGTGCCCCTGTCTACGACCCTTCCGGATGACCTCGCAAACTCCCAGGCTACCTGCCTCGACATACTCAGAAAACACCCGGCAAGCCCAGATCGCGATGCGGTCATATCGGCTCTCAAGAGAATGGGTAAGCCATCACTGCGGAAGAAGATCGAGTATCGAAGGGCAATGGTGGAGGAACATTTTGGATCTCGATTTAAAGAACTGGCCTACGTCGTTAAACTCGCCGTGCAATGCCGAAACTACTTCGTCCACGGCCCGTCCGACGACTTCAACTTCAACGCCGCCGAGCCGTTCGTGCACTTTCTCACAGACGCACTGGAGTTCGTCTTTGCCGCCTCTGATCTGATCGAGGCTGGTTGGGACGCAGCGCAGTGGGACCGTGAGGCCCATGGCCAAGGACACACTTTCGCCCGGTTTCGAGACGAGTACCCCATAACGCTCGCGGAGTTGAAACGCGCGATAGCATCGGAGTAACAGCCCCTCCCATACGCGGCTTTAAGATGGGGACTGATCAATAGGACAGTAGGTTGGATAGGGGGCAGATACGGGACGGCATAGCTGATGGGGAGACAAATGAGTAGGGGTGAGAATATTCTTTCACCGTTGCTTCACCCCCGTGCTATAATGCGCTTGTGAAGAGACTCCTGCTAATCCTGCTCGTTCTCATCCTCGGCTTGGCACTGATACCCCGTGTACTTGTACCTATTTTTCCTTCTGCGCAAGGCCACTTCTATGACAGCCTTTTTGGGTCTGCTTTAGCAGCTCTTTTCGCAGCGTTCCTTGTTTGGGTCGCCTGGCAAGAGTTGACAAGCCTCGGTAAAACGTCTTCAGCCGACTTCATCCATAGGTTGAACAAAGATTTCTTCACGGCGAGAACGAGGAGGCTCTTTGACCTTATGGATATAGGGGCGCTTGAGTTTGTATCGCCCGAGGATCAGAACCCAGAGGATGGCAGAGATGCTTGGCCCTATTTTAGAGTAAACAGAGCCCGTGTTGCGCAAACTACCCTTCCGGATGAACTTGCACGCCTGATTACCGGCCGTGAATACTATTCTTCTTGGGAAATAGATGATATGCTTCTCGGCCATTTCGAAGATATAGGAAACCTTGAACGAAGACGCATAGTAGATTTCGGGATGGTTGACGCTCATTTCGGTTTTTTTCTAACAATGGCTTGGGAGAACCGTCACATACAGGCCTATCTGCAATACCTCAGAACTGAATACCCCGACCATACAGACAATTATCTGTTCTGCAGCTTCGAGTATATAGCGAAGAAGTGTCAAGAATACAGTAGGCTAAGCCTAATACTGTTCATTTAAGTATCTTGATACGTTTTTCGAAGTCAACCCGCTCGTTGCAGGGGACGGTCCTCGGCCGCAGATGATAGTTGCTCATCTTCCGCTTGACCCCCCGGGGG
>JBEKJU010000277.1:0-8635 GCA_050011095.1 Syntrophorhabdales bacterium
CAAAGGAGCAGATCATCGAGCGGGCGAAGGGCATCCCTGCCGGCAAGGGGGCCGCGGGCAATTTCGACGACTGATCGCCGTCTCCGCGGTCAAGTCCCGCCGTCTCCGGGAACCGGAGGTTCCCGTGTCCGACAATTTCACGGAGGCCCGGCTGAATATGCTCTCATTAGGGGAATTCTAATTCTCGCTTTCCCCGTTTGTCACTGCCGAACGTTTTCGGGAAGGCGAAAGCCCCCTGCCGGCGAGCACGGTTTTAGGGGGCAGAGGGATCGCCTGTCCGAAAGAGTCACCTGCCCAGCGGGCTACTTGTGTACGGACCGAAGGTCGAGGCGTCCAGCCCGCCCGAACCCGTCCCTGACCCGCCCATGGTGCTGTCGGTCCCGGTTCCGAGACCGCTTTCCGGAAATGTCGTATCCATGCCTTGCGGATTGGCGGCGGCGGGAAAATCAGTACCTCCGGTGGAACCGGGAAAATCGGTACGGGCCGCTGACGGAAAATCACCGCTTGCATCATCCGGCGGTCCGGTGACTTCGGCAGGCGGTGGGGGCGGCAAGATGGCGTCGGGCGCCACCGGGGCAGCTCCAGTCGCAGGAAAGGCCTGACCGTAAGCCTGGGCAGCCACAGCCAGGGGCAGAACAGTGAACACGATGAGACGCATGAGAAAAGAACGTTTCATGGTATCACCTCCTCTCAAGAGAACTATAATCACCTTTTCCGTTCCGTCAAATGCCGCACGGGGAAGGTGGTCCTGTAGGTAAAGGGGCCGCCATCGACCCCGTCGCCGCCATAAGGCGACAACGGGGTATGCCCTTTGCGGTAGGCTTTAACCACAGAGAGATAATTTCCCCTGCGAGATAGCCTTTTTCGGTTGAATCCTGTATGATGTGGTGACTGGGACATGGCCGCGGGTCGATAACACAAGCTATAAGGAGGGAAGCTAATGATTTACGTAGTTGTCTCGGTACGCGTGAAGGCAGGCAAGTTGCCCGAGTTCCCGGGGCTATTCGGATCGGTCGCACCCCTCGTAAGAGAAGAGAAGGGCTGCGTCGAGTATGTGGCCGCAGCGGATTTCGACAGCGGTCTGCCGCCGCAGGCCTTCGATAAGGACGTGGTCACGATCCTCGAGAAGTGGGAGGGCCCCGAGGCGCTCCGGAACCATCTTGCCGCTCCCCACATGGCGGCATACCTTGAAAAGGAAAAGGGTCCGACAGAGGGTAGCTCCATCAAAATCCTGACAGAGGTGTAGCGTTCCACGGCAATCGATGGAAGGCGTGATGCTATGCCTCTCCAGATGTCCCGGACGTACGCGTAACATCCTCCGATGACCGATCTCTTCCGCCCCTTCGGCCCGCTCCTCGACGCCCGCTTCATCAGGCGTCCCAACCGTTTCCTCGTCGAGTGCGACCATGAGGGGCGCCTGATCCGCGCGTACCTCCCCAATCCGGGGAGGCTGCAGGAGCTTCTCCTCCCGGACAGCCGCCTCTATATCGTCGAGGAAGAGTCAGGCAACCGGGCAACGCGGTTTACGGTTGTGGGTGTCATCCGTGACGACTCCGACTGCCCCATCATGCTCCATACGGGGAAGACGAACGGCGCGGCGCGCCATCTCCTGGAAAAACGGCTCATCCCCGGTCTTGAGGACGCGGCCGTCGTGAGGCAGGAGGTAACCGCCGGCCGCAGCAGGTTCGACTTTCTCCTCCGCGACGGACATGGCGATATGCTCCTCGAAGTCAAGTCGTGCACGCTTTTCGGCCGGAGGGTCGCCATGTTCCCGGATGCGGTCACGGCCCGGGGGACCAGGCATCTCGAAGAGCTGGCGGCGATTGCGGGAAAAGGGACGAGGGCGGCGGTCCTTTTCATGGTCCACGGACCTTCCCCCGATACCTTCATGCCCGACTATCATACGGACCTGCGCTTTGCCCGCACGCTGCTGGCTGTGCGCGGATCGGTACGCATCATCCCCGTCGCAGTGCGTTGGGCGCCCGATCTTTCCCTCTCCAACTACGCGGCCCCGCTTGATATCCCCTGGTCCTACATCGAGAGGGAGGCTCAGGATAGAGGGAGCTACATCCTCGTCCTCTCCCTCCCTGAAGACCGTTTCCTCGATGTCGGCAGGGCGGGCCGTCTCTTTTTCAGGAAGGGCTTCTACCTCTATGCGGGCTCGGCGATGGCGAACCTGACGGCGAGGATGGAGAGGCATGTGCGCAAGCGCAAGCGGTTTCACTGGCATATCGATTGGTTAAGGTCTGTAGCCGTTGTCCATGCCGTCCTCCCTATCCGCTCCTCCGCGAGGCTCGAATGCACCATCGCCCAAGGTCTGCGCGCTCATGCTGCATGGTCGATACCGGGGTTCGGATGCACGGACTGCGGCTGCGACTCGCACCTCTTCGGCCACCCTGACGATCCCCTCCGGTCAGCTTGGTTCCAGGGGCTCCTTCTTTCGCTCCGGATGGACAGGTACGGCGGGCCGGACGCCCCGTCGAGCATCGCCGGCTGAGCATCCGGCCCTGATCCTTCGCGCACCGGGTCTCCGGCGGCGATGCCAACGGGATACCAGGCCGCGGCAGCGGTCCACCTTCGGACCATGGCGTTCTCAGCCGAAGACCGCCACGACGACCCACCACGGGACGCGCAAAGATACGCCCGTGGCGGCGGGCGGGCGCAACGAAAGGCAGGCAGGCCATCGACGGCCCCGCCTGCCCGGTATTCATATCTATATGGAAATGCAAACCTACATGAAGCGCCTCCTCAGCACGGCAAGACCGGCCAGGCCCGGACCGAAGAGGAGCAGAGAAGCGGGCACGGGGGTCGGCACCACATCCAGGCTGGTGAGGGTGAAAATCGACCGGGCTGAACTGGTGTCCGTGGGGAGGACCAGCCTAAAGTACCCCCTGTTCGAGGCAAGTCCACTCCCGTTCAATAAGTAGGCAACCATATCGGAACCAGTGCCGGTGTAGGTGCCGTTATTAAAAGTGGTGCCGTCGTTCTGAACGATCTCGGCCATCGACAGGACCGCTTCGCCGCCATCCGTACCGGTGGCAATCACATACTGGTTAAGGTTGTTCGTGTTTATCCCTGCACTCTGGAGCATGGACAGAAGGGAGACGCCGGTGTACTGGTTGCCGGCGTAGGTCCAGGCTTCCTGCCCCGTCAATGCGGTAAAACTGCCTGGCAAAACACCAGTTTGTGAGCTGTAGGCCCCGGCGTTGTACGTGGCGGCCGTAGCGCCATTGTTCTGGATTGTTAAAGACGACGACCAGCCCCCTGAGCCCGCCGGCATGGTAGTATGGACGACGTTGATGTTCGTCACGTTGGAGAGCGACTGGCCCGGGCCGCTTATGGTGAACCCGGTGGCGGCGCTGCCCCCGATCTGTATGTTATTTGCACTGCCGTTGCTGGCCGAATAGCTGCCTACTGAATTGTTGCCGACCGTGATCTCTCCCACCGAGAAGGTTGCTATCTGACCTGTAGACGACGTGGCGACTATGTAATCCTGATTGGCTACCATGTCATTATAGCTGCCCGTGGGGAGGTTGTTGTTCACGTACATGGCCTCGCCACTCACCGTATCAAAGAGGTTCGAGAGGCTACCTGTGTAAGTTTGCGGGCCTGATAAAGCGCTCACTCCGGTGGCTGACAAATCCCCCGTCACCGTGTATGATTGTGCCCGAGCGGATCCAGCCGGCACAAAGAGCGCGATCACTGCCGCGACAGCAATGAAAACACAAAGATTTCTTTTCATCATGCGTCTCCTTTTCTGCGTGGGGTTGCTTCCATACCCTCACACGTGAGGTTTCCGGACTCCCGCTCGAACCGGCCTGCGGTTTTTACCCATGCCCTGCCGGCGCGCGCGGGTTTTTTGGGGCCCCATGCGAAACGGCGTCCGTGCCCTGAGCTTCCGTTGCAGCGTTATTGCCTACTAAGTATAACGACCGTTACATGTTATATACATAAGGAGACAACGTAAGTCAAGCTTTTTTCGCATTCCGGCGGGCGAACCAGATGGACGGTTGAGGCTATTCCGATGGATTTTTATAAGAAATATACAAAGAGACGCAAAGCGGTCCGGATGAGGGAGCGGACCGGGCACGGTGAATTGGAAGAGCTGGAAAGGCGGCTCAACCTACAACTTCTTCCCCCGGTTCCTCTTCAGGCATGTGAAAATAAGTCGAAGGTCCGCTTCATTATATTTAAGAGTAGATGGGTCTCACTGCCGCTTACCCCTTCGAACTGGCTTACCGGACCACAAACGAAGTCAAAAAGGCCTTTTTCAGACTATCGGGCAGTGAAACGGGCAATCGCGGTCATCGCGTCTACTATCCTGTCGATCTCCTCCAGGGTATTGAAGGCGCCCAGGCTGAAGCGCACCCCTCCGCGAGGGCTGGTTCCCAGGTCCTGATGCAAAAGGGGCGCGCAGTGAAGCCCCGCGCGGGTGGCTATGGCGAAATCGCCATCGAGGATGCTTGCCACCTGCTCGGGGTCCATGCCCTCGACCGTGCACAAAAGCACGGGCAGATGGTTCTCCAGAGATTCGGCGGCGTAGAGGCGGACCCCCCTCAAGGTGGACAATCCGTCCCTGAGCCGTCGGGTCAGGGACATTTCATGGGCATAAAGCCTGCCCATGCCCTGCGCTTCAATGTAGCGAATCCCCGCGGAAAGGCCGATTACCCCGAGGATGTTGATGGTCCCGGCTTCCAATCGCTGGGGATAATCCTGTGAATGGACGAGACTGGCTGAGTCCGTCCCTGTGCCGCCGAATCGGGTTGTCCGCACGTTCAGGGTCCGGGAGAGGACCAGTCCGCCGATCCCTGTCGGGCCATAGAGCCCCTTGTGGCCCGTGAAGGCGACGGCGCTTACCCCCCATCGGGTCATATGGATCGGCAGTATGCCGGCGGTCTGGGTGACGTCGAGGATCAGCGGGACGGCCCGTTCCCTGCAAAGGTCCCCGACCCGGGCCACGGGCTGCACGGTCCCCAGGACGTTCGATCCATGGGTGAGGATCACGAACCTGGTATTGGGTCTGATCGCGCGGGCCACGTCCCCGGGATCGATGAACCCCTGTTCGTCGAAAGGCACGAGATCGAGGTTGATGATCCCCCGGGCCGAGAGGTAATGGAGGGGCCTCAGCACGGAATTGTGTTCGAGGCGGGAGCTGACGACATGACAGCCCGGCTCGACCAGCCCCTGGATGAGCGTATTGAGCGCATCCGTGGCGTTGTAGCTAAAAGCCACCCGCGAGGGGTCATCGGCGCCAAAAAACGTGGAGACCTGATGCCTCACCCCATGGACAAGACCTTCGGCCTGAACACTCAAATCAAAGCTGCCCCTTCCGGGAGAAACCCCCAGAGCTTCATAGATTTCACACATCTCGGCCAGGACCGCATGGGGTTTCGGAAACGTCGTAGCGGCATTATCAACGTAAATGAGGGGTCGTTTCGATGACATGGCACCCTCTACTGGTTACATGACTGCGGGTTCGGCAGCCCGGCCAGAAGGCGGGCCCCCTGACGGATGCCACCGGGGAACAGTGACTCCAGTTCCATGATGGTCCATCCAAGGCCCGCCTTCAGCTCGGCGTTCAAAGGCGCCTTGCCGTTGGCCATATAATAGTCACGCAAAAAGCGGATCACCCGCCATTGTTTTTCATTCAGGGCCTCGATCCCCCTTTCACGGCAGAGGATCGCCGCAGCCTCCTCGCTCCAGTCATGGGGGTTCAAAAAGAACCCTTCTTTGTCGAATAAGACTTCCTTCCCGGCGACGGACCGCGCCCGTACTCCAAGGGCGGAAACCTCGTCTCCTTCGACCATGGGTCGTTCGCTCACTCCTTCCCGGCGGCAAGGGCCGCCAGAACACGCTCCGGCTTGGCGGGCAGGTCATAGATGCGCGCCCCGGTTGCATCGTGTATGGCGTTCATCACGGCCGCCGAGGTGGGCAGGAGCACGAATTCACCCACCCCTATGGCCCCGAGGGGCGCCTTTTTCCTGGGTGTCTGCAAGGTGATCACTGTCATGGGAAAGGACGTCTTCATGGTGGGAAACTTGAAGGTCCTCCAGTCTTTGGTGACACCATGGATATACTCTTCCCGCAGGGCCATCCCGACCCCCATGTCCAGACCGCCCTGCATCTGGCCTTCCACGTTGGCGGGGTTGATGACCGTGCCGATGTCTTCCACGGCCGTCATGTGCACGATCCTGACATCGCCTGTTTCAATGTCCACCTCGACCTCCGCCATCTGGCATCCGAGGACCCTCACCTCATAGAAGATCCCCTGGCCGGTTTTAGGGTCCATCGGGGTGGTATCAGCATGCTTGGTAGCCAGATATCTGGTGGGCTTTCCCGCCGCGACCAGTTCTTCATAGGTGGTCGCCTTTGCCTCCCCCATTGCTTCTTTTAGCTTTTCGATGGCGAGGACCAGGGCCCCTCCGACCATATACGTGATGCGGCTCGCGGATGCCGATCCCACGGCCGGCGCCCGGTCCGTGTCCCTGGTGACGAGATGGATCATGTCAACCGGTATCCCCGTGAGGTGGGAAGCGATCTGGGTCAGCATGGAGTCCGTTCCCTCGCCGGGGTCAGCGGCGGCCCCATAGACGGTGAGGCAGCCATCCTTGTGAAGCTCGACAGCCACGTTGGCCTGGTCCTTCGGCATGGGGGCGCCGATGCCGAAGGCGGCCCCCGCGATGCCCACGCCCCGGCGCAGTCTACCCGTCTTCAAGGGGGCGGCCTCCTTGAGGGCCCTGTCGTAGTGCGGCCGAAGGGCCTCAAGGCATTCCTTGTAGGGCCACTGCTCGGCCACCTCACCTGTCGACATGGTCCCCCCGACCGGAAGGGTGTTCATGTAGCGATACTCCCAGGGGTCTATACCGAGCTTACGGGCCATCAGGTCAACCGCGGATTCCAGGGCGTAATTCGACTGTGGCGGCCCGGCCCCCCGTGCCGCCCCTCCCGAGGCGTTGTTCGTCTTGTAGAGCCTGGCGAAGGCCTTGACATTGGGTATGTCGTAAGGGCCGCTGAGCATCTGGAGTGCCCTCATAACGTAGACGGGCCCGCCGAACGAGTAGGCCCCGCCCTCGACGGTGAAGTCGGTTGTGTAGGCGGTGATTTTTCCCCGCTCGTCGGCGCCCAGGCGGACGTTGTGCACGTGGGGATGGCGTTTGGAGCTTATCTGCATCGATTCCGCGAGACTGCACACGTAGCGGACGGGACGCCGGAAGTGAAGTGCCGCCGCTCCGGCCAGGCCTTCCGTGGTGAAACCGGTTTTCATACCGAACTGGCCGCCCACGAAGGGTTCCTCATACCTGACGTTATCCCAGCCCAGGGCGTCCTGGAGCGACTTCGCCAGGGCATGGATGTTGATCCCCCGGCCGAGCACCACGAGCTTGGCGTCTTCCCCGTCGCCCTCCATGTACGCGACGGACACCTCCGGCTCCAGGGGCGCCTGATGGATCATGGAGGTGGAAAACCGCGCCTCCACCACGGTATGGGACGCCTTGAGCGCACTCTCAGCATCCCCCTTGATCTGGGGGTGGGAAAACTTGAGGTTCGGGCCGTCCTCGTGCACCTGGATCGCGCCTTCGCCCAGGGACTCCTCTATGGTCTTCACCACGGGCAGCGGCTCATACTCGACGTGGACCGCCGCAGCCGCGGCAAGGGCCTGTTTTCTTGTTTCGGCCGCCACCGCCGCCACCGTGTCCCCCACAAGATGGACCTTTTTGTCGCATATAATGACCATGTCGCCATTTCTGTTGTTCCCCTTGATGTCACGAGCCGTCATTACCCCCACGACGCCGGGCATCTTTTCGGCGGCTGAGGTATCGATGGAGCGGATCAGCGCGTGGGCGTGGGGGCTCCGCACCGCGGCGAGCTCCAATGCCCCCTGGGGATAGACGTCCGCGCCGAACTGGGCCACCCCGCAGGCCTTTATCATTCCCGATGGTCTGGGGAGCGAAACCCCGATGACACCCTTCGCCGGGTCGGGCCGGACCTCTCCGGGCGTAATCTCACCACGGAGGAACCGGGCCGCCAGCTTGACCGCGTCTATGATCTTAACATAACCCGTACAGCGGCAGAGGTTGCCCTGTAGGGCCTTCTTGATCTCTTCCGTGCCGGGGTCTTGGTTCCTGTCGAGGAGCGCCTTGGTCGCCATGATCATGCCCGGAATGCAGAAACCGCACTGGATCGCGCCCGAGAGGACAAAGGCCTCCTGGATCAGATGCGGGTTCTGCGGCGTTCCAAGCCCTTCCACCGTGATTACCTCCGCACCGTCCAGATTAGCAACCCTGGTCACGCAGGAGAGCGCCGTCTTCCCGTTCACGATTACCATGCAGGCGCCGCATTGACCTTTTCGGTCACAGGACTGCTTCGCTCCGGTCAGGCGGAGATCTTCTCGCAGCATATCGAGAAGAATGCGGTCGGGCTCGACAATGAACTGGCGGGAGACTCCGTTGACTTTCATTACCACCTTCTTCACCTGTTTTCCTCCTTTTAAGCTATTTAGGTGCTCATATCAAGTGCATTCTTCCCCATTCCGTTCCGTCCACGGGGAAGTACAGGATGCGCCGGGTCTGTGATAAGTGTGTACCACGATGGCCGGACATGGCAAGCAAAAATAAGTTATAGAATTATAAGGAAATTT
>JBEKJU010000278.1:0-8615 GCA_050011095.1 Syntrophorhabdales bacterium
GAGGCTATAAACGGCCGAGAAAGCGACCCACTCCTCCTGCCTTAGCACGTCCAGAAGCACATCGACAGCCCTCGGATCATCGAATTCACCGAGGGCTGTCACAGCCGCGTTCCTGACGTTCTCGTTCTCTTCGCCGACCTTCTCGATAAGGTGGGGCAGGGATGAGACGTGCCTCAGGAAGGCCAGCACCTCGCATCCATAAACCCTGAGGTCTTCGTTCGGGTGATAGAGGAGCTGGATAACCGCCTCTATCGAACAATTCCCCGTTTTTCTCAGGATATCGAGGGCGTCCATCCGCAGGGACGTATTCCTGTCATCCAGAAGCTGCACCGCATGCTCAACCAGTTCCTTGCTGGGAGACGATACGAGCTTCTCTATGATCCCGGCCCTAGTGAAATCGTCCGATTGCCTTAACTCGGCAATCATTCTGCCGAGCGCCCTTCCCTTCGTCGTTACTCTTGCCGATTCTCTCACTGATTTTTCCCCTATAGTATCCGGATTATCTCCTCAGGTATCCTCTCGACGGGGAGCACGGCGTCAGCCAGATGGGCATTTACCACTGCCTTGGGCATACCGTAGACCACGCAGGTTTCTTCATCCTGGGCGATCACATAGCCCCCTTTCGATTTCAGTTCCTTTACGCCGGCCAGTCCGTCATTACCCATTCCCGTCAGGATCACGCCGGCCGAATTCGCCTCGTACGCGACGGACGTCGACTGCATCAGCAGGTCAACTGAGGGGCGGTAAATGTAGGTAGTGTCACTCACCATCTCGACCATCACCTGCCTTCCCCTTCTTTTGAGTACGAGGTGGCTATCACCAGGGGCGATCAATGCCACCCCCGCCCGGAGGATCTCCCTGTCCTCCGCCTCCTTCACGACCAGTTGCGATACCTTGTCGAGCCTTTCCGCGAAGGACTGCGTAAAGAGTCGCGGCATATGCTGGGCGATAACGATGGGGACGGGAAAATCCTTCGGAAGATGGGAGAGAATGTACTGAAGCGCAGGAGGGCCGCCCGTGGAGGCCCCTATGGAAAGGATGTCCCGTTTCGCGGATGCCCTTGGGATGAAGGAGAGAGGTCGCGCAGGGTTATGCACGTTATGGCCCTTCATCAGCATCAATCTTGCCCTGTTCTTCGCCACATCCTTCACCTTGCCGATCAGTTCCTGCTCTTTTTCCGCGAAGGTGGCGTTTGAAAAATCCTTCGTCACGAAATCACAGGCGCCAATATTGAGCGCCTCCATCGTGATATCCGCATGGTCTCTCGTCAGGGTGCTAAGCATAATGACGGGAAGCGGATTGGCGGCCATGATGCGCTTCAGCGTCTCTATGCCGTCCATACGCGGCATCTCCACATCCAGGGTTACCACCCCGGGTTTCAGTTTTTCGATCTTCTCAAGGGCCTCGTAACCATTTCCCGCGGTCCCTATCACCCGTATAAGGGGGTCCTTTTCGAGAATCCTCGTGACGATCTTCGTCATCACCCGTGAGTCATCGACAACAAGAACGTTTATCATCCTTCTCCCCAGCGGGACCCTTCCAGGAAGTCCTCGATCTCCTTCAGTTGATCATAGGCCTTCTCGAAAAGGTCCACGTCATGTCCCACGAGGTATCTCTCGGGCATCTCCCATTCCAAAAATTCCCTCTGTTTCCGGAAAAAAGTTTCAAAATCCACAAGATCCTTCCCGGAGTCGATTTGCTTTGCGAGACTGTTAGCTAGCCACACCGCGTACTGCTCTTCCCCCTCGCATATCTCCTTACGGAGATGGTGCAGCCGCACGCTTTCTATGATCGTCTCCGGTATGTCCCACAGCTCCAGCACCATGGACCCTATGCTTGCATGATCCGTACCAAAAACGGCCTTTTCCGCCGCCGGTCTGTCCAATCGTTCCTGCCTTCTCAGGTTGTTCACCCTCCGGCACTCTTCCTTGAAAAACTGATGCATGATAATGATGCCGACGTCGTGCAAAATGCCGCTGATATAGACCGTATTAACGTTACCCACGCCCAGGAAGGCGCCGACGGCCCGTGCGAAGACGGCGCAGGACAACGAGTGAAGGACAAACCCCCTGCGGTCGAACGGGACGTCCTGCCCATCGATGATCGACACGAGCGGCATACGGAGAACGATGGATGAGAGGGTATGGTACCCTATCGTGACGACCGCCTGTTCCACGTTCGCTATGCGGCGGAAATTCTTCTTCCCAAAATAGGCGCTGTTCGCCGCCCTCAGCACCTCGCCTACCAGGGACGGGTCCATATGCCTGACGAGATCGGATGCGGAACTTGCTGGGTCGTCGATGATGCGCATGACCTCCGCCACCACATAGGGAAAGGTCGGAAGGCATTCGATCTGCCTTATCCTATTTCTTATATAATCAGTCATCGAAATCTCTTTTTATTATCGGAAACGATGGTGACGAACTTTAGAGGCCCGAAGATGTGAAAGAAGAAGATGGTGATCCATTGATCGGGAGACATGCGTTTTCCGGCCCTCGGTCGAGAGAGACGGAAAGATCCGCCTTGCGGCACACGCTGGAAGGGAGGGCGCAAAGAGACCGTCCTCGATCCCGCTATTTTTGCGGATCAGGGGCGATCGTAAAGAAGGTGACGGTGCCGGCCGAAGGAAGGCGGGCCGAGGAAGGCCCGTCTTTAACTTGCGGATTCCCTGCAGCTTGCTGCAGGGAGAATCTTTTTCCGCTTCGCTCCGCCGGCAATTATTGGGACACCCACTTCGCGGGTACCCGGTCGTCCCCTCTGCGGGCAAAGCCACGACCCGCAAGCGGGTGCCCCGAGACTCCCCCTTGCTGCTCAAAGACTCGCTCCGCTCGTTGTCTTGGATACCGTGCTGCTTGCAGCAGGGTCATTTATTCAGGCCAATCCCTCCTTGAAGTGGCGTTGCATGGAAGGTCTGAGATTGGCGATGGCCTGAGCGTGTATCTGGCACACGCGCGCCTCCGTCACCCCCAGGGTCTTCGCGATCTCCTTCATATTCATGTCCTCGTGGTAATAGAGCGTAAGGACTATTCTCTGCCTTTCCGGCAGTTTTTCAAGCTCGGAGGCGAGTATCCTCTCCAACTCGGCGAATTCAGCATATTTCTCGGGATTGTCATCATCGTCCAGGACATAGCCGATCACCTTGTCCCTGGTCTCGCCTACAGCGTCGCTCACGTCCTCGATGCTCACGACGGAGAGATTGCCGCAGCTTCCCAGCATGGAGAGGTAGGCGTCGAGGTCCATGTTCAGCGCTTTCGCCACCTCTTCCTCATCCGGGTACCTGCCCATCTCGTGTTCGAGCTTCCTCGTGACCTCCTGGATCTTTCGCGCCTTGGCCCTCGCGCTCCTGGGGAACCAGTCCCGTGATCGAAGCTCGTCTATCATCGCGCCCCTTATCCTGAGGTACGCGAAGGTATTCAGCTTCGCCCCCCTGCTCGCGTCATACTTCTCCATTACCTCCAGAAGACCGATTATGCCTGCCGAAATGAGGTCGTCTACGAGGTTGTCGTTTTCGAAACCCCTCGCCACCTTGTAGGCAAGGTGCTTTATGGCCGGCAGGAATTCCTCGATGACCCTTTCCCGCGAATCCTTATCCAGCTTCGTATAGGCCCTGTGCAGCATCACGATACCAATCTTTCGCATATTTTGGTCAGTGCCAGGGTCGCGGACGTGTGGGGAAAATGCTCGGCCCAGAGCTTCTGCTTTCTCGTGGCCGTCCTGATGTTGTTGTCAGCGGGGATATAGCCGAAGAAATTCAGATAGACGTCGAGGAACCTGTCCGTCACCGTAACGATTTTCTTGAACATAGCCAGCCCCTCTCTTTCATCTCTCACAAGATTCGCGATTATGTTGAAGTTCTTTTGGCCGGTCCTTCCGCGAAGCGCCTTTATTACCGCGTAAGAGTCGGTCATGCTCGCAGGGTCGGGTGTAATGATGACGAAAGTATCTTCGCTTATGGAATTGAAATAGACGACATTCGACGACAGGCCGGCGGACGTGTCCACGATGAGAAAGTCGTATTCCGGCAGTTCCCTGAAAGAAGAGAGAAGTATCTGCCTTTCCTCCATCGTGAGGTGGGACAATTCGGACACGCCCGATGTCGCGGGGATGATCCGTATGCCGAAGGGGCCTTCCGCGACCACGTCCGTGATATGTTTCCTTCCCTCTATCAGGTCCCTCACATTGAACTTCGGTACCATACCGAACATGACATCGATATTGCCGAGGGAGAGATCGGCGTCGAATATGTACGTAAGCTGGCCCATGCCGGCCAACAGGTATGCCATGTTGGAGACGATGGAGGATTTTCCGACCCCTCCCTTTCCGCTCGTGATTGCAATGGTCCTCCTTCTCTTGATCATCTTGCCCGCTTCAGACTGTAATTGGTTCACTGTCGCACCTCGATGTCAGTGTGATCGCCCTTATTGCTCATTCAGCTTTATGACCCCCAGGGACTGTATCTTTATCTGCGGGGGGATCTCGTTATGGGAGATAACGGTTATCCCCTGGATG
Source organism: Syntrophorhabdales bacterium (assembly GCA_050011095.1). GTDB lineage: Bacteria > Desulfobacterota > Syntrophorhabdia > Syntrophorhabdales > WCHB1-27 > JBEKJU01. The sequence continues at coordinate 4,510 of JBEKJU010000278.1, forward strand.
TGCCTTTCGAGAAATTTCCTCAATTTTCCCCTTATGATCGGATGCACCAGCAGGACTGGCTGAAGGCTCTTCAACATCACCTTCCTCGCCTCCTCCCCGATCTTTTCAACGAGTCTTTGGCCCAGGACGAGATCGAGCGCCAGAAGGCCCCCTCCGTCAGAGCTCTGGAGACCCGCCATGACCTTTTCTTCGAGTGATTTCTCCATGATCAGGATGCTGAGCACGCCATCGACGAGGTAGGGTTTCAGGATGCTTCGCGCCATTCTCTGTCGGACGTACTCGGTGATCATGTCGGGGTCCTTGATCGTTCCGCAGGAATCGGCGATCGCCTCGAGGATTGTCACGAGGTCCCTGACCGACACCTGCTCCCTCAGGAGGTTCTGGAGCACCTTCTGGATCGTGCCCATGCTGACCTGATTCTGGTTGATCTCTTCGATGACCTTCTGATGGGTCGGGGAAATGGAATCGATGAGCTTCTGCGTCTCGCGCCGCGTCATCAACTCGCCCGGCTTCTGCTGCAGGTTATCCTTGAGTTTCATGGGAGGGACGACGATGCCCAACTCCATGGCCATCTGTTTCCTTATGGCCCTTATCTTGTCGAGCAGCTCGCCCCCCTGATCGGCGTCGACGATAGGGATGAGGGCATATCCGATCTCCAGTTCGAGAATCTCGATGGGCTGCACAACCTCCTCCTTTTCTTTCTCCTCCGAAGGCGGCGTCCCCAGAGGCACGATCTCCTCCTTCTTGGCCTTGTTGATGACGTAACTCGCGGCAAAGGTTATGGACGAGAGGGCCATGAAGGGCATGAGGGGCATGCCGGGCACCATACCGATGGAGAATATGATGACCGAGGCTAGGAGGATCGCTTTTGGCTGCGTAAAGACCTGGGTCACGACATCCCTGCCGAGGTTCGAATTGCTCGCGGCCCTCGTGACGATGATGCCTGCGGCCGTTGACGTGAGGAGGGCCGGAATCTGGCTGACAAGCCCCTCGCCGATGGTCAGGATCGTGTAGACGCTCAGCGCCTCCGTCATGGCCATGCCCTTCTGCAGCACCCCTATGGCAAACCCGCCGAGGATGTTCACGAAGATGATAATGATGCCCGCTATGGCGTCGCCCCTTACGAACTTGCTTGACCCATCCATGGCCCCGTAGAAGTCCGCCTCGATCTCGATGTTCTCTCTTCTCTTTCTAGCCGTGGCGTCGTCGATGAGCCCCGCGTTCAAGTCCGCGTCTATGCTCATCTGCTTGCCGGGCATGGCGTCGAGGGTGAACCGCGCGGCAACCTCCGCTACCCTTCCAGCGCCCTTCGTGATGACGACGAAGTTTATGACGATCAGGATGAGGAAGACGACGCAGCCGACCACATAATTCCCTCCGACGATGAACGAGCCGAATGCCTTGATTACCCTTCCCGCGGCCTGCGCGCCCTCGTCGCCGTGGAGGAGTATCAGCCGCGTGGATGCGATATTCAAAGAAAGCCTGAAGAGGGTGGTGATAAGGAGCACGGAGGGGAAAACCGAGAAATCGAGGGGTCTCCGTATGTACATGCCGATGAAAAGGATCAGCAGGGAGACCGAGATGTTCACCGTGAGGAATATGTCCGCAAGGAAGGCATTGAGCGGAATGAGCATGATGAGGATGACGAAAACAACACTTACGGCGATGATGACATCGCCCTTATCCCGTATTTGACTCGCGAGTCTTTCCATTACAGTACCACCCTGCTCCTTTGCTTATAGACCTGGGCAAGCAGCTCCGCGACGATGACGTAGAAGTTCTCGGGGATGAAGTCTCCCACCTTGACTGCGTAGAAAAGTGCCCGTGCGACGGGCTTGTTCTCGATAATCGTTACGCGGTGCGACCGTGCCACTTCCTTTATCCGCTCCGCGACGAATCCTGCCCCCTTGGCAACGATCCTCGGCGCGGGCATCTCTTTCGCGACATACCTGATGGCCACCGCAAAGGTCGTCGGGTTCGTGACGATGAGATCGGCCTTCTTCACGTCCTCTATCATCCTCCTCCGCGCCACATCCCTCTGGAGCCTCCGGATCCTCGATTTCACGAGGGGGTTGCCCTCCCTCTCCTTGAACTCCTCCTTGATCTCCTGCTGCGTCATCATGAGGTCCTTCTTCTGCTGCCACCTCTGCCTCATACAATCGAGACCCGCGAGAAAGAGAAACACGACGCCCAGCTTGATGCTGAGACTGAAGCACGTCCGGGCGGCAAAGCCGACTATCGACGCCGCGTCCTGATCGCCGAGGGAGAGTATCCCGGGCATCTCGTTCATGACCTGGGAATAGAAGATATAGGCGAGGATTGCGATCTTGATGACTGATTTGAGCACCTCGAGAAAGGACCTCGGGGAGAAGAGCCTCTTAAGTCCCTTGAAGGGGTCGAGGAGGTCGAGCTTCGGCGCGAGTGCCTCCACGCTCCACATGAAGCCCGTCTGGACGAAGGAGGAGAAAACCCCAAGGGCGATGAGGAGCGCAAAGACGGGGACCACGATGGCAAGCCACTGATACACCGCGAAGGAGAGCATATTATGAACGCTCGTGGTGGTAAGCTCGGTGTCGAGACCCCTCATGTAGCCGGCATAGACTGCGAACATCCTGTTAAAGCCCTGGGACATGGAGTAGTATAGGAAAACGGACATGAACAGGATGACGAAGCAGGAGCCAAGCTCCGGCGACTGCGCGACCTGTCCCTTCTTCCTCGCCTCCTGGAGCCGCTTCTCAGTCGGCTGTTCGGTTTTTTCCTGGAAAGTGTCAGCCATGTCGCGTCCTCACATCGCGGACCTGATGATCTTGAGCATTTCATTGTCCATGCCCCTGAAGAGCCCCGCGATCACGGGAACCATGAGATTGAGGGAGATCGTCAGCATTGTGAGCGTCACGAGGATCTTCATTGACGCGCCTTCAACAAAGACGTTCACCTGGGGAATCAGCCGGGCCAGAATGGCCAGGGCAAGCTCCATGAGAAATAGCGTGACGATCACGGGGGCGCAGATCTTCAGACTGGCGCCGAAGATCTTCCCCGTCGATTCGATCAGGAACTGGAAAAGGGCGGGTCTTACGGCAACGGCGCCGGGAGGGATTTGCTTCAGGCTCGCCGCGACGGCCCGGAGGAGGATGTGATGACCGTCGATTCCGAGGAATATGATTATGGCAAGCATGTTCATGAACTGTTCGAGAACCGTCGTCTGGGTCATATTCACCGGGTCCATGGCGCGGGCAAAAGAGAGGCCGGATTGCATGGAGACGACCTCGCCTGCCGCGCTCACCGCCGCGAAGAGGATCCTTACGAAGAACCCCATGGCGAGCCCGATGAGGAACTCTTTGCTTACGGCGATAAGGAGGAGCAGGGCATCTCCGTGAAGATCGGGCGCCGGCACCGACTCAAAAAGGAGGAAGGCGACGAGGAGGGCCAGGCCTGCCTTGTAGGCAGCGGATATGCCTCCTGCTGACTGAAAAAGGGGCAGGAGCCAGATTACCGAGACGACCCGGAAGAAGACGAGGACGAATTTCTGCCCCTCAAGGGTTATATCGACCATTTCTTACCTCACGTAAACCGGGATATTCGAGATGATCCCGGTGGTGAACGTCACGAGCATGTTGAGCATCCAGGGCGACAGGATCAGTAGGCACGTGATGATGGCCAAAAGCTTCGGCACAACGGAAAGGCTCATCTCGTGGATCTGGGTCGCCGCCTGAAAGATGCTGACCGTCAGGCCGACGACGATGGCCGCGCCAAGCATCGGGGCCGATACAAGGATTGCCATCTTTAAACAATCCCTGAACAGTTGTATCACCAGATCCTGGTCCATTGCAGCCTCCTAGAAAAATCCTTTGATGAGGGAGCCCGTGAGAAGGTTCCACCCATCGGCCAGCACGAACAGCATGAGCTTGAACGGCAGCGAGATGAGTATGGGTGGCAGCATCATCATTCCCGCCGAAAGCAGGGTGCTCGCGATGACCATGTCGATAACCAAAAAAGGGATATAGAGCAAAAACCCGATCTGGAAGGCCCGCTTCAGCTCGCTGATCGCGAAGGCCGGCACAATGACCCTGAAGGGTATGTCCTTTTCGGTGGCCGGCCTCTTCAGT
>JBEKJU010000279.1:0-5005 GCA_050011095.1 Syntrophorhabdales bacterium
CATTTTACCCTGATCCGTGTCTTACTGCTGGCCGGCTGGATAAGGGTCCTGAGTCGCAGTGAATTTCGGGGGTTGCGTCTCAACGTCATCGACAGGGCCTTCATCGTGTGGGTGGCGGTTGGGGCCGTGATGTATGTGGTAAGACAGGGGGCGTCATCCGAGGCCGCCGTAAATCGCCTCGGTTTTGTCTATAATGCCGTGATGGCCTATTTTCTTTTCAGGGCGTTGGTGCGGGACATGGACGATGTGATACAGGCGATCAGGCTGATGGCGATAGTCATGCTTCCTTTGGCGGCCCTCATTTGCGTCGAGCGCATGACCGGGAGAAACATATTCGCGGTGTTCGGCGGTGTACCGGAGCTTACGGTGGTGCGTGAAGGCAGATTGCGATGCCAGGGGCCGTTCCGGCACCCCATCCTGGCGGGGACCTATGGCGCGACCTCCATCCCGTTGTTTATCGCCGTCTGGGCAAAGGGCAGGGCGTCTCGCGGCGTAATTGCCGCCGCCCTGACCGCGGCGGGGGCGATCGTGATACTCTCCTCCTCCAGCGGACCTGTTATGGCGCTCCTGGGCGTAGTGGCCGGCCTTATCATGTGGCGATTTCGAGAAAACATAAGATTGGCATGGTGGGCGGCCCTGTTCGCGGTCGTGTCGCTTCACCTGGTCATGAAGGCACCCGTATGGGCCCTTATCGGCCGAGCGTCTACGGTGGTTGGCGGCACGGGATGGCACCGCTCGGAGTTAATCGATCAGGCGATCAAGCATGCAGGCGAGTGGTGGCTTTGGGGCACGGACTACACCGCTCACTGGATGTCCGGTACCTTGCCAGACCAACCGAATATGATTGATATCACCAATCAATATATTGCCGAAGGGGTTAACGGTGGGCTTTTAACCATGCTCCTCTTCATCGGCGTTATTATCTTATGTTTCCGGCAATTGGGCCGCAGATTGCGGGTTCTCTATGGGGAGAACGCGAAGGTAGACGCCCTGGCGACGTGGTTTATCGGGGTGGCGGTTTTTGCCCATGCCCTTTCCTTCCTGTCGGTTGCCTATTTTGATCAACTTACGGTCTTCTGGTATTTCGCGCTGGGCTGTATCTCCAGCATATCGGGGTATTCAGAGCGCGTCATCGCGGGGATGGAGGAAGCGCCGGAGGGGGGAGGTGTTTTTGCCGGCTTCTAAAAGGAGAAGTTTCAGATTTGACGTGCTGAAGCCCCTTATCATAACATGCGCCCTCTTGCTCCTGCCCTGGGCGGTTTTGGCCGGCACTTATTATATTGATTACCAATCAGGATCGGACAAGAACACCGGGACCGGCAAATCGGTCCCTTGGAAGCGCCATCCCTGCATGATCGGGTTCGGTGGCTCCTATACCCACGCCGCCGGCGACATCTTCATCTTCAAAGGCGGCGTGACATGGGCATACTCATCCGCCGATCATCTTTTTCCAATGAATCTGAAAGCCGGGGGGGCATCCGGGAACCCCGACCGATACACGGTAGATCGGACCTGGTACTCGGGGAACGCATGGAAGCGCCCTGTTTTCGACGGAGGCCAGCAGTATGGCGGAAGCATCACGACTTTGGGGGCAAACAGCTTTATCATCCACGACGCGAATCCCCTTTCGAATGTTATTATCGACGGCCTGCAACTTCAAAATGTGGGGAATCCCGCGGACGCTTCGGGCACGGCCGTGCTGTTTTCCAACGGCGGCAGCTCCATCGAGATCAAGAACTGCATCTTGAGACCTTACGGTGTTCAGGCATTCGGATATGTATCATCCACCACGTCAAACCATATCCATATCCACCATAATCGGATAATGAATGCCGGAAGGGGCGTTATATACGGTAATGTTGGGGCCTCGGTCAATGATGTGCAGGTTCACAATAATACGTGGCAGGGATACGGGATACCCCTCGGGTCTTATCATGGTGATGGGTTGATGATCGGATGCGCCGCGGGTTGCTCCGGAGGCGATCCCGCAACGGTGACGAATATTCAGTTTTATAACAATTTTTTCTACGGGTCATGGGCCGGTGGGGCAACCGCCCAATACTACGCAAACGGTTTCACCAACAACACACGCATCTACAATAACGTGTTCGCCGTTGAGGACGTTTCCTGCAATGTAGTGGGGACGTGCGTCGGTTCTTTTGTAGCCTTAGCCAATCATAACAGCAATATTTATATATACAATAACACCTTTTCCGCTGACTCGGACCCAGGTTCCGGGACCGGAAAGGGCGTGTTGATCTCGGCGATAAGCCTGGTGCGTAATCCCTCCGGGACCCTTGTGATTGAAGGGAACATTTTTTCAGGGACACCAATTGATATAGTGAGCGACACCCCTTATTCCGCGTATTCTTCGGCTGCCATCGACTATAATCTTCACAACCCGTCGTCAATCGGCGGGTACGGAACCTTGTCGTATGTGGGAGGGACAGGAGGATATCAATGTAAATCGCTTGCGGCCTGTCGGGCCAAAGGGATTGAGCTGCACGGCATCTCGGGTGATCCCAAATTCGTCTCCATTCCTCACGGCACGGTAGGCAGCGGGAATTGGCATCTTCAATCTAGCTCGCCCGCGATAGACGCCTTTCCCATTGCACAGGCGCCGGTGGGTATATTTAAGGTTGATATCGATGGCAACGCCCGTCCCTCTGAATCTGCCTGGGATATGGGGGCATACGAACATGGGGCGCTTCGGGCCCCCGGTAATTTGCCGGGAACCGGTCCATGAGACGAATCGATGGGAGGGAGTTGATTGCCCGGCTCTCCACCTTTATCTCTGATAGTGGGCTGAGGGCGAGTTCATTCCGCGGCGGCGCGATTCTCGGGGTGTCCGGCGGGTTTGAGTCCGCTGCCCGTCTTGCCCGCAACGTCATTTTCGCGAGGCTGCTGGCTCCTCAACTTTTCGGGCTTATGGCTGTTGTTCTCAGTTTCTCGGGCTTGCTGGAATCTCTCACCGAAGCGGGTGTCCGCTATGCAATAATCCAGAATCCTCGAGGCAACGAGAGGGCATATCTTAACATTGCCTGGTGGTTTTCGTCAGTAAGAGGACTCCTCCTCTATTCGGTTGCTTTTGCCGCTGCACCCCTTGTCGCGCGATTCTATGACAACTACGAGCTTACATGGCTCATCAGGGTGAGTTGCTCGGCCATCCTTTTTAACGGCTGTCTCAGCGTGGCGCTCTTTGCCGACATGAAGGGCATGGAATTCAAGTCCTGGGCCCTTGCCTGCAACGGAGGGAGCATTATCTCGCTGGCCGCGACCGTTCTGTTCGCATTCTATTACCCGACTGTATGGGCGCTGGTTTTCGGGTTAGTGTCCGATGCGGCGATCAGGTGCATTATGTCTTATGTTGTCCGCCCCTTCATGCCCCGCTGGAAATTCGCAAAGGACGATCTGGCTGCCCTGCTGAAATACAGCCGGGGCTTCGTGGGATTGCCGATCCTTTACGCGGTATCGCGCACGGCGGATGTCTTCACCCTTGCCAAAGTCGCGTCGCCCGGCCTGGTTGGCATCTATTCTCTGGCCAGTTCGCTCGTACGCGCCCCCCAGGATCTCGTAAACAGGGTAGTAGCCCAAGTGGCCCTGCCTGCCCTATCGGCCGTGCAGGACGACAAACCCAAGCTACGCAAAGCGGTCTTGCAGGGGGTTTCCCTTTTGGCGTCCCTTGCCTTTCCTGCCATAGCATTCGCATGGCTCTACGGAGGCTTTCTCTTGAGGATCGTTTACGGGCCGCGATATGCCGCGGCCGGTATTCCCTTCGCAATCCTTTTCACCGCGGCGGCGATCGAAATCACCACCGTACCCATAGCCACGCTCTATTTTGCAACCGGCAAACCAGGGCTCCATAGGCTTTTTTCTCTCGTCAGGGCAGCCGTTCTCATCATCTCCATCGCACCCGCCTGCTATCTGTTCGGTTGGAACGGGGCGGCATTCTCGGTTCTTCTTGCGACAGCGGGCGGCTATGCGGTACAGGCGTTGAGAATCCGCTCGATAATCAATATCAGGACATCCGAGATTGTCAAAAGTCTTGGGAAGCCGCTGATCCGTACCGTTGCCGCATTCCCGGTCTGGCTGGCGGGAGACGGGCTGTTTCCCGGCACTAATCTCAAAATGCGTGTGACTGTTGCCGGCCTGGGCCTGCTTATCGCTTATGGTCTCACCGCATGGCCTTACCTGGGCCGCAAGGGCAGCTACAATAGTGGGGACACCCCTGTCATGGAGCGCGGCCGGAAAGCATCAGGCGAATGACCTCAACCGCAAGCCCGTAGAGGGATAATAAAAGGCTGTTCACACACAAGCCATAAACGTCAAACCCGAGGGGCGACGCGATACGAATGAACTACAAGGGAGACAAATGGTTTCCGGACGGCATTTTATTCACCCTCTACCGGATCAACAACCGGCACCTGCGGAAGACGATCAGGGAGGTGCTGCTCAGGACGCCCGGTGCGGAGCTTTATTCGAAGACGCTGCGAAAATTTTTTTGAAGTACCATAACGTCGAAGTGGGAATGTATACTTATGGGGCTTTCCATCCCGATCTTTCTCCGGGCACTGCGATCGGACGGTATACGTCGGTTCCACGAAACCTGTTGGTGATCGACGGAAGCCACCCCATAGCGCACATGTCTTCCCATCCATTTTTCTTCAATCCCGACCTTGGATTTGTGGACCGTCTCCTGATACGGAGAAGAAACGTTCTCGTGATCGGCAACGACGTATACATAGGCTTGAATGTGACGATACTGCCATCCGTAACCAGCATAGGAGACGGTGCGGTAATTGCCGCGGGCAGTGTCGTTATTAAGGACGTTCCACCCTTCGCTATTCTTGGGGGAAACCCGGGGAAGGTCATTCGATATAGATTTAGCCCGGAGACCGTGGAGAAAATCATGAAGTCAAAATGGTGGGAAAAAGATATCAAAGAACTCAAGGCGAATAGCCTGGAATTTTCCGGCTTCCTCAAACCCTTGGAAACGCCTGAGGCC
>JBEKJU010000280.1:0-8598 GCA_050011095.1 Syntrophorhabdales bacterium
CGGCGTTATGATGCTACAGCCTGTATCGCCATGGTAGCCTGGATTCAGAAGAGGAACCATGTGGCCTACCTATCGTACAGAAAACGGAAACTGGCTCTCGTACGTCAGGTATCGTTGTGGGGATAGGAGCCTGTCGGAATATTATTCTTCCAAAATGCCCTGATTCCTTTGTAGAATAAAGGAAAAATAGAGGGTTTAACGTGAGCGGACGCTATAAGACCTACGGCACCGACCAGCCCTTCCTCCTGCCTCCCTCGCTTCGTGAGTGGCTGCCCGAGGGGCACCTTGCCTACTTCGTCCCGGACGTCGTCGATGAACTCGACCTGGCCGAGATAGAGAAGAAGCACAGTAGTCGTCTCCAGGGTCAGCCTCCGTATCACCCGGCCATGATGGTAAAACTCCTCTTCTACGCCTACTGCCTGGGGATACCCTCTTCCAGAAAGATAGAAAGAGAAACATATGAAGACGTGGCCTTCAGAATTCTGGCTGCGGGGCAGGTGCAGGACTCAGACTGGATTTTCTTCCATTGGACAGAAGTTCCTCAAACGATGGCAGTCCTTGAAAACACGCTCGGCGACATCGTCTTCATTGACGAGAACGGATGGGCATGGGAAGGGCCAAACTTCAGCAAGTCCGAGCCGGTCCCATTGGAGAAGTGGCCGTCGGTGAGAGGGAATGGCGTGTCATAAAGGCCAAACAGGGGAAGAGCGCTCCATGAAACTCATTAAAGGGAAGGCATGGGAGAGGCATGGAACTGCATTACACCCTTGGAAAGGGCAAGAATGCGAGGCCGTTCCTGGCAGAAATAAACCCGAGAGACACCGGCTTGGGAGGAGCTGTCCTTTGTCAATGGCTGGCCCTGTTACTTGCCGACAGTTGACGGCTCGTCGGACCACAGCCGATGCGCAACATTAGGTTGCACCAGGAGTGTGTCAACATAGCCCACGATAAGGACCCTTTCCCCTCCTGTGCCTCCATCACCTTTCTTGCCCTTGTGGGCCTTTTACTGTTGGCGATCTCTCCGGTCCATGCCGCCCCGGAAAGGGCATCCATTGAAGTGGCTACACTCGAGAGCGGGGCTATCGTAGTCCGTTTCGAGCGGTCACTTTTAAATACGGCAAAGGAAATAGTACGACTCTCCCCCTCAGTGAAGAATGAGCTTGCGAAGCTGCTCCAGTGGGAATTCCGGTTCCGACCGGAAGTCATTCTCATAAAGGATGATAAAACCTTCCAGATGATCGCCCATAGCAAGATGGTTGTTGCCTTTGCTGATCCCGAAAGGCAGCTTATTGTCATCGACTGCTCCCGCGTGGGAGCGCACCCTTTCGACCTCGACGTTACCTTCAAACACGAACTCTGCCACCTCCTTCTTCACGCCCATATTCCTGTCGGCCTGCCGAGATGGCTCGATGAAGGGGTCGCCCAATGGGCAACCGGCGGCCTTGCCGAAATTTTTATGAATGACAGAAGGTCCGTGCTCATGGAAGCTGCACTGGCAGGGAGACTCTTTCGATTCGACGATCTATCCGATAGCTTCCCCGAGGACCGGCACGGCCTCGTCCTTGCCTACGAACAAAGCAGAAGCCTCGTCGAATACATCGTCGAGACCTACGGCGCCCCGAGGCTCCTTCAGCTGCTGAATGCATTGAAAGATGGCAGCACCATGGATGATGCCGTGCAAAAAAACCTCGGTCTCACTATGGGGGAACTGGAGCGAAACTGGGCCTCACACCTCGGCAAAAGGTCCACATGGCTCATCTATGTAAGCAACAACCTCTACGAGATACTCTTTTTCTTTGCCTCCCTGATAACCGTTATTGCTGCGGCAAAGATCATTGCCAGAAGGCTCAGGGTCAGAATCTCCCGGAAGGAGGAAGACGAGGAGCAAGAAAAGGATTATCTCGAGTAGAGTAGATCTCGTTGTCTTCCTTATTTATCCAGTCAAGTGTTTTCTTATCCGTTTTGAGCACCGCAGGTTTTGATTGACTGACGGGTTCCCCATCAGACTGCAACATTCTGCCCGACCCTTATGATTTGAGAGCCGCCACGGTTGGCGCCCTTACCTTGCTTAATCGGGGCTATAATGTTGGCGGGGAGTCATGTATTCTGAAGTCGGAGGTCGCGTAATGCGCCTCAATGGAAGAAAACGATGATCCCCCCGTCAGCCATGATCATACCTTACGCTGCCCTTTTTATCACCCTCCTTCTTGGGGCGCAGTACTCTCCAACGTAGTCCGGATCGTCTCTTAGGATCGCATGAATGATACGCAAGAGCTTCCTCATCACGGCCACAAGCGCCCTCATTTTCAAGGTGCCTCTGCCGGTAAGTCGCTCATAGTACTTGTGCATGATACCGTTCTTTCCGATCATCTGGATGGCGGCGAAGTAGAGGATCTTTCCCATGAGGCTCCTCCCCCTCTTCGTTATCCTCTTTTCCCCTTTTCTCTTCCCCGAGCTCACCTCGTAGAGATCGAGGCCGGCGAGCTTCATGATCTCCTACTGGGTCCTGAACTTCGAAAAGTCCCCAACCTCGCCGATGAGGCCCGCGACGGAAGTCACCCCAAGTCCTTTGATCGAGAGAAGCCGTGCAGTGCAGGGGATACGTTCCAGGGCAAGAACCACCTTATTGGAATTATGTTTCGATAACCGCCCAGAGCGTCGTAGAGGTGTCGACGAGATCCCCGGGAAAGCAGAATGCGCCGGCTTTGATTCTTGATGCAGGGCGGCAGGTTCCAAAAGGAAGAAAACGGAGGAAGCGATGGATACGATCAGCGGGATGAAGGCGCCGGACATGCGCAAGGAGACCGATAGCCTCGGCGAAGTCGCTGTTCCTGCCGACAAGCTTTGGGGAGCGCAAACCCAGCGATCTCTCGAACACTTCAGCATCGGCAAAGACCTGATCCCCCAGGAGATGATCATCGCCTATGCGATGCTGAAGAAAGCCGCCGCCATCGCCAACCACGCCGGCCGGCGGCTCGGCGATCAGCCTTACACGCTCATCGTTCAGGTGTGCGACGAGATCCTCGCCGGCCGGCATCACGACATGTTTCCGCTGCACGTGTGGATGACGGGCAGCGGCACCCAGTTCAACATGAACGTCAACGAGGTGATTTCCAACCGCTGCTGCCAACTTGCCGGCACGCCCCTCGGAAGCAAGACGCCGGTCCACCCCAACGATCACGTCAATATGGCACAGTCGTCCAACGACTCGTTTCCCTCCGCCATGTATATCGCGGCAGCGGTCAACGTGAAGCAGAAGCTGGTCCCGGCGGTGCAGGCGCTGCACGATGCAGTGGCGACCAAAGCCGGGGAGTGGAAAGACATCATCAAGATCGGCCGGACCCATATGCAGGATGCAACGCCTTTGACGCTCGGCCAGGAATGGTCGGGTTACGCGGGGATGCTCGCGGACGACCTCGACGGATAGAGGATGCCCTGAAGGGTGTCTACCTCCTCGCCCTCGGCGGCACGGCAGTGGGGACCGGCATCAACTCGGCGCCCGGCTTCGCCGAGGCGGCCGCTGGCGAAATTGCTGTGCTCACCGGTCTACCCTTCGTCAGCGCGCCTAACAAGTTCACGGTACAGGGCAGCCATGACGCCCTGGTGCAGCTTTCCGGCACCCTCCGCACGCTTGCCGTGTCACTCTACAAGATCGCCAACGACATTCGGCTGATGTCCTGCGGCCCGCGAGCCGGTTTTGCCGAGCTGGCAATCCCGCAGAACGAGCCGGGCTCGTCGATAATTCCGGGCAAAGTGAACCCGACCCAGGCAGAGGCACTCACGATGATCGCCGTGCAGGTGATGGCGAACGACGTGGCGGTTGGCTTCGGCGGTGCCGGCGGTTACCTGGAGATGAACGTCTATAAGCCCCTGCTCATTTCCATGTGACTCACTCGATCACGATCATGACCGACGGGTGCACGAATTTTCGCAGGTTCCTGATCGAGGGGACGAAGCCGAATCTCAAGAAGATAAAGGAGTATGTAGACCACTCCCTGATGCTCGTGACGGCGCTCTCGCCGGTCATCGGCTACGACAAAGCGTCGAAGATCTCGCACTACGCGATGGAGAACGACCTCACGCTGAAGGCCGCCGCCCTGAAGCTCGGCTTCGTGACGGAGGGGCTGTTCGACCGGGTCGTCGATCCGGCGAAGATGGTCAAACCCTACGTCGCGACCGACGGGTAATGGAAGATCGAAGGTTTTGACTCAACAAGAGAAGAAAGGAGGTAACCACCATGAACAACACAACAAAGCGCGGAATCGAAGTACTTCACGACCCGTCACTCAACAAGTCGACCGCCTTCACCGAGGCCGAAAAACAGGCCCTCGGCATTGTCGGCCTCGTACCCGACGTCACGGAGGCCGAAGACCTGCAGTTGCGACGCGTGATGATGCAGCTCGGCCACAAGAACACGGACCTTGATCGCTACATCTACCTCATCAATCTGCTGGACCACAACGAGACGCTTTTCTACCGGACCGTCATGTCGGATCCGGCGTACTTTCTCCCGATCGCATACGACCCGACAATCGGGGAGGCATGCCTCAAGTTCGGCCACATCTATCGTCAGACCCGGGGGATGTATCTCTCCATCGAGCGCCGCGGCAAAGTGAAGGAGGTCCTGAAAAACTGGCCGCGGAAGGACGTCCGGTTCATCTGCGTCCCGGATGGCGGCCGAATCCTCGGCCTCGGCGACCTCGGGGCAAACGGCGCGGGCATCCCCATCGGGAAGCTGCAGCTCTATACCACCTGCGCCGGGGTGCCGCCGCAGTACCTGCTGCCCATGTACCTAGATGCGGGCACCAACCCCGAGGCAAACCATTCAGCTAGGGCCAAGCCACTTTCTGACTTGGTGACAACAGATAAGAAACGGAGGATTGGAGATGAAAGGCAAAAACATAATGGCGATTGCGCTCGTCGTGGTGGTATTTGCTATCGTGGGCATCATTGCCTTTGCGGAACAGGACAAGTACACGCAGCAAGTGCCGAATGGGCTCGCGCGTTCTCTGATTTCAAAGGATACGACACATGGCAGGATGTCGGGGTCAGTGAAACGGAAGGCAGCGTCAAGGCGATTCTGGCAAACCCAACGATGATTGAGGCCTACAAGGAAGGTATCCCGGATAATGGTAAGCCTTTCCCCGAAGGCTCCAAGACTGTAAAAATCGAGTGGATCAAGAAGAAGAATCCAGTGTCGCCGTATTTTGTGGAGGTGCCGGACACCCTAAAGACGCTCTCGTTTATCGAGAAGGACTCGAAGAGATTCCCAAACACGCACGGATGGGCATATGCCAAGTTTGACTATGATGCTGGGTCTAAGACGTTTAAGCCTTCCGTGACCGGCCCCACATGCGGATATGCGTGCCACACGAGGGTGGCGTCGAGAGATTACATCTTCACAGCATATCCGCTTAGGTAAGCACTCTTCCTGCTGATGATCAAGATATGCGGTGGATGTCACTGAAAAATGTCTACCACGCGACCCGTTAGCACTCAGGAGTTGAGCACCGCTTACGTTCACGAGATTTTCAGAAATCTGGAATCCGGAGATGGTAAAGGGTTTTTCGATCATGTGGCGGACGACGTGGACTGGATCGTCGAGGGAACGCATCCTCTTGCCGGTCACTATCACAGCAAGGCCGAGTTCCTCGTACATACCTTTGAAGAGCTGGCAAAGGTCCTACCGCAAGGCACGCAATTGCATGTGGAACATGCGCTCGGCCGAAAAAAAGGCCTGTCGGCTCAACGCAACGACTGAAAACGAAACGACCTCCCGGCCGCTCTCCCAGGAGCCTGCCCTCAGTCAAGGGTGACCCCTTATTCCTCCCATGGGCGGCCCCTCCTCGGTCCAGTCGCTCGTTTATGAGGCGAATCCCGCTGTCTACCCCTCACCAAACTTATGACACTCACCGCAAAATGTAGGCGCATTATGGTTCTTTCTGTCGCCATGGCACGCGAGGCACGTTTCGCGTGTAGTAACCTTCCACGTGTGGGGCGTGTGGCAGGCGGTACATCCGGCGTCGACATGGGCGCCCGTCCCGTGCAGGCTTCCAAGGGTCCCATGACAGGAGGTGCAGCTTGCCAGAGGTTTCACCTCCCCCTCTTCGAGATGGCAAGCGTCGCAGCCGGTGGACATCATGGGTGCTGAGTCAGAGAATTTGTGACAGGAGATGCAGCGGGCCGGCGGCTGGTAGCCTGCCCGGTGGCAAAGGTTGCAGAGGATCTGGCCATGTTCGCCATTCAATGGGAAGGGATGCCACGGTTCTTTACTGGCGAGGGGGGTACCTCCGAGGGGCAAGAGCGGGCCACGCTGGGGAGCTGTGTGGCAGACGGAGCAGGAGTTGATGAGTGTCTTGCCCGAAGCCGTCCGGTGGAAGCCGTCGTGGCACCTGAAACACCCGGGCCAGTTGCGGTGGCCGATATGGTTTGGATACGTCGTCCAGTTAACGTTCATTGGCGGAAAAACGTTCTGATCGTAGATCATCGTAAGGGCCGAGATCGCCTTCTCGACCAGCTCTTTCTGGTCCTTGGCCTTCGAATAGTTCTTCGCGTAGTACCCCTCGATGTACCCCCGAATGGCCTGATGGACATCCTTTTCGGCGTGGTAGTCTTTTGTGAGGGCGTCTACCGCAAGCTTCTTGATCCACGGAAGGTTGGGCGAAATATTGCCCCCTTCCATAGCTTTGTCTACGGCTGTTTCGGGAGGAAGAAACACGTGCGAAGGCCGGTTGTGGCAATCCATGCAATCCACCGTCTTCACAGGCAGTCCGCGCAGATCTTTGTCAGAAACACGCGAATCTTCATAGACTGCGACCGATCCATCCCATCGCTCCACCCTGACCCATGGGATGTGCTCCTGCTGACGATCAGTCGCCTTGAAGGAGACCTTCGTGTTGACAATCATATGCCAATGAATTCCCGCGTTCTCACCCAGATTAGGAGTCCCTCCCCCTGTTCTTACCACAAGGCCGATCTGCTCCGGGCTATTCTTTTCGTCGTACCGGAAATGGGGGTACTGCATCAACTGTGCACCGTAGAACTTTTGCGGCCAATGACATTCTTCGCAAATTTCTCGTGCGGGGCGTAGATTCTTGATCGGTACCGGAATGGGCCTCGAGTACGTACCGGATAGGGTGGCGATAACCTGGGGCACCCCGGAGAGCTTCGATTTTACATACCAGGGTACCCCGGGGCCGACGTGGCAATTGACACACGCCACGCGCGCGTGAGGGCCGTTCAAATAGGCCGTGTACTCGGGTTTCATTACCTGATGACACAATCTCCCGCAGAAAGTGGTGGAGTCGGTAAAGAGGTAGCCATTGTAGCCGGTGGTGGCTAACAGGATTGCGAGCAGAGTGCCGCCCGCCAGGGCGAGGGTGAATATTCTTCGCTGGCGCGCATCGTTGAGGTCAAGCCGCGGGTAAGGCAACGCCTCCCCGGACCCGACCCGGCGTCTTCTTCGACTCTCCCGGCGCGATCCATACAAGAATATCAAGATACCCAACGACAGGAACCCTGGGGCGATCATGTAGGTAAAAATGCCGATATAGGGGCTTGGTCTTTTTGAGCTGAAATCCACTACGAAGGCTAACGCCATCAGCAAAACGCTGACGGCGACGATCAGGCCGCCGAAGTAACTTACTGTATTGCGGTAAAGAGTCGCCCCCTTTGCTTTCTTGTCCACAGTAGCTCTCCTCTTGGCTACACCTGGCGACTACATGCTCCGCTTCATTATGTTTGCGTTATCCATTGCCGGACGTTCCTTAAGGCCTCGCTTGATCACGCCGAAAGCACGGGTTGAACCCGATACTTAACAATCTAAGTCTTGCTAACCCTGGGTTTCCGACCCATCTGCTCCTTTCGCCCTTCTGCCCCTCCTCCTTCGGGCCGGTTGTGTTGGACATAAGCTTGCTTACAACGAGGTCATAAGCGTTATGTCGAACCTTTCTTTTTCTCGGCAGCCATTGATTCATCTGCCCATCACTCATTCCCTGCTTCTTCATGGATTTTCTCAGACCCGCAACCCAGCGATTGACAGAGGCTTCGTCTGTTTCGAGCATCTGGACTATCTCTCCCGTCTCTTTCTCCTTTCAATTATCGAATAGTAGCTGGAGAGTTTCCTCGGTAACGTCGGTTTTACGTGTGGCCATATTCACCTCTCAAGTTTATGTATTTCACCACATTATATTCCCAATCAAAGGATTAAGGAAAGCAAAATCTTACTGATTGTTTGGACGATGTCTTGACAGGAGAGAATTCCCCGGCTTTCCCATAACATAAGGCACACCTCCCGGTTGAGCTTCTGCAATAAGACCACGTGTTAAGATTCTCTCACAAAGACCTCATCTCTCTTGGAACTTCGCGGCTTTGCCACGTCACCTTTCCCTTGTTTCATCCTCACGGTTGACATCACATCCGTCCAAAATAACTTTTCGGAGGACGCCCCGAACAGGTAGAATTTGAATTGCTTGGGCCCAAATAAAACCTTAGGGGGCGCCCATGAATCAGTTTAGCAGCGTATTCGGTCAGATGCTACAGATATTCCCAAAGAGCCAGTTCTACTCGGCGGTGAGGGAGACGGAAAGCGAGAAGGGG
>JBEKJU010000281.1:0-4971 GCA_050011095.1 Syntrophorhabdales bacterium
GAACTCATGATAATAGGCGGCGACATCGAGGCGGTCAAAAAGAACCTCGTCCGCCTCCTCTCGAGCACCAGGATGCTCGAACTGAACATAAGCGACGCCCTGCTGGTGTAGAGGCGGGTCGCCCCATCGGGCGGGCCCGGTAATGTCGGTTATTGAAGGGGGCAGGGGAGACCCCCGAAATGGAACAATCAATTTTTTGGTTTGAAGAACTCGGCCAAGAGCAGAACGAACTTGTGGGGAAGAAGTGCGCGAACCTCGGGGAACTCTCCAGGCTTGGTCTCCGGATCCCCTATGGCTTTGCCCTCTCCGTGAAGGCGTTTGAGCAGTTTATGAGGCTGACCGGGGCGGACCTGGACCTTAAGAGTTGCGTGGATAAGGCGAAGGATGATTTGGGCCGGATCGAGGAGTGTCTGAACACGAGCGCCAAGGCCAGGGACATTCTTGAATCGAAGTCCATGCCCGCCGACATGGAGCGGGAGATTCGAGGGCATTACCGTGAGCTGTGCCACAGGACGGGAAAGGAAAACCTGGCGGTCGCCGTGCGGTCGAGCGGCGCGGTGAGCATGCCGGGCCAGATGGAAACCTACCTCAACATTATCGGCGAGGACGACGTGGTCTCCCACATCAAGAAGGTGTGGAGCAGCGCCTACACCGCAAGGGCCATCACGTTCAGACTAGGCCAGCATCTGCCGTTGGAATGGGCGCCCATAGGCGTGGCGGTTATGGCGTTGATCGATGCAAAGGCGGCAGGTGTCGTGCTCACCGTGTTGCCGACGGTGGGCGATACGACCAAGGTGGTCATAGAAGGCAACTGGGGACTTGGCGAGAGTGTGGTCAGCGGAGAGATCACGCCCGACTCCTTCATAGTCGATAAGGCGAGCCTGGAGATCCTCGACCGGAAGATCGCCCACAAGACGGGCATGGTGCAAAGCGGCGCTTCAGGAACGCTCTACCAGGGCCTGACGGAGGATCTGTCAGACAGACCCTGTCTCGATGACGCGGAGATAAAGGAGATCGCGAGGACAGCCGTCCAGGTGGAGGAGCACTTCGGCCTGCCTCAGGACATGGAATGGGTGGTCGACCGGACGCTCCCTACCGGTCGGAATGTGTTCTGGGTGCAGACGCGGCCTGCCCGTTATACAAAGGTGGAAGCGGGCGACAAGATCGATTATCTCATCGACCTGATGGCCGCACTCTTCAATTAACGGGGTCCGCGCGAAGGAGGGTGATCAGAGAACGCGAAGCTGGCGTCAGGAAGGATGGAACGATCAGGGGACAAACGTCTCTTATCTGCTATAGACGAAGCGCGGGCTGTAAACCGGGGGGCTCAAGGTGCCCCTCGTGCGCTCAAATCTTCTTGACAAGGTGATACAATAGGTTCACAATTGTTTCTAGGGCGTGCGGACTCAGGGTACAGGTTCTATCTCGCTTCATAAACAGGAAAACAACGTTTCGGGGAAAATTAGTCGGCCCGGGTTGGTTCGGTAAGGTTTGTTATCGGAACGACACTATGACGTGGGAGGTCAGTGATGGCGCGACTATTGTTTGAATATGCGTACATTGCCCCGATGTTGGGACTCGTGGATGCCCGTCATGATGGCGGTTTCGTTCGGGGGTGGTGCCGATGACCCCCGTCGAGGCAGCAGATCTGACGAGGGGCGGGCCTGTATCGGACCTGTCGGAGACCGTCGATTCCTTCAAACGATACCTCGGTGAGATAGCGAAGCATCCCCTTCTCACGAAGGAGGAGGAGAAGGAGATCGCAGAGCGCATACGACGGTACAACGACAAGAAGGCCGAGGAGAAGCTGATCGTGGCGAACCTCAGGCTTGTTGTCAAGATAGCCCTCCAATACTCCCGGTACTGCCCTAATACCCTTGACTTCATTCAGGAAGGGAATGTGGGCCTCTTGCACGCCGTCCGCAAATACGACCCCGACAGGGGCACCAGGTTCAGTACGTACGCCTCTTTCTGGGTGCGCGCCTATATTCTCAAACATCTCATGGATTCGTGGAGCATGGTGAAGATCGGCACGAAGGACGCCTACAGGAAGCTTTTCTTCAGCCTGAACAAAGAGAGGGGAGAGGTTGAAAAGTCGGGCATGACCGCAACGCCTGAGGTCCTCGCGGAGCACCTCTCGGTGAGTGCCTCCGACGTCGAAGAGATGGAACGGCGCCTCTGTAACGGGGACGTCTCCCTCGAAGCCCCCATGAATGAAGGCGGGGAGCATCTCATCGACACCCTCGGCACCGACGAGGATATCGAGGAGACGGTGGCGGAAATGGACGACAGGGCTGCGCTTCAGACAAGGGTTTCGGAGTTCAAGAAGGCGCTCAACGAGAAGGAGCGCTATATCCTGGAAAACCGGATCATGGCCGAGGACCCGATGACGCTGCAGGAGATCGGCGATTTTTTTCACACGTCAAGGGAGAGCGTGCGGCAGATTCAGGTAAGGATCAGCCGGAACCTGGCAAGAAACCTGAAATCGAGCAGAATATGGTCATAAAGTCCGGGCCAGGGTGAACAGGGCCGCATGGTTCGATGTAAAGAACGGCGGCTGGCGGCATAATATCGGCCTGACGGCGGGATGTGCCCTGAACTCCCTGTCGAGGAAGGCCCTGACCTTTCGCCTCTCGAAGTCTCGGGGATGGACGAAATCCGTGTAGAGGGAGAGGTCGCCCTCGTAGAAGGTGCGGAGATCGAGGCTTTTTGCCTCGGGGGCGTTCCGGGGGAGGTTGAAGATGGCGAGGTTGAGGAAATCGATGGAGGCGGCCTCGTGGGCGATGAAATCGAGCGTCTTTCGGGCGCAGGCGATATCCTCATCGGGTGTGCCGAAGAGAAGGTAGACATACGTCGCGATCCCCGCCTCTCTCAGGGCGGCAAGGGCCCGTCGGGCCGTCTTTACGTCCAGGCCCTTCCCGAGCGAATCGAGCACGTCCTGGTCCCCCGACTCAAGGCCGAGCTTGAGCATTACGCACCCTGAGCACCTAAGTTGCCGGCAGAAGTCCGGATCGGCCAGCTCGGAGGTGATCCGGGCAAAGCCGTACCAGGCCGTGTCGAGACGTGATGCGGCCACGGCCGCCATCAGCGCGGGGCTAACCGCGTTATCCGTGAGATGGATGAGGGCAGGGGCGTGTCGCGCCGAAAGGGCCTGCAGGTCGGCGATTACCTCCCTTGGGGGTCTGAAGGACGCAGGGCGCGCCTCCGCCTTTTCCGGGCAGAAGGAACAGCGGCGCCAATAGCAGCCCCTCGACGCCGCATAGGGGAGGATGGGCCCCGGCGCCAAATAGCCCTCCAGGTTGAAGCCCCCGAAGGAGGGACATGTCGGTCCGACGGCGGCATTGATGCCCGAAAGGGAGAGCAGGGCAGCCTCTCCGGGTCCGGCGACGAGATCGTCCACGAGCCCGCTGAAGGGGTTCTTCCGGGCCGCGCCTCCCATCCACGAGGTAACGAGACTTCCCCCCAGGACGATCCTCGACGCGGGATACCTCAGCCGCAAAAACCCGATCATCGCGAAGGCGCAGATAGCCTGGCTCAGGTAGTTGAGGGAAAGGCCGATGACCTCATCATTTTCCGCGCCTTCGAGAAGCGCCGGAAAACGGGCGCTGAAGTAGGGGTAGAAGACGTTTTTCTCAGGGTGCGACGCCGCCTGAAGGAGGTCGTCGCTCCGTATCGGAGAGAGGTGGTCATCGCCGTAGTCGGCGAGGCTCACGTGCGTGCCGGCCGGGGCCGTCCTTTGGACGAGCCTGTTCACGTCGGCGACCGCCCGCCGGTACCGGGAGGTATTCGTGTATCCCCGCCAATCCCGCAAGAGGTCGAGGTGGGCCGGGAGGTGGAGGAGGGCGCGTCTCGTCCAGGTGTCCCGAGGATCGCCTCGCGGGGCTTCTTCAAGGAGCCACAGCATGGCCTCCAGGTTTGCATCCACAAGCGTATGGCGGACGCCGAAAGCGGCAAGCGCCCCGGAAAGCGCGGCCAATCCGGCTGGGGGCTCGGAAGGTTTGACGACGGGTGGATGGATGAGGATCACGAACATGACCGGGAGGGATGGCCGGCAAGGGCCGGGCCCACCCCTCCTGATTGCTATTTCTGTTTCAAGGTCTTTATAATTTCCTGGACGATCTCTTCGCTGCTCAGGGAACTGACCGTCTTGAGCAGGCCCTCCTTTCTGTAAAAATCGATGAGGGGCGCGGTCTTCTCATTGTACGTTTCGAGCCTTTGCGTGATCGCCTCCTCTGTCTCGTCCGCCCGCTGGACGACGGGCGAGCCGCACTTCAGGCATTTTCCGTCTGGTGTTGGCGGCTTGCTCTTTACGTTATAGATCTCCTGACAGTCAGAGTTAGAGCATGTTCTCCTCGTCGTGAGGCGGTCGAGGATGACATCCCGGGGTACCTCGATATCGACCACCACGTCGAGTTTTATGCCAAGTTTCGCAAGGAGTTTCTTCAAGTCCTCCGCCTGCGGGATGGTCCGCGGAAAACCATCGAGAATGAAGCCTTTCTTCGCATCCGGCTCCTGGAGTCTCACCTCCATGATCTCCATGATCAGGCTGTCCGGCACAAGCTCGCCCCGCTCCATATACCCCTTCGCCTTCTTGCCGAGTTCCGAGCCTGCCTTGACGGCCCCACGGAGAATATCCCCCGTCGAGATCTGTACTGATCCGTCGTAGGCGGTCAGAAGCTTTGAAATGGTCCCCTTGCCGGCCCCCGGCGCCCCCAACAAAACGATTCTCATAGTTGATCCTCCTTATGACACGCGTCTTTTGGAAATGCAGATATGATTTTTCCTTCCAAGCCAGAAAGGTTAATGATATATCAGAACCATCGGCAATTGCAAGAGCGGCCGATTGCCCGCCCAGGGCAAACGCATTTGGAACCTACGGCCCTCTTTCTCTCCGGGAAAGACTACTTTCGTCTCCAGCGCCGGGAACATTGCCTTGCGTCGCGCGCTTTGTCCGCTTCCCGCCCCGTCTCG
>JBEKJU010000282.1:0-6472 GCA_050011095.1 Syntrophorhabdales bacterium
CTCGGAATGTACCGGGATCTGATCGCCCTACGACGCAATCTGTCGGGTGTGACGCGGGGGTTGTGCGGTCAAAACGTCCATGTCTATCATTTCGACGACGGGGCCAAGCTCATCGCTTTCCATCGCTGGGACAAACAGGGCCCCACCGACAGCGTCGTCGTGGTGGTCAATATGACGAATCAAAACCGCGATGGGTACCGCATCGGTTTTCCGCGGGCCGGATTGTGGAAAACGCGCTTTAACAGTG
Source organism: Syntrophorhabdales bacterium (assembly GCA_050011095.1). Taxonomy (GTDB): domain Bacteria; phylum Desulfobacterota; class Syntrophorhabdia; order Syntrophorhabdales; family WCHB1-27; genus JBEKJU01. The sequence continues at coordinate 248 of JBEKJU010000282.1, forward strand.
ACTCCTACAACTACGGCCCAAACTTTTACAATCATGCCACGCCTGACGTCGAAACTGACGGGGAAGGCGCCGACGGACTGCCCTGCTCGGGCGAAATCGGCATCGGGCCGTACACAGTGGTAATTTTCTCGCAGGATGAATAAAGATTCTATCGCCCTTGCGGCAGCAGGTTGACCTGATAATGACGTCCGTTGCTCATCCCTGTTATGCCAAGTCGCGTTGATGGGACAGTCGAGAAGAAGGACGGGCTGCTCAACAATATGGCAAATAGGGTTCGGGGCCTCTCCCCCGCCCCATAATTTTTCTTGAGAAACGGCGAGTAGCAGGATATAATCGGTGTAATCAGGTGCTTTGCCCATGAACCGGACCTGCCGACATGTCCTTTTGCCCTTCGTCCTTTTCTGCCTCGTCATCATCATGTCTTTCCCATCGGCCGCGGAAGAACCCGCGCACCTCAAGGCGGACCGGGTGATCGTCCTGAAGAGCAAGAAGATCATGATGCTCATGAAGGGCAGCGAGGTGCTGAAGCAATACGAGATCGCCCTCGGGGAGAACCCCCAGGGCCACAAGGTGCGGGCAGGCGATTCCAGGACCCCCGAAGGGGATTACGTCCTCGACGGGAGAAATCCGAAAAGCAGATTCCACCGGTCCATACACATTTCGTACCCCAACGGGAAGGATATGCTCAACGCGGCGATGCTAGGTGTGCCGCCCGGCGGCAATATCATGATCCATGGCCTGCCGAACGGCATGGGCTGGGTAGGCGAGCTCCATGCGCTCTTGAACTGGACCGATGGATGCATTGCGGTCACGAACGAGGAGATGGACGAGATTTGGGAGTCCGTGCCGGACGGCACACCAATCCGGATCGAGTTTTAGCGTCCCCATAGCGCGATAGGGCAGGGTGGCCGGCCTTCATCGGGCCTTCTCCTGCTTTTCGGCCTCCAGGGATTACAATGAGAAAAGGGAAGCCATGCACATTCTGATCAACTGGTTCGTAACGACGGTCGCCATCCTCATTTCCGCCTACCTCCTGCCCGGCGTTGCGGTGCGGAGCCTCGGCGCCGCCATCGTCACCGCCCTTGTCCTCGGTCTCATCAATGCCATTATCAGGCCGATCCTCATACTTCTGACTTTCCCCCTCACCATCCTCACTCTCGGACTTTTCATCTTTATACTGAACGCCCTCCTCGTCCTTTTGACGAGCGCCATCGTCTCCGGCTTCGAGGTTCGGGGCTTCTGGTGGGCCCTTCTGTTCAGCCTCGTTTTCTCGGCGGTAAGCTTCGTGCTCCATCGCATAGTCCCCGCCTGATGCCGAGTCGCCCGCAATTACCGGGCTTTGCAAGTAGGTACAGGTAAACACGCACGCCCGGTTGTTTCATTCGTAAACACTAAGGGCTCGGAAGGAAATAAATGAGTCAGATGGCGAAGGATTTTTGGCCGATCGGCGAGGCGCGGAAAGGCCAAATGTACTGGATGTACATGACCTTTTCGCAACGAAGCGGGCGGACACGTTTTCGTCACCCGTTCGAGCTTGTCCTTTCGGACAATAAAATCGACCTCTATGCCCACGACCCCTTTTCCGGGAAAGATGAACTTCGGCTCGAAGGCGAAGGCCATACCCTCCTTGAGGACCATCTTGTGCCGTGCCGTTATGACGGGCAGTTCATTGATCTCGAGACCGAGCCCGTGGCCGATGAATGATACCTGGTCCGCGCCGAACCCCATGAAATGCGCCCCGAGTCCCGCCCTTTTCACCTTGTCGGCAGCCCTCAGGAATAAATCGGTGCAGTCCACGCCCTCTTTTCCGAAAACCTCCGTATCTTCCACTATCTCCCTCGCGACGTCATAGGGCCTCCGGAAGGTCTCTTCGAGGTCTCCCACCACGTAGGACCTCGTCTCGTCGGTGATATAGCCGTTGTAACCGCCACCGTAATCGACCAATACGGGGATTCCCCTTTGCACTGTCTTCATCGAGGAGCCCTGGGCAATCGCCGGGGTCACGCCGATACCCGCGACAGGCACATCGCCGGCAGAGGCAATCGTTCCCGAATAGCCTGACGTCACGTAGATGCTCATCATTTCCTGGTTGAGGCCCCGCATCCTCAGCAACCCCTGGTGGCCCTGCCTCCTGCCCACGGCAATGAGGGCCGCGTCGATATCCACCTCCCTCACGCCCTCCCTGATGACCTCCGGCGCGTGCACGAAAACCGCCTCGCAGATCGCCCCCGATTTCCTTATCTGCTCCAGCTCGAAAGGGCTTTTCACGACCCTGAGTCCCTTGATAAGCCCTGAGATATCGGTAAAGTTATCGAAGCCCGCGCCCTTCACGAATCGTTGAAAAACGCCGACGGGAACGACGTCGAACTCCATGCCGCCTCTACCCCTGAGAACGCCTTTCTCCTTGAGCATGCGCCATATCTGGCTGTCGCCCTTTGCCTCGATGATCGGAAGGGACGTCTCCTCGCGAGCCCGTTCAACGCTCCTCTGGACGAAATAGAGGGGTGGTTCTCCATCCAGGGTGACGACCAGGGTGGCCTTCTGGATGGAGCCGGTGAAATAGAAAAGATCGACGTGCTGCAAGATCACGCAGAAATCGATCCCTGATTCCGCCATAAGCATTTTAAGACCGGCGATCCTCGCGTCGATTTCCTCTTTCGGCGTGGGATCACCTGCCCCGAACTTCAGCGACATGTTCCACCACCCTCCCCAGAATGTCTTCTTTTCGCACCGTTACGGGCGCCTTCTCCGTGCGGACCTTGATATCCACGTTCCCCTCTTTCAGTCCCCTCTCGCCGATTGTCACGCGCAGGGGGATTCCGATGAGATCGCAATCCTTGAACTTGACGCCCGGTCTCTCCTCCCTGTCGTCGAGGATCGTGTCAATCCCGTTTGCGAGGAGCGCCCTGTAGAGGGTGTTCGCCAGTTCCATGCTTTCTCCATGGGACGTGTTGACGGGCAGGACCTCCACTTCAAAGGGCGCAATGGCAAAAGGCAGGGTCATGCCGTTCTCGTCGTGGTTCTGCTCTATTGCGGCCGCAACGGTCCTGCCCACCCCGATGCCGTAGCAACCCATGACCATCAGCCGGTCCGTCCCTTCCGAATCGAGGAAGACGGCGTGCATGGCCTCGCTGTATTTGGTTCCCAGCTTGAATATGTGGCCCACCTCGATGCCCCGTGTCGCAACAAGCGCACCCCCGCAGCGCGGACAGGCGTCTCCTGCCGCGGCGACCTTCAGGTCGCAGTAGCCCTCGACCTTGAAATCGCCTGTATTGACATCGGCGATATGGACGTCCTTTTCGTTCCCGCCTACGACGAAATCCTCCATGGAGACGAGGTCCCTGTCGGCATAGAGCGGGATGTCGAGACCCAGTGGTCCCGAGAAGCCGAGAGGACCGCCCGTTGCCTGCTCGATCGTCGCATCATCGGCAAGCTCCACAAATGTGAAAGACAGGACGTTTTTCAGCTTGGTCGGGTTGACCTCCCTGTCTCCCGCCACGAGGACCCCGACAGTCCCCCTGTCCGTGGTGAAAAGCATCGTCTTCACGAGGCTGCGGGCCGGAACGCCAAGAAACCGGGCCACGTCCTCGACGCGCTTCTTGCCCGGCGTAGGGACGCGCCTGTACGATCCGCTCTTCTTTCCAGCCTGGGCAGCCACCTTTCCGACCTCGGCCCGCTCCAGGTTGGCCGCATAGCCGCACGACTCGCAGGAGATGATCACATCCTCACCCGTATCGGCGAGGACCATGAATTCGTGCGAAAATTTTCCGCCTATCTCTCCCGTGTCCGCCTCAACCGCCCTGAACCGGAGGCCGCATCGTCTAAAGATGTTTTCGTAGGCGTCGAACATGGCCATGTAGCTTTTCTCGGCCCCCCGTTCATCCGCGTCGAAGCTGTAGGCGTCCTTCATCACGAACTCCCTCGACCGCATCACGCCGAACCGGGGCCGGATCTCATCGCGGAATTTCGTCTGTATCTGGTAGAGGGTCAGGGGTAGTTCCCGGTACGAGCGCACCTCCTTCCTGACGAGGTCGGTGATGACCTCCTCGTGGGTGGGGGCGAGACATAACTCCCTCTCGTTCCGGTCCTTGAAGCGGAGCAGCTCCTTGCCGTAAAGGTCCCACCGCCCGCTCTCTACCCATAGCTCCTTCGGCTGAACAGAGGGCATCAGGATCTCCTGGGCGTCCTTCCCGTCCATCTCCTGCCTGATGATCCGCTCCACCTTCCGCAGTGATCTCAGGCCGAGGGGGAGCCACGTGTATATACCGGAGGAGAGCCTCCTGATAAAGCCTGCCCGCAGCATGAGCCGATGGCTTACTACCTCCGCCTCCTTCGGCTCCTCCTTCGTGGTGGGAATGAACATCCGCGAAAATAGCATTGTTTACCCCCGGCAATCTTCCTGTTTTAGACGTCTTTGCGTGAGGCTATTTCTCGACGTTATAGCCTTTGGCTACCCATGCGGGGAAACCGCGTGCAAACGTGTGAACCTTCAGGTACCCGATCCTCTCCGCCACGCCCGCGGCGTATTTGCTCGGCTCTCAGCCGAACCCCCTGCAGTAAAAGACAAGCTCGACGGTCTTGTCAGAGGGCAGGAGCGCGGCCAGGGCGTCGAATCTGTGAGGCGGAATGTTTATCGCACCGGGCAGATGACCCTGCCTGTACTCATATTCGGTCCTCGTGTCCACAACGACAAGCGCCCGTCTCTGCTCTATTATCTGCTTGAGCTGGTCGGCGCTCAGGTCCCTGACGGGCCGGGGCGGCAGGCCGGCCGTCGCGCACGAGAACGATAGAAGGGCTGCCAGAAGACAGAGAGAAATGTATACATGAGGTCCTCGCTTCATTCGTGTAATGTAACAAAAAACAGATTCATTGTCACTAACAACCGGCTGGATACCGGGATCGGTTACCAGGTACGCACATCAGGAGACCTTTTTTCTTGCAGAGGGAGAGAGCCGCAGCGGCGGGACGACATTATTGATTGCAATGCCATGGCCACTCGGGCAAAATATCCTATCCAGGGTCACCATGACATTTCTTCGCGAAGGTATTATTTTTTCACTAGGAACAGACAGCCAATAGTTTGGGCTTGGTTTTTCTCTCGCCGATATAGGATAAGAATAGACCCAAAAGGAGAAGCTATGAGCAAGAGGGTGATCGAATTGCTGAACCAGGCACGGGCGCATGAGCTGGGAGTAATTTCCCAGTACATGATCCACCACTACGAACTGGAAGACAAGGATTACGGCAAACTGGCTTCGACATTGAAAGGGATTGCCGTTACTGAGATGAAGCATGCGGAGAAATTGGCCGACAGGATTCTGTTCCTCAATGGGGAGCCTCTTTCAAGACCCGCCGGAGAGGCGGTGAAGGGCCAGGAAATTACCGACATGCTCAAGACGGATATCGCCCTGGAGTCGGATGTGATAGGCTTTTACAATGAGGCGGCCGTACTCTGCGCCGCCGAAAAAGACCAGGTCTCGAAGGATCTTTTCGAAGACCTCCTCAAGGACGAGGAGGAGCATCTCAACACGTTTGAGAATACCAGAAACCTTATCGGCACGCTGGGCGCGCCTTATCTGACGAGCCTCACAGGTAAGTGATTTTTGGTCTGTCTCTCAAGAGCCTGAGAAGGAGTCCGCCTTCCTTGCTGCCGGCGTCCGGCTTTTCGGCAGGCTTACCGAGCGACGGACGCGGGGGCCCAGACGTGGGAGGCAAGATTTCCGTCATTGGTTTGCGCGGGGGTGAGGGGGTCCATTTATGCGAGTATTTGCGGGTATTCTAGTGGGTGCCAACAGCCTCAGTTTCGGTTCTTATTATCTCGGCCGCTCCTTTGGTCCCTGGCCCTGACAAGCCGTCTGGTTGTCCGTAGCTTCGGTTATATTTTTTTACGGGTCCTTTCTTGGAATGCATTTGCAAGGGATTCCGAGCCATCCAGTTTCGCTTACCTTTATCTTTCTCCAACTGTCGATGCGAAATAAAAGTGTAAACGGGCCGCGAGGATAGAGGTCTTTGGACCATCCCGTCCGTCCGCCTAACCGCGGGGCAGGCACTTTGACCGGGTACCAAAGAGGCACCCCGGAATCACGGCGCGCACCGCCCTTGCGCCTTAGGGCTCGTCAGAAAATAAATGGGCCATCTGGCTCGTCTTTTTGTCCGCCCGCTTCGTTGCGAAAAGGTCATGTACATCCAGTACATTTGGCCTTTCCGCGCCTCGCCGATCGGCCA
>JBEKJU010000283.1:0-4942 GCA_050011095.1 Syntrophorhabdales bacterium
TCCGACCATCCCCTCCATGACCTTGAGCGCCTCCATGTCGGTGCCGGTCACGGCCGCCCCGCTCGTGAAGAGATGGGAGAGAATCTGGCGGAGCGTATCCGACGTGAGGTAGCTGTAATCCGTCACATGCTCCATGAGTATCGCCCCGTACCTGATCTCTCCCCGGGTCAGGAAGGTGGCGGCCAGGGCAATGCCGACGCTCGCGAATACCTGCCTGATCACGTTATAAAGGCCGGAGGCAGCGGTCATGAGAGGATTTTCTATGGTTGACAGCACCGCCGTGCTCAGGGCCACGAATATGAAGCCGAAGCCGATGCCTTGCAGGACCTGGGGAAAGAATATGTCCCAGTACCCTACATCCAGGGTAAGGAGCGACAGCAGGTAGAATGAAATACCGTTGACGAAAAGCCCCAGGCCTGTCAGCAACTGGGGTCCCATCCTGCGGTACATCCATCCCGCGAGGGGCATCGTCACCGCCATGGTGAGGCTCCTCGGCATGAGCGCCAGACCGGCGTTGTAGGCAGGATAGCCGAGGAGCTGCTGCAGGAAGAGGGGCAGGATGAAGAGGCTTGAAAAGAGACCCATGGAGAGGGTGCCGCCCAGAAAGCTGCCCGAGGCGAAATTGATATCCTTCAGTATCCGCAGGTTGACCGCCGGTTTTTTCGCCATCAGCTCCCTGACGACGAACAAAACAAGACCCATGAGCGCGGCGACCGCGAGATACCGTATCATAGCCGACGTGAACCAGTCCTTCTGGTCGCCCTTTTCCAACATGATCTGCAAGGAGCCGAGCCCTACCGCCATGAGGAAGAGGCCCGAAACATCGAGGGACCCCTTCTCCCTGACGAGGTAGGGGGGATCCTCGATGAAGCGGACGATCAGGAGCATGTTGAGAATGCCCACGGGGACATTGATATAGAATATCCAGGGCCAGGAGTAGTTGTCGGTGAGCCATCCGCCGAGGGTCGGCCCGAAGGCGGGCCCGAGGATGACGCCGAGGCCGTAGATGCTCATCGCCGTTGCCTGTTCCTCCACGGGGAAAGCCTCCCGCAACATCGCCTGCGCCAGGGGTATGAGGACACCGCCGCCTATGCCCTGGATAACACGGAAGACGATCATCGAGGGCAGGTCCCAGGCAGCCCCGCAGAGCATGGAAGAGCCCGTGAAGATCGCCACGGAAAAAAGGAAGAACCCTTTGCGCCCGAACCGCGAGCTTAAAAGCGCGATGATGGGCATGATGATGACGCTCGAAAGGATGTAGCCCGTCGAGACCCAGGTGATCTCCTCGACGGAGGCGCCGAGGGAGCCGCGCATGTGCGGCAGGGCCACGTTCACGATGCTCGTGTCGAGGGCGGCCATCATGGCCCCCGTCATCACCGTCACCGTCACGAGCCATTTATTTTGGGGTTTATAGGCGCCGTCCACAGGGGTCTATCGCCTGGACAGCTTGGAGCCGGTTTGCCGGCCCACGTCCACGGTCGGGGTGACGGAGAGGCCGGGCCATAACGGATGGTCGGGGTCGAAGGGGGAGTCCATCACGATCTTCACGGGGAGCCTTTGCACGACCTTGACGAAATTGCCCGTTGCGTTCTCGGGGGGAAGGAGGCTGAAGACGGAGCCGGTGCCGGGTTGCAGGCTGTCGACGTGGCCGCGGAAGACGGTGCCGGGGTAGGCGTCGACTTTCACCTCGACCGGCTGGCCCACCGTCATCTTCCTCACCTGTGTCTCCTTGAAATTGGCCACGATCCAGGTATCCTGCTGCACGATGGCGAGGAGGGCCTGCCCCGGCTGCACGTACTTTCCCGGATCGACGCTCTTCTTTGCGATCCTTCCGGAGATCGGCGCAAGGAGGGTCGTCCTCCTGAGGTTCAACTCGGCGAGCCTGCGGCCCGCCTCGGCCTCCTTGATCCTGAAATCCTGCGTGCCAAGCTTGGCCCGCGCCGCCTCGATCGCCTCCCGGGCCTCATCGACGGCGGATGCGGCCGCTTCCTTCCGGGCATGGGCGACCTTCCAGCCCGATTCCACGTGATCGTACTGGCTGCGTGAAGCTGCGTCCCCTCTCACCAGTCGCTCGTAGCGCTTCAGCTCCTTTTCCGCGAGGGTCTCCTCCGCCGCGGCTGCCTCAAAATTTGCCCGGGCCTCGGCGGCGGCCTTTTGCCTTTGCAGGAGGGATGCCTCCAGTTCATGCGTTTCAGCCGTCAATGTGGAGACTGCCTGACTCCGCTCCTTGGCCGCGTCCGTATAGTCCTGGGGGAAAATATCGAGAAGAGGGTCGCCGGCCGCTACATACTGGTTGTCCGTGATGTGGACGCTGGTTACCCTCCCCCTTATCTCGGGCGCAACCGGCACGATCACCCCGGTGACGTACGCGTCGTCCGTGCTCTCATGGGAAAGGGAGTAGAGGAGGTAAAGAACCCCGCAGATAAGGCCCGCGATGACCGCCGCCCCCACTACCCCTCTTATGGCCCATTTTTTCATGCCCTTCCCCTTCGGTCCCGCCTCATCTCCCATATTCGTCCTTCAGGTTCCTCCCCATGGCATATAGATAGCCCGCCTCGGAGCGGTAGTAGTCATAGAGGGCCCGGTAATAGTTGGTCTCGGAAAGGGTGCGCAGGGCGATCGCGTCCGTCACGTCCCTCGCGATGCCCGTGCCCTCCTCATACTTCAGCTTCGTGATCCGGAGGTTCTCCTCCGCCTGCGAGATCGCCCCTTGCGCGACCTTGATCGCCTCGCTCGCGTTCACTGCGTCGAGATAGTACTTCTCCAGCTCAAGCCTGATGTCGTCCGCCAGCTTCGCGCGCTCGACGGAGAGCCTCGACCGGGCGAGCTGCGCCTTCTGCACGGCGGCCGAGGTACTGCCTCCCGCGAAGAGGTTCAGGTTCACGAGGAGGCTTACGCCCATGTTCCCCTCGTAGGTCAGGTACTTGTTCTTGGTGTAGTCCCGTTCGCCCTGGAGGAGGAGCTTCGGAAAGTATTCCGATCTCCGCGCCGTTTCCTCGTACCGGAGGGCAGCGAGCGTGGCGTCGACGATCTTCAGCTCGGGCCGGTCCTTTTCCGCGGTCTCGGCTGCCCCTTCGTACGGCGGCAGCCCGGCGTAGGGCCGCGTCACCTCGATTACCTCGACGGGAGAGGCGAGCGGCCGGGTGAGCATGCTATCCACCCTGGCCCCGTTTATCCTCCTCATGTTCCGCGCGTTCAGGAGCTTCTGCCGCGCGTCGGCGAGTCTCACCTCGGCCTGGAGCAGATCGTTCCTCGTGATGAGACCGCTTTGCAGGAGGTCCCTTGCCACCTGCGCGTGGGAGGCGAGGCTCTCTATCTCCCTTTCCGCGACGGCGATCATCTTCTCGGATTCGAGAACATCGAAGTAGAGCGTGGAGAAGACGAGGGCGACGTCATTTTTGGTCTTCACGGTATCAAGGCGCGTCGTATCCTCCATCAGCTTCGCGGACTGATAGAGGGAAGTCACCCCACCGAAATCGTAGAGGATCTGCTGGATCACGAGCTGGTACGTATAGAAGCTTCTTTCCCCGGTCTGGGCGACCAGGCCGAATGCGCGCAGCCCCGGCTGGTTCTCAAGGAAGGTCTGTCCGTAAGACGCGTTGACGCTCGGCAGGAGCTTCGACCGCGCGATGACGGTGTCCGCGTGGGATATCCGCTCTTCCTCCTGCTTGATCCTGACGATGCGGTTTTCCTCCGTTACCATCCCGAGACCGTCAAGAAGGGTGAGGGGCGCAGGCAGGGCCGTGGCGGGCAAAAGGGACAGAATGACGGCGATTGCGGCTAAGGCGAAGGCGCGCACGGTCATCTCCCCCGGTTGAAGGGTCCCGGTCCCGTTGTCATCTTCGTGAAACTCCCCCGGGTGCGCCAGCCGGATAAACGGGGCCCCCACGCAGGACGACATGAGAATCCGCTCATTAGACGACAATGGCCTCGAAGGAATATTCTGCCCATCCTGTTCACGGGCCGGTCGGGTGATGCCCTTCGCCACCCGCCTCCTCGTACCGGAGAAAGTCCAGGACCAGCCGGCGAAGGGCATCACCCGACCGGGCAAGGTCTATCATTCCCGCAACGTCATAAAAGACGCCGCCTTTCAGCAGACAGAGGATGAACAGGGCGGCCCGCCCGCAATCGGAGACCCGGAATAGCCCCTGGTTTGCGCCCCTGTCTATGATTGCCTCCAGAAACTCCTTCTGATGCGCGAAAAACCCGCCTGCTGCGGGCTTGACGAACCCCAGGTCGTAGTCCTTGAAATTGCGCGCGATGATCTCCTTCTTCGAGCCTATATACTCGATATGGTGCTCGATGTAACGGCTGATCGCAACCGGGGGGTCGGCATTCTCGAACTCGCGAATCCGCTCGTTATACTGCTTCATCCTCTCCCGCTGCGCCTCCACGTAGAGTTGCTCCTTGCTCCCGAAATAGGGATAGAGCCCCCCCACGGCCACGCCCGCGGTCCGGGCGATCTCCCTTACGGTCGCCCCCTTGTAGCCCTTGTCTCCGAATATCTGGTGCGCCGCCGCGAGGATCTTTCCCCGCGCCCCATATGATGCCTGCCTGCTCATTCCTGAACACACGTTCAGGAAAAATAACAGAAAAACGGGTGCATGTCAACCGTATTGCAGTGACACCGTATTAGCGGCCACCAATAAAGATTTAATAACTGTTCCCAGAGCTGAATTGATGCACGATACCGAGTTGCATTCAAAGGCACCACCCACGCCTCTTCGGCGCGGGTACCCGGACGGCGACCGGGATTGTGAGGAGGGGGCACGCTATGAAGTGGTCGCGTAGATTGCGCCAGAATCGATTTCCAGGGGGTGGTGTTGGCGCCGCTCAAACGGGTACCAAAAACGGCGGTGTTGGTCCCTTGCGGATGATGCTGTAGATAGTACTCCCCGCCGAGCCTTTTTGGCCTGTTAACAGACGTCGGCCCTGACAGGGT
>JBEKJU010000284.1:0-4940 GCA_050011095.1 Syntrophorhabdales bacterium
CCCCACCCCGGAGAATCGGGGTATAGGGATACCTGCCCAGGGGGGAAGGGTCGATGTTCGTGGCGAGGTGGAGCATCGTCGTGTTACCGCTATACACCACCTTGCAGATATGCCTCCCGGTGATGCATGACCGGTCGGCCGGCTCACCTATCATGCGGCTCGCTTCCGAAAGGAAAAGCCGGTAAAGCAGAGTCAGCCCTTCCTTGTTCGATGCCGGCGCCGTTTCGAGAATCGTGGAGGCAGGCCGGACATCGACACTGACATTCGCCGGGAAAAACGTGACTTTAGCCACGGGGATGGGTCTCCTTTGCCGTTCGGGTCATGGCCCTGATCAGATCGAGGGACGTGGACGTCGAGAGGCCGCACGCCGGGGAGATAATGTCGACGCCATCCCGTAGGAGCCGCCTCGTCGTCCGTGCAACCTTATGGGCATCGCCGAATTCGAGGAGGTAGGTGCTCACGTTCCCCATGGTCACGAGTTCCGGGAAGTCCTCCTTTACGCTGGCGAGGCTCACCAGGGCATCCAGGCTGATCGCGTCACAGCGCATCTCGGGCAGCAGATGCCTCACGGAGTTCATGTTGCCGCAGATGTGGAGGATGACGGGCGCGCCCGCGATGTGCACGCGGTCGGCGACACGGTTGACGTACCGGACTGCGTACTCCTTGAACGCCCGGGGTCCGAGTATCTCCCCGGTGGCGCTCGGGTCGCCGATGGCTATGCACGATGCGCCGCGCTCCACCATCTGCTCGGCGAATGTGCCGAGAAAGTCGCTGACGTAGTCAAGGACCTCGTGGCTTCGCTCCGGTTTTGTCCGCAGCTCCTTGTAGAAGGTGAGGGGATCGACAAGGGAGGCGGTGAGGCTGATAGGGCCGGTGAGGGTTCCGATGACGGGGAGGTGGGGGTGGGACTGTGAGAGTATTTCCACGGCCTTGAGCACCGTCTCGATCCTCCCCGGGCGGACGGCCCTGTCAAAGTCGCGCATCTCGACAAGGGAGACGGACGGGAAGGCCTCTTTCTCTATCTTCGGCTCGGAGGAAAGGCTTCCGAGGCTGACCGTGCTGCCGAGCGCCTCCGCCTCCACCGTCATGCAGAAAGGGAGGGCAAAATTCTCGAAGCCTGTCTGCTCGTGAATGTCGAACGCCAGAGCAGCCATCAACCGGGCGTCCCTATGCGCCTCCGGCAGCTTGTGGATGGTCTTCTCCATGATCTCGACAACGGCTGCGTTCATCATACCACCCACGCAGATGACGGGGGGCCGGTCAACCTTCTCTTGCTCCTTGCGCAAGACGGCAAGCAGGCGCTCCCTGGGGCTTGGCGTTTTCATCACCCTATCTCCGGGGGTCTTCCCACGGTCACCGGGAAGCCTATCTCTCTCACCGCATCGAGCATCGCGTGGATGTTCTCAAAGGGCGTTTCCGTGGGCAGGCTGCAGCCCGAGGCCACGATATAGCCCATTGGGGCCCGCCCGGCCTTCATCACGCACGTCCGCACCGCCTCCCGCACATCGTCGGCCGTCCCCTGTAGCATCACATCCGTTGGATCGACGTTGCCCATCAACCTCACCCGGTCCCCCACGTCTCGGGCAGCGTCGGCAAGGTCGATCCGGTTATCGATGCTGATGCAGTCCGCCCCCGCCCCGACCATGTCCTTCCATATCCTGTTTGTCTTCCCGCAGATATGGAGGGTGACCTTCTTTCCCGCGGCGTGGATGGGGTCGATGAGCCGCTTCAGATAGGGCAGGGAAAACCGTCTGAACAGGACCGGGCTTATGACCGTTGATGATGACATAGGGTCGGTCAGGCTGGGTGCGGCGCCTGATTCGATTATAGCCCCGGCGTAATAGAGGCTTGTTTCGAGTGACAGCTCGCACAGCCGGTCGACCAGGGCAGGCTCTCTGAGCGCAAGACGAACGAGATTCTCCGTACCAACAAGAAAGGAGGCGTTTGTAAATGGGCAGGTAACGGCCACGGTGATCGGAACCTCCGCACCCACCTTCCGCACCGCTATCCGCGCTGCATCGAGGTGTTGGGGAAGGCAGCCGTCCAGCGCGGGATCGGCCGCTCTGAGGTCGCCTATACCGGAGATACCCCTGACCGCCGGCGCGCCGAGATACGCCGTCTCGTCGGCGGGAACGATAACGGAAGCGCCCATGGCCTCTGCCTGGACGTAGAGGTCGGTGAAAATGCGTATGGTGTCGTACCCGAAGAGCCGGTATGCACCCACCTGGGCCTCGGCCAGGAGCCTTCCGTTGTTCCTCAGCTCGGAAACCTTTGCCCCTATGACCCTGGCAGCCGTATTACCCAGTATGGGTACGCAAGGGAGCCTGTCGACATTCCCCCCCTGCCATAGAGGTCGAGGCGCTCCACAGGCGTGAGCCGGTCACGCATACGCCTTCCCCTGGCTCGTCCCCCGCCCGTCATTCACAAGCCCGCGGGCCAGAGTGACCGCCGAGTCCGCATTGGCAGCATAACCGTCGGCCCCTATCCGGTCGGCGAACCCCTTGGATATGGGACCCCCTCCGACAATCACCTTGAAGCGGTCCCTCACGTTCGCTTCCTTCAGAAGCCTTATCACCTCGCTCATCCCCTCCATGGTCGTGGTCATGAGCGTGGAAATGGCGATGATGTCGGCGTCCACTTCCAGGGCCTTGTCCACGAACCTCCTGGCAGGTACGTCGCGGCCGAGATCGTGCAGGTCGAAGCCGGACGTCTCGATCATGATCCTCACGAGGTTCTTCCCGATGTCATGCGTATCCCCTTCGACGACGCCTATCACGACCCTATGTTGTGGACCGTCATTGGTCCGCGTGAGGCGCGGCTTCAGGAGGTGGAGGCCCGCATACATGGCATCGGAGCAGATGAGAAGCTCGGGGACGAAATATTCCTCTTCCTCGAAAAGGCGACCGGCCCTTTCCATGCCGTGAGACAGCCCTTTCTCTATTGCCTCGTATGCGTCAATGCCATCTTCTATCACCCGTTTTGCGAGCATCACAACACGACCCTCGTCCATTGCTACAACTGCATCGGATAGGTCCTGAAAGAGCTGTTCCCGCTCACCCATCCTGCACCCTCCTTTCTCCTTTCTTCCGATTAGGCTTTATTCTCTTGTCATCGTTTCGTCCGGTACTCTATTCATCAGTAACATGATCTACATAGTATGGTATATACTTACACATTGTTCACCACTCCTGTCAAGATAAATATCCATAAACCTGCATAAGGCGATAGGCAAAGACGATTGCGCCATGGAGCTCCCGAACAGGAGAGCAACGGCGCTCAAAAGCATACCTTAATGTAGGCTTGTCCGATTTTTCCCACTTGTGCGTAGCCTCTGGCCCCCTTTCACGCTGAATGCTTATGAGAGGGCAAGACCGGTCTATGTCGTGGAAGTCACCGGCATTACATGTCTTATCTCACATGAGACCTTTGTTAACCCCCTTTTTCCTCACATGGCACAATTATTGAAAACACGGGTTTACAAGGCTACCGGCCGAAAAGGAGAAACACATGAGGAAGATCGCGATATACGGGAAAGGCGGCATCGGGAAATCGACCACTACTCAGAATACCGTGGCGGCCCTTGCCGAAATGGGAAAGAAGATCATGGTCGTCGGCTGCGACCCGAAGGCGGACTCGACCCGCTTGCTCCTGGGAGGTCTTTCTCAAAAGACCGTTCTCGATACCCTCCGGGCCGAGGGCGAAGACCTGGACCTCGACGACGTGATGAAGCTGGGTTTCAAGGGAACGAGGTGCGTCGAGTCGGGCGGGCCGGAGCCGGGTGTCGGGTGCGCCGGGCGGGGCATTATCACCTCCATCAACCTCCTCGAGCAGCTCGGGGCCTATTCGGACGATATTGGCCTCGATTACGCCTTCTACGATGTCCTCGGCGACGTTGTCTGCGGCGGCTTCGCCATGCCCATCAGGGACGGCAAGGCCAAGGAGATCTACATCGTCGTCTCGGGCGAGATGATGGCCATGTATGCGGCGAACAACATCTGCAAAGGCATCCTCAAGTTCGCCGAGGCCGGCGGTGTCCGTCTCGGCGGCCTCATCGGCAACAGCCGGAAGGTCGACAACGAGGCCGAGCTGATCCAGATGCTGGCCGAGCGGCTCGGCACCCAGATGATCCACTTCATCCCCAGGGATAATGTCGTCCAAAGGGCGGAGATCAACCGCAAGACGGTGATCGACTTTGAGCCCGCGGCGCAACAGGCCGACGAATATCGGCGGCTCGGGAAGGCGATCGACGAGAACGGGATGTTCGTCATCCCCAAGCCGCTTTCAACGGACGAGCTTGAGGGCCTGATCATAAAGTACGGCGTCGGACAGTAAGGGCAGGACCCGGACGTTCGGCGAAAGGAGGAAACAGATGCTGATGATAAGGGCGATTGTGAGGCCCGAGAGGGTTGACGCGGTGCTCGAGCGTCTCATGGCCGAGGGATTTCCCGCGGTAACGCGGATCAGCGTTTCAGGGCGCGGCAAGCAGCGGGGGATCAAGATCGGAGAGATCACCTACGACGAGATACCGAAGGACCTGTTGATGATGGTCGTTCCCGACTCGGACAAGGACCTGGTGGTCCAGACGGTCATGGGCGCCGCAAGGACGGGCGACAGGGGCGCGTTCGGGGACGGCAAGATATTCGTCTCGCCCGTCGACGAGATCTACACGGTCAGCTCCGGGGTCAAGGAGACCGCAGGCGGCGCCGAAGAGGTGCCCCTATGAAGGAGATAATGGCCGTCATCAGGATGAACAAGATGAACCAGACGCGAAAGGCCCTGAGCGAGGCGGGCATATCGTCCATGCATGCCAGGGAGTGCCTGGGGCGCGGCAAGGGCCTTGTCGACCTCGATCTCCTGAAAGGGGCGGAGCAGGGATTCGAAGAGGCCATAGCCCTCCTCGGCAACTCGCAACGGCTCATCCCGAAGCGGATGATATCCAT
>JBEKJU010000285.1:0-4932 GCA_050011095.1 Syntrophorhabdales bacterium
CCACAATGGCTCTTTACCATTGCAGCTTAAGGTGGTTTGAAGCCCGCTCCTGTAAGCCGACTTCGAGGGACCTGCCCTCATCTCTTCTGTACTTTTACGTGGCACACGTTCACCGACTACTGTTGGACGAGGATAAACTGCTTCTGGTTCACCATTACCGCGGAAAAGCAGGTAATGGCCGGGTCAGCGGTGCAGCGGGTATTTGCACGCCGATATCGGAGGTAGTAACTGCACTGCAATTGGCGACGCTTGACGCAATAGAATCGGAGGTGGGCCAAGAAACCGCACCAGCAGTAGTCTCTGAAGGGCAGCACGAAAAGGCCTTGTCAGGCTCCACGTTGCAGGTGCGCCGAGGGCAACGGCACTGTTTGGGTTAATTCAAAACCAGGATGCATAACGGAGAAATCTTAGGATGCGTTCAATTTGTCATCCACAACTATTGAACGTACCCCCGGTTGTCTTCCTTCCTGCATATGCTCAGTCATTTCCCCGCAAAACACCTTGTAGCGCCTTTTCAAAGGACTCGCGTTTGGGCGCCTCCAGGATCTGTTCACTTACTGTCTTTACGAAGGCCTTCACCCGGTCCTTCGGGAATGCGTTCCGCGATTCGGCGAAGTCCTCCAGCGTATCGTTCATAATGACCCTCGCTATGGGGCCCACCACCTTTTTCAGTTCCGTTTCCACTGTTGCAAAGAACTCGCCGGTGACCGTAGCCTTTGCTTTCGGCTGCGCCGCCACCACCTCCCCCGCTTTCTCCAGCAGGCCCATCCCGACCATGTCACTGATAGTCTGGCGTACTTCAACCTCGTTTCGGTCCAGCATCGCGGCGACCTCGGAAACGCTACGCATCCCATTGCACAGCGCCAGCACCCCCCACTGTTTATCCAGGATAAGCCGGTCCTTCCCGCCGTTGTCGACCACGATCGAAAACACAGTATCAGAGAAACCAATCATTTCTATGGTCTTTTTCCATTCCTCCTCCTGATGGGTCCACTTCAACATCAACTCCTCCGTAGACATGCTGACCGTCCGCTTCTCGGGCGACAACCGCCAGTTAAACATCACGCGGCCTTCATCGAGGTCCATCATCGTGATTACCGCCTCTTCCCCAACCGAGGGGCCGTTCCTGCCATGGACTACGCTCCCCCCTTCGATGTACAGTTCCTGCACGTCAGCCCCCTCAATCACTATCATGCCTGACTTTCTCCCGTCCAGCAGGGGCTTTACGAGATCAAAGAGCCTTATTTCCGAAAGATCTCCAATGAAATCACCCGACATATGCGTCTCCCTCCGCACGTAGTTCCGCCCATCGGATGGCGCGGCAGTCATCCTGGGCGCTTCTTTGTCAACCCCTTCCCTTTCGTGGATGCGTGCTTCCAATAAGGCCCGGTCGCACACCAGATCGAAGAGCTGGGAAACCCGTCCAGTCAGCCGGTACAACTTCCTGAGAATAGGCGCCTGGAACAACTGACCAGACGTCAATCCGGAAGCCGCTTGCCGATGATCGATATGACTGCCGCTCTCCTCCTTTGGCGAGATGAGGGTGCGGCCAACCCGTTCCTTCCGAACATCGGGCGCCTTCCGGGACCACGCCAAATCTGAAACGATCTCTTTCGCAATCGAGGCCGTGACGGGATTCTTCTGGTACCCGAATCCGGCGAGAAGGGCGTTGTCGCACAGAATGTTGAGCATTCGCGGCACACCGTCGGCTGCCTTGATAATAATATCAATCGCTTTCCTCTCAAAGATGCAATCGCCGCTCAGCCCCGCGACGGACAGCCGGTGCTTGATATAGGCGAGGCTGCCTTGGGGGGTCAGGGGCGCAATGTGCGAACGAACGGCAATTCCCCGTTTCAGTTGACGCAACTCATTTTTTTCAAGCAACTCATCCAGTTCGGTCTGTCCAACAAGCATGACCTGGATCAATTTTTCAGCGGCCGTTTCGAGGTTGAAAAATATAGGTAAATCCTTGAGGGTATCAACAGGCATTCCTTGCGCTTCGTCAATTACCACAACGACGTTCTTCCCACGCCTGCGCAGGTCCATTAAGGCGGGACCGAGGCCGTTCACCATATTGGCAGGGTCGTTTGCGGCAAGGTCCAGTTCCAACTCCTGGCAAATAGTCTTGACAAGATGCCGGAAGGTCACATTGGGGTAAAACAGATAGATCACCTCCAAATCAGCAGTCTTGGCCTTTTGGAGGTAGGCACGCACCATGGTCGTTTTTCCAACGCCAACGTCGCCCGTAATTGCTACAAGACCTTTTCGTTTGTCTATCCCGTACATCATCGAGGCCAGCGTCTGCTCGTGACTCTCGCTAAGGTACAGGAACTGTGGATCGGGCGTGATGTTGAAAGGCTTTTCTGTAAGGTTATAAAACTTCAGATACATGTCTCTTCCTGTGACCCACGCCGCAACTCATCGTTCAGCATCAAAATTTTCGCACGCCGCATGAGCCATGTTCGCCTTCGATGCACCTTTCCCTTACCCTTTACCTCGTCAGCCTACTGCTTCACGAAGACCGCCTCCAGCACGTGATCGGCACGGACGTTGTCGAACGTATACGAGTTTACGGCGCCGACTGAAGCCTTGTCCACCAGGACGTCGGAGATGCGGTAACCCGGAAGCGGAATCACCTGAAACCTCCTTTTCTCGCCGTGCGTCGCCTTTATTGTGCCCGAAGGATGAATCATGCCGTTGAAGGGTACGGGCACGTGTATGATATAGGTTTTGAGCTTGAAGGTTGCCGTCACCGTCCTGTCGGATGTCATTTGAAGGTTGCAGCTTGCGGACGTTCCCGGGCAGGTCCCGTTCCAACCGGCGAAAACCGAGCCGTCGTCGGGAACGGCCCGGACCGCCACCCAGGTTCCTTTCCTAAAAACTTTCCCTGCAGGTCTGCTGGAGACAGCGCCCCGGCCGCTTCCTGCCCTCGACATTGTTAACGCGTACTGTATGACCGGCCCTTCTGTCTGGGCCACCTGGAACACCTGTCCCGCTATCGCGATCATGCCGACTCTGCCGGCAGCCGCCGGGTTGGCGCCAACAGAATACGTGATCGTTCCGTTGCCTCTCCCCTTGGCGTTCGGACCAACGGCGATCCAGGGAGAGTCGGACCTTGCCGTCCAGTCGCAGTTGTCGGGCGCCCTCACCGAGATGCTGCCTGTCTCCTTCACTGAAGAGACCGAGTGTTCCGCAGGCGATATCGCATACGTGCAGGCAAGCTGCGCCGGCGGTGCCGGCTCTGCGGTCATCGGGCCTTCCCCGGCATTCGGCACCATCTCTTGGGCGCCTTGGCCAGAGACCAGGCCAGTCAAAATAAACAGGGGGACAATCGCACACAACAAGGCCCGGATACTCCAAGGCGGAACCTTAGGTCCTTTCATACAACTCCCCCTACGTACGGGCTAAGCCAGGTCCTTTCCTGCTTTCGAGCCGCTCTATGGCAGTTTTCACGCTCGTCCGCATCCTCTCGATCGACAGGGCGAGTTTGGCAACCTCGCCCTGTCCCTCTACGGCAACCGTCGCCTCGAGATCGCCCATGCTGATCCTGTCAGCCATGTCCGAGAGGTGGCGGATCGGTCTCACTACGGAGGCCGAGTAGAGATAAACGACCCAAAGCAAGACCACGAGGTCAAGAAGAACGATGATGAGAAAAAGCGCCATTCTCCTGTCGTATTGTGAGGCGTATATGCCTTCGATCTGCTTCATCTTGCCCAGGATCGCAGCCGACGGCTTTCCGAACTCGTCGATGTAGGTCGTTGCCGCCACAACCAGGTCCGTGCCCTCTACGGGGGTGGTGAACATGTATTTCGACCGCACCTTCCCGTCGACGTCCCTCCAGTTGTAGTATCCGCCCACCGGGCCGTGTAACCCCTTGTGCATGAGCTTCACGAAATCGGGGAGTTTGTCCGCCAGGCCATGCAGGTCCTTTCCCACGATCTTCGGATTGACATGGAAATAGTTGATGCCTTTATTGTTGTGGACGGCCGTATACCCCGTTTCCCCAACCCTCTGAACCGTTATCTCCTGGAGGCGCACGTCGTTGAGCAAAGAGGCGCCCGACAGGCCCGGATGCGACTCCAGGTAAATATCGACCTGCTTTGCCACACTGTCCGCTTTGTCCTGAATGATGAGTTCTCCGAGCCTATTCAAGGAAATCGTCGATTCCTTCACGCTCGCCTCGCCCAGTTCCTTCAGGCTGTTGGATCCGAGTTGCTTGACGCTTACAAAAGGGCCCACGGTGACGAAGAGCATGCCGCCTATTACGAGAAACGCGACCAGGATGGGGACGAAGATTCCCACCATCAGCTTCTGCAATAAGCCCAGCTTGTTCATCCTCTCCATGACCGGCGCCGCCATTCTGACAAATAGACTCCACCAGCCCTGCTGCTCGTCTGCCATGTATAACCTCCTTCCCTGCAAATATTTGCTTGTTGCCTCATGCTCACCGAAATTCAGATCACGAAAAGTCGGTCTTTAATTTGATGATGTCATACATACATGTTCTTGTCAATAAACAATTTGTGATCGTGAAAGCTGTCAATAAGCACGTTATGAGGACACCCTAACTCCTCCTTGCCATCGTCTGGAACCCCCGCCGGGTAGATGCAGTACGCAATTCAAACGCCCGCCTTAATGCCCTCTTGGCAAACACAATGAAGTGAACCAGTACAACCGGGCGGCCGAACTTCCGGGCGCGAGTGTCGTCATGGGGCGAGGCAGAACCAGCTTTCTACCTCCTTTGTCATCAGGCTTCTGACGATAGTCACTTGTAATATAGCAGATGATGCTCTTCTTGGGAAAACCAATAAGGAAGATAGCCGCACCTTGTTCGACCTACAAAAAGTTGTTTTCCCGGTGAGCAACAACCGAGAACTGTCGTTTGAAATCGAGCATGGGCTGCGGGATCCAAAGAACCTGTTTCGGATCTCA
>JBEKJU010000286.1:0-4911 GCA_050011095.1 Syntrophorhabdales bacterium
ACATTTGGCCTTTCCGCGCCTCGCCGATCGGCCAAAAATCCTTCGCCATCTGACTCATTTATTTCCTTCCGAGCCCTAAGGAGAGGAATTTTAGAATTGACCTGTGATGTCGCTATCTTGTGTGCCGCATCATTCCGATTGTCCCGTGCCGTGGTCCGTCGCAGAGACGCGCACCTTGATAGGTGGGACAAAAGTGCTACCGAGCAAGGAGATCGATCATGAGCAAAGAAAAGACAACGAGCTACCTTTAACCATTGCCGGTCGTTGCGTCTTCGCGGGCCTTTTCTCATCATGCCCGCTATTATGTATGATGGAACCGTTTACGACAAAAAACGGCGTGCCTGAGAAGAGGAATTACGTGAATCCCCGCGTGAAGAGATCACGGGAGAGATACTCGGCGAGATCATGGGTGAGACGGATCGGATAGGGACACGCGCCTATTCATTGCAGACCCTGAACCGGACTTTCCGCCGCATCGATTGCGGGTTCGTCAAGGGCCCGTCTCCGTCTCGTCACCCGTCTCCGCCTCGTTGCCCGTCTCCGTCTCGTTGCCGGTCGGGGCAATGGACTGGGACTGCTCCTCGTCCTCGCCTTTGTCTTTCGCCGCGTCGCCCTTGCCATGTCTCCGGGCCATCTTCCCGGCAGCTTCGTCCTTGCGCTTCAACTCCTTCTGCCGCTTCAAGAAACTGTGCTGACTTCGCCTTGCCATGCCCCTCCTTTGCCTGATAGCCTAGCGTATTACCGGCCTGAAAAGGTCCGATCCGGGTAATAGGAATCCCCCTGTCCTTCCCCAGGCCGGAAGGCGCCTCTAAGCCTCATAAACCCTGTGATGTCCCGGAATAATTGAATTATGGCTCTTAAACAGTTCTTTGTCAAGGAAGATCGCCATTTGCGACGAGGCGCAACAACACGCGTGATAATTCATGCCCTGATGATTAGTATACGGCGCGGAATTCCAGAGTTCCTTGAAACCCTCACGGGCGCCCCCCTTCGCCGCCCCGTGACCCGCCCCGCCGCTACCTTTTTCTCGTGACCCGCTGCCGCTCGATAGCCTTGACAAACTTGAAGGGAGCGATTATTTTCCGTGTGGATTTAAAATAAAAGTTTTAAGTCCATCTCCAACGGAGGGTAGAGGAGTTGGAGGGAGCGTTTTTGAAGGAGGTCTGCCATGAACACAGGGATGGATCATAGAGAGATGGAACGGGGACCTTTTACGGGCGCGGAGGAAGCACGTCCGATAGAGGGAATACTAATGGGCGGGTCACTTGCACAGACGATTGCGGGCGCCGGGGCAATAGTTCTTTCTATCCTCGGGCTCCTGGGCATGCTGCCAGAGGCGCTGCTCGCGGTCTCGACCATTGCCGTCGGCGCCGCCTTTCTCATGGCGAGCGGCTCCATAGCCTCCCGCTTCAACGCGGTGTTGACGCAGATCACGCGGACTACGCCCGAGACGGGCGAGATGGCTATCGGAATGACGACTGAATTCATAAGCGGCATCGCGGGCATTGCCCTTGGCGTGCTGTCGCTTTTGGGTGTGGTCCCGACTATCCTGCTGCCCGTGGCGGCTATCATGTTTGGCTTTACGCTGCTTTTCGGGGTAGGAGTTCAAACACGCCTTATGGATCTTGAGACGCAGTGCGGCGCGGCGCACGAAATGGCACGCAGGGTCGCGCGAGAGGCGGCTTCCGCGGGGTCGGGGATACAGATTCTCCTCGGACTCGGGGCAATCACCCTTGGGATCGTTTCCCTTGTGGGCGTTGTCCCCTTCACGCTGACACTGGTAGCCATGCTCTCGCTGGGGGGCGCGACACTCTTCAGCGGCGCGGCTATTTCAGCGAGGATGTGGGGGTTTACGAGAGTCTGCGAAATGCCTCCGCAGCCGGCGAGGCCATAATGGACAGACAGCGAGGTCTCAGAGGGGCGACACATTCGCCCCTTTTTTTTCGGCATTACTTCCCGCAGCGACAGGCAATCCTTATTTTGGCAAGGTAAGAAAACCGGGCAAACTTCAGTGACGAATCTTGTTGCACAGGGGCCTCCGGCTATGATAAGAGAAGATTCGGCCACCGCACCGTACAGGGAATGACGGCCGGCGAAGCGAAACTTTTCAAAGGGGTGTCATCCGTGAAAAGGAACAGGCTCGTTTTCGTTCTTTCTCTTATTCTCATCGGGGGGATTCTTTCGGGTGTCTCATACGGGTTCAAGAAGACCGATATGGACAAGCTCGCCGCGGAGAGACAGTGCACCTTCTGCGATCTCACCGCCGCTCCGCTCGTCGACGCAAAGCTCTCCGGGGCGAGGCTCTCCGGGGCGACGTTCTCCGGGGCGGACCTGTCCGGCGCCGACCTCTCCAACAGCAACCTGCGAAACACCCTTTTTGCCCGCGCGAGCCTGGCAGGCGCAAACTTGTCCGGAGCCGACCTCTCGCATGCCAATCTGTCCCGCGCCCGGCTCTCGAACGCCAACCTGTCGGGTGCAAGACTGGCCGACGCCGACCTGTCGGGCGCCAATTTGACAAACGCCGATTTGTCGGGCGCGGACCTGTCCCGGGCGGACCTCACGGGGACGTCCATTACGGGGGCAAGGCTGTCCGGTGCCAGACTGTCGGGCGCCAGGTGGGTGGACGGGCAAAAATGCTCCGAGGAATCAACGGGGGAGTGCACCAAGGAGCGGGCGCAACTCCCCACGGGTATGTTCTGATCCGACGTCCCTCCCCGGATCAGTCCTCTCTCTCCTGAAAGGCAGTCGCAATGCGTATGCCCTGACTCAGGGCCCGCCGGCTCCCTTGACAAATACCGGATGCGGGTATAATAAGTCTCATGGAGGCCTGTTTTTTTCAGAGCTTTCGAGGAGTAAGCACGATGAAAAGAAGGCTGTTCGTCTTATCCATCATCCTGCTCGGACTCATCCTTGCCCTTGCCGGGCAAGGCCAGGCGGCCAGAGGGGGAGGCGGGGGCGGGGGCCATTCGTCCGGTGGACACGGGTACTATGGTGGACATGGCTATTATGGCTGGCGCGGCCACGGATGGTACGGACCGGGGTTCTTCGTGGGCGCAGGCCCCTGGTACCCCTGGTATTACCCCTATTACGATCCTGCATACGCCTACCCGCCGCCCTATTATTACGATCCTGCCTACCCGTACCCGGCGCCTGTCTACGACGTGCCTGTCCCTCAGGCGTCCGCCCCCCCGCCCGAAGGCTTGGCGCCCGGCTACGAACAGGAGGAACAGTCGTCCCCTTCGGGGGTTTGGGTGACCGTTCCCGGTCAGTACGCAAGCGGCAGGTGGGTGCCTGAGCACAAGGTGCTGGTGCCCCCGCAGGGCCAATAAGCCCCCGTTTTCGGACGCCTCCAGTCCTCCGCCGCGACCGGCTAAAACGCCTCGTTCCGACTTTCCGCCCAACAGTTGCACGAGGAAGGCGACGCGGTACGAGGCCAAAACTGTCGAGGGCAGGCGCGTCTCTCGACAGTTTTGTCACGCCCTTTCTCGCCTATACCTCCTCCAACCCGAGGGATATAAGGCGCGTGCAAGCCCTTGGGCCCGACCCGGACAGCGGCACGACAGTTGCATTCCATCAGACTAGGCCTCACGATATCTCTACCCTTCCATTCAGGACCCACGCGGTGGGTCGCACAGCGTGGGTCGGTAGTACGCCAAGGAGGGCTGTGATGCGACAACAAAGATGTGGCGAAGATAAGCAACTCGGCATGACCATCTGCAGGGCCGCGCGAAGGGTGGAGGACATCCGTCCGCCGGTTCCCCGGACCTTGCGGATATTGCAATAAACCCCTCACACACCCCTATCCCTCCAACACGAGGATGGTTGCCGCTTATCGCGAAAGAGGCGGCAACCATCCGCCCGCCCAGCCTGAAACCCTCTTTCGCGGACGGTGCGGGCCATGCGGATAAAAAAACCGGAATATTATACTTGACATACCTAAACTCCTGTGCTACACTATGAGCATAAAGGAGATAGAGCGATGAGCGAGTCAATTCTTTCCTCGAAACGGTTCCAAGACGAGCAAGCCGCTTATGATTTTATCGAGTCCCAATTGTGGCCGGAAGGCCCGGTTTGCCCTCATTGCGGCGAGAAGACCCGCATTGGACAACTCAAGGGCAAGACCACCAGAAGGGGCCTGTATAAGTGCTACGCCTGCCGCAAGCCTTTTACGGTGACTATGGGGAACATCTTCGAGGATAGCCACGTTCCTATGCATCAGTGGCTCCAAGCCATCTATCTCATGTGCTCCTCTAAGAAGGGCATAAGCTCCAACCAGCTTCACAGAACTTTGGGGGTAACTCTCAAGACCGCATGGTTTATGACTCATCGGATACGGCACGCTATGAATCAGGAGCCAAACGGCCCTTTCGGGGGAATAGTCGAGGGGGATGAAACATTTATCGGTGGCAAACTCCGCGTAGGCCCGTTGAAGAACAAGCCAGGGGAACGCCCGAAGGATAGGCTTTCTCACACTGCCAATAAAGCCCCCGTCTTCTCTCTTGTGCAGCGGGGCGGCAACGTGAAGTCCTACCACGTCGATAAAGTAACAGCAAGAAACCTGAGACCGATTGTAGACAAGATCGTCGCCAAAGACGCGCATCTTATGACCGACACTTCTACCGTTTTGGACGCTGTGGGCTTCGACCGTAAGCACTCCAAGGTCAACCACAATGAGAAAGAATATGTCCGCATGGAGAACGGCGAGTGCATTACTACTAACACCGTCGAGGGGTATTTCTCGATTCTCAAAAGGGGTATCAATGGCGTGTATCACCATTGCGAGGCAAAGCGAAATGCCCTCAAGGGTGTATTCGATTACCCGTACGACGATTCCGTGGCAGTTATGACGCCGGTCCTTCTCAGACCCGTAGACCGTGCTCAGGAAGGAGCCATCGGTGAGGGCTTTCTCGC
>JBEKJU010000287.1:0-4879 GCA_050011095.1 Syntrophorhabdales bacterium
AACACCGAATCCACTCTGAGGGAAAAAGTGTTCGAGGAGGATCGGACCTACCGTTTGGGCATCATCGGATTGGGTGTTCGGTTAAGATTGGATTTGGTGTTCGAGGCAGGGTGGATTTTGCAGTACGGCAGCCCGCAAGAGCCTCACGGATTCCCTGACGATGGCGCTCAATCTGACAGGCTTCTTCTCGTGCTCGGTTTTCCTGCTGAAGGTCAACATCTGCCTCACGAGCTCCCGGCCGCGGATGGCCGCCTCCATGACCCTCTCGAGGCTATGTGCGTCCCGGCTCCCCTGGTCGACGTGGCTGGCCACGAGCTCCGTAAAGCCGATGATGGCCGCAAGAATGTTGTTGAAGTCGTGGGCGATACCACCGCTCAACGTCCCGAGAGCCTCCATTTTTTGGGCCTGGCGGAGATGTTCCTCTACGCGCCTCTGCTCCGTGATGTCGAGATTGATGTCCATGACCGCGACAGGTCGGCCTGTTTCGTCCCTCTGCAGGGCCTGCCGGCTGGCGACTATGATCTGACGGCCGTCCTTTGTCGTGTGGCTGACCTCTCCCTCCCACCTGCCTTTCTCGGCGAGGACCGCCATGTGTTCCTCGAAGGGTACGGGAAATCGGGTCTGGAGGAGCATGTGGGTCACCTGGCCGAGGGCCTCATCCCGGGTGAACCCGTAGATCTCCTCGGCGCGGGCGTTCCAGAAAGTGATCTTGCTGTTAAGATCACGGACAATAATGGCATTGTAGGCAAGTTCAAGCAAGCCCGCCTGCCGCCGCAGGGTTTCGGTCCTCTCGAGCACCCGCTGCTCGAGTTCGTCGCGCGACTTACGAACCTCATCTTCGGCCCGCTTTCGTAGTAGCGCCTGGACGATGGCAGGGGCAAGGTCCTCAAGTATCTGTTGGTGCTCCGGGCTGTAGCCACCCTCACGGTTACCTACCCCAACGAGCCCTATGGTCTTTCCTTTCTCGACGAGCGGCACACCAAGGAATGCCGTCAGGGGTGGATGGCCCTCCGGCAGACCGATGCTCTCGGAGTGGACGGCAGGGTCATTGGTGAGCAGGCTCCTGCCATGTTCCAGCACGTGCCCATAGAGGCCGTGAATCTTGAACGTCCCTGGGGGCCTGCGATGCCCCGTCGAATCGTACATTCTACAGAGGTCCCACCCGGGGTTGCTGATGGTGATGTCGTAAAGTTGGCCATCCGGGTGGATTTCACCGATAAATCCTATTTTACTGCCCGTCAACTCCTCCGCGACCGACAGACAGACAGTGCCCAACTGTTCCTCCGATTCGCAGGTAATCGCCTCTTGAAATATCCGGTTGATGCCCTCCATGAGAGTGGTCTGTCTGAGGGTCTTCTCCTCGGCTTTGCGCTGCTCGGTCAGGTCATGGACGGAGAGAAATATCAGACGTTCGCTGCGTGTTGTTTCCACCATAGCCCCGGAATAGGAAACAATGCGCTCCCAGCCCTGATCGGGACGGCGTAGCCGAAGCTCAAGGTTACGCACTGTTTCGCCCCGCTTGATACGTTTCATCGGCCACTCTTCCAACGGGAGCAGCCTGTGACCGTCCGGCGTCCATAGCTGAAATGTGTTGGGCGTCTCATCGAGAGGGCCAATGCCTTCATCGGCGCTCGTGAAGCCGTGCATCGCCCGTGCTGCGGGATTCCAATAAATCACCTGCTCCGCCTCGGTGGCGATGATTGCCCCTTCGCCAAAATGCTCGATTGCCGTATTCCACCGCCCTTCGCTCCGCAGTAGCGACTCCTCCGCCTTCCTGCGTTCGGTGTTGTCCAGAAGGAATGAAACCCCTTGCGTCCGGTCCTCATTGACCGTCGCAGCCCCGATGACGATCGGAATGCGGCTCCCGTCCCTGCGGATGAATTCCTTCTCATAAGGCGTGTTCAACCCGGTCTCTCTAAGCTCCTCCATGGCGTGCTGGTCCAGCGGCCAATATTCCGGCGGGGTCATCTCGGCCCATTTCATCCGGCCTGCCTCGAAATCCTCCCGGCTGTAGCCGACCATCTGGAGGAACCGGTCGTTGACTTCGGTAATCCGTCCGTCGAGGTGCCACGAAAACATCCCCACGAGCCCCGACTCGTAGAACATCCGGAGCCGCTGCTCATTCTCACGCAACGCCGCTTCGGCCTGCCTCTGCGCGGTGATGTCGTGGGAGATGGAGCAGACCCCGCATATCTGTTCTGAAACATCCACCAACGGGAACTTGTTGGCCAAAAAAACATGATGACCGTCTTTCAGATCGGCTTCTTCTTCGATCTGCAAGGGTTGCCCGGTCCTCATGACCTGTTCGTCGTGCGCCCTCCAATAGTCGGCCATCTCCTTTGTGGCTATGTCGTAGTCGGTCTTGCCTTTGAGCTCCTCCCGCGTCATGCCGAGCATCTTCTCCAGGGGAGCGTTGACGGTGATGAATTTCCCCTCCCGGTCCTTGAGAAAGATGGGGGAAGGGCTGCCGTCGATTACGTCGGCGAGGAGGCGATGGGCATCCTGCAACCTTCTTTCCGCCGCCTTTCGGTCGGTAATCTCGCGGCCCACAACGACGGCGCCTGCCATTTCGCCGTCTTTGCCCTTTATGGGTGCAAAGTTGTAGCTCCCCCACCACGTCTCCCCGGTGTCCTTCCTGCGGAGCATGTATTCGACATCGGACGCCGTTTCCCCCCGTAAGGCTCTCGGCATTGCCCACATATCGGGGCGCGCGGGTGTCCCGTCTGCGAAATAGACGTCCAGATAATTGGCGCAATCCTCGATCTTCTTGCTGCACTCCTCTCTGTCCCTGAAACGGTGGTAGGTGACGAAGGCATCGTTGAATTGGATGAATCGCCCCTCGGCATCGGCGATGAAGATCGCGTCGGACATGCTCGCCAGGGCCGCATCGAGCTTCGCCCGGCTCTGCCCCAGGGCCTCCTCGGCCGCTTTCCGCTCGGTAATGTCCTGTCCTATTGCGAGATTCCCGATCACGTCTCCCCGAGAATCTTTGATCGCCCTGTTTCGCCAGGAGACCCACACCCGGTCTCCGTTCTTCCGCACGTTCTCGTTGATGTTCTCTACAAACTGATCGGGGTTCTCTAGAATGGCGTCCGCCATTTCGTCGAGGTCCCGTCCGGTGGCGGTCTCCGTGTCGGGGAGAAGGACTTTCACACTACGTCCTATGATCTCGTCGCGGGAGTAGCCAAAGAACTTCCGGGCGTACTCGTTGAAAAACGTTACGACGCCGTTGCGATCCATTCTGATGATGATGCTGTTGGCATTATCGACGAGTTCCCGATACCTCGCTTCGCTCTCCGAAAGCGACAGCTCGGCCCGTTTCCTCTCGCTGATGTCCACGTAGGTGATGACAACACCTTCTATGCGGTTGTCGGAGGTCCTGTAGGGGAGTATGTTCCGGACATACCACACACCGTTGATCCCGAACTCTCTTGTTGCCGGGGTGAGATTGTCAAGGACCGATCGGGCATCGCTCACGAGATCGGGCCCGAGGTGCGCCTGCGACATGTCGATGATGGGCCGTCCCACGTCGCCGGGGAGCAGCTTGATGAGCCTCGACATGGCGGGGGTATAGCGTTTGACCCGCAGTTGGTGGTCGAGAAAGATGGTGGGTATGTTCGTGCTTGCGAGGAAGTTGTTGAGATCGTTGTTCGTCTCTTCCTCGTCCTCTATCTTCGTCTGGAGCTGCGTATTGACAGTGGTGAGTTCCTCGTTGAGGGATTGAAGCTCCTCCCTGGAAGTCTCAAGCTCTTCATTCGCCGCCTGGAGTTCTTCGTTCGAGGAATGAAGCTCTTCATTGAGGCTTTTCAATTGTTCTATGTGGCTCTGGAGGTCATCCCGCGTCGTCGAAAGCTCCCGTTCGAGCTGACGGACCGCCGCCTCCTCCATGTCGATGACGTCCGGGGAAATCTCCTCGGGCGCATTCGACGGGCTCCCCTTCTCCCTGAATATGACGAGATAGAGGCCCTCCCGCAGGTTCGAGATGCGAATGGTCGCCTGCCTTATCCGTCCGGAGTCGTCAGGGACGTCAGCCCGGACGGCAACAGCTTTTCCGTCCTGACCTGCACGGTATATGGCACCCCTGATCCTGTTTCTCGCATTCTCGGGGAGGAGTTCCAGCAGGCTCGACGTGAGCGGTCCGCGGGGCTGATGCAGGTATGTGCTTGTGGGGCCGTTATTGTAAAGAATATCGTAGTTCTGATTAATCGTCACCGCCGCGGGCGCGAATTCATCGAGCAGGACTTCCTGGCTGAGCTCGATGACCGATGGGCGAATGCCCGGGCTCGATGTCCTTTTTGCCGGGAGCGGGAGATGCTCCGAGGCGAAGGGTACCGCAAGGGGCGTCCTCGTGGATGTCTTTGTCTCGATCTTCCTGTAGATGCGGCACTTCTTGTGGGCAAGCGAAACGAAAAGGCCTTTGTTCCGGCCCGGTGATTCTGCGCCACCGAGAAAGAGGTATCCCCCTTCTTTAAGGGCATAATGGAAGAGAGCGACGCATTTCTCCTGGGCATCGGGCTCGAGGTAGATGAGGAGATTCCGGCAGATGACGAGGTCGAGACGGGAGAAAGGAGGGTCGGTGAGGATATCCTGCTTGGCGAACACGACAAGCTGCCGTATTTCTTTGTTGATCGTGAACGAAAGGCCGTCTTCGGAGGAGGTGCAGAACTTGGCGAGATATTCCGCCGGCACGTCCGTGGCTATGGTTGCCGGGTATGTCCCCTCGCGGGCCTTCTCCAGGGCCTGGTCGTTCACGTCGGTTGCGAAGACCTGGATTTCCCTCGTTTTGCCGGCACGATCGAGCTCCTGTTGGAGCAGCATCGCGATGGAATAGGCCTCCTCCCCGGTTGCGCAGGCGGGGGCCCAGACCCTGAGAGCGGAG
>JBEKJU010000288.1:0-4865 GCA_050011095.1 Syntrophorhabdales bacterium
ACGCTAGCCCCAAGATTGGGGACAGCCGACAATAAAAAAGGACCTCGGGAGCTGCTCCCTAGGTCCCACTGATGTAATACCGATGTGCCTTTGCTACCAAAAAGCTGTGAAAACCGTTGCAAGCACCGGGGATAAGTTGGTGGAGATGGCGGGATTCGAACCCGCGACCCCCTCGTTGCGAACGAGGTGCTCTCCCACTGAGCTACACCCCCCCCACTGGCCAATATCCTATTTCAAAAATTCGCTCAGGTCAAGCATTCTCATGAAGGAGCCGAGCTCCTCCCTTATTTCCGGGTGTTGCAAGCCCAGATAGAGGTTCGCCTTTATGAATCCCGCCTTTGTCCCCGCGTCGAAGCGCACCCCCTCGTATTCGAGACCAAGAACGCGCATCGTGTCGAGGAGCCGCCTTATGGCGTCCGTCAACTGTACCTCTCCCCCGATCCCGGCCTGCGTTTCGCCCAGGATGGCGAAGATCTCGGGCGGGAGCACATACCGGCCGATAATGGCAAGGTTGCTCGGGGCGTCCCCCTGGGCCGGCTTCTCTATCATATCCCTCACCCCGTAAAGGCGGTCCCTTATCGGCTCGGGCCTGATGATTCCGTACTGGGAGACATTCTCGTCCGGCACGGTCTGCACGGCTATGACGGGGCTACCGTACTCGTTGAATACGTCCAGGAGCTGCCCGATGCAGGGTCTCTGTGCGATGATGAGGTCGTCTGGCAGGAGCACGGCGAAGGGCTCATTGTTCACGAGGTTCCGCGCGCAGAGAATCGCATGGCCGAGGCCCATGGGGTAGGACTGCCTGACCGATACGATGCGGATCATGCCGGACAGCCTCTTCATCATATCCAGGAGGTCGTGTTTTTTCTTTTTCTCCAGGAACAGCTCCAACTCGGTGAAGCTGTCGAAGTGGTCTTCTATCGAGCCTTTCTCGCGGCCGGTTATGAGGATGACCTCCTCTATCCCCGACCCGACTATCTCCTCCACGATGAACTGTATAAGTGGTTTGTCGACGACCGGAAGCAGCTCTTTCGGCACGACCTTTGTAGCAGGGAGCATCCTTGTGCCGAAACCCCCCGCCGGAATTATGGCCCTTCTCACCTTGTGCATGTCATATCCCCAGGATGCGCTTGATGGTCTCTTTGAGCTCCCGCATATCGGCCGATTTCACCACGTACGCATCCGACACCCAGCTCGAGAAATCCTGTTTGAACTCACCGTAGGCGGAGCACAGAATAACGTGCTGGTCCTTGTTCAGCTTCTTGATCTCGCTGAGCGTCTGTATGCCGTCCATGCCGGGCATCTTGATATCGAGCACGATGAGGTCGAACCGACCCCTCTTCAGGATCTCGAGTGCCTCGAAGCCGTTTGACGCGAGATCTATGGAATAGCCCTCCTCCTCGAGCTCTTCCTTGAAGAGAAGCCTTATGTGTTCCTCATCATCTACCAGCAGGATTCTTACTTGTTCCATCTTTCTCACCCCTCTTCAATTGATCTGTTTTTGGGAGGGGAGATAGACGATGAATTGTGCCCCCTCACCAGCCTTGTTCTTTACCTCGATGACGCCCCCGTGATGCACTACTATCTTGTTCGAAATGGCGAGACCCAACCCGATCCCCTTTTCCTTCGTCGTGAAGAAGGGGTTAAAGATGTTGTCCAGAAAAGCAGGGTCTATGCCGCCGCCCGTGTCCCTGATCGAGACGGCAAGGAAAGGTTTATCCTCGGACGTCGTCCGTTCCGTGCCTATCGTGACGGTCCCCTTTCCGTGCATGGCCTCGAAGGAATTGAGGAGGATGTTGATGAAGGCCTGCTTGATCTGCTGCACATCGCATCGCGTGAGGGGGAGACCCTTGCCGTAGGTCTTTTCGATCTTGATGTCGGACCAGCTCTTATCGGACGTGAGGAGGTAGAGCACCTCGTCGAGGAGATTGTTGATATCGCATAGCTCGAAAAGGAGAGGCGTCTCCTTGACGTAGTTGAGGATGTCCGCGAGGATCGACTCCAGCCGGGCGACCTCTCTCGTGATGATGTCTACGTACCTGCTCTCGTTTTCATCAAGATGCGTGGTTCGGGCGAGCCTCTTCGTGAAGCCGCCGATAACCACGAGGGGGTTTTTTATCTCGTGGGCGATGTTTGCCGTCATCTCGCCCAGACTGCGCAATTTTTCATGCTCGATCAGCCGTCTCTGGGCATCGCCAAGCTCGCGCAGGGCATCCCTCAGCTTGATGTTGAGGAGCGCGCTTTCGAGACCTCCGGAAATGTAGTTGGCGATTGTGTTGAGGAGGTACCTGTTTTCCTGATCGTCGGCGATCTCCCTCTGTTCTCGCTTGAGGCAGAGGGTAATCGTCCCGAGCACCCGGTCCTTCGCCCTGATAGGCGCCGCGAAGAGCGCGAGGGCCGGCGCGGGGCCTCCCGCATCCGTCCGGAAATCAGACTTAAAGACGGGCTGTCCCAGCCTGAGCGCCTCGTTTTCCAGGTCGAGGACCTGCTCCTCGAGGTCGGATGAGATCGTCCCCGAGGTGAACCTCTGACCGTTGAATCTCACGAAGGCGAGATCGAGCTTGATCGTCGCGAACCAGGCATTCAGGGCCTTCGCCGTGATGAGCGCGATATTCTCAAGGATCGTGTGGGGCTCCATGGTCGACGTGAGGACGCGGCCAAGCTCGGAAAGGGTGGCAAGCTCCGTGATGCGCTTCTTCGAGGACAGGAGTAGATCAGCGGTGCGGAGTATGCCCCCGAGCTCCCTCGAAAGAATGGCCAGGATCACTTTCTCCGTGGCGGTGATGACCTCCGTCGAGGAGGAGCCGGCCAGGAGCACGCCGTAAAGGAAGCTGTCGTCGGCAAGGGGCAGGAAGGCGAGCGCCCTGTAACGGGGGAGGACATCGTCGAGCTGGGAATAGAAGAGACACCCCAGACGGGGCGGCACGTCGCGGAAGGTGAAAAACTGGGGGGACCGCTTTTGTGCCACCGTGCCGACCACGCCCTCGCCCACATGGCAGCGATAACCCTTCAGAAGATCGAAGAGCCTGCTATTCCTGTTTGTAAACCTGCATGAGAGCCGCTTGTCCTTGTCAAATGTATAGACAAGGACCTCGTCGAAACGGAGGCTCCCTGAGACGATATTGAGAATTGCATTGATGCGGGACGCTATCTCGAGATTCGAGTGGGATATCTCAATGACCTTGCCGAGAATGTTAACGAAATTCATGGTGTTTTATGGTTTTTTCGTAAAGCACCCTGTAGTCCTCGGCAGATTTCTCCCACGAGAAGTCCTGTACCATGCACCTTTTTACCATCGACCCCCATTCCGGGCCGTCGCGGCGGGCCGCCAGGGACCGCTCCAGGGCCTTGAGCATGGAATCAATGGTGTAGTCGTAGAATTTGAAACCCGTCCTGGACCGGGGGTCTCCGGGCACGTCCCTTATCGTATCGTCGAGCCCGCCCACCGCGCGCACCACGGGGATCGTGCCGTATCGCAGGCTGTAGAGCTGATTGAGCCCGCACGGTTCGTAGCGGGAGGGCATGAGGAATATATCGGAACCGGCCTCGATGAGATGGGCCAGGGCGTTGTCGTAGGCAATCCTCAGCGCGAAGGACCGGGGATATTTTTCCGCGAGGTCCGCGAAGAGCTCATGGTAACTGCGCTCGCCCGTCCCGAGAAGGATATACTGAACACCGAGCGATAGCAGCTTCTCGAACCCTTCCGAAATGAGGTCGAACCCTTTCTGATCGGTGAGGCGGGAGATACTCGAAACAACGGGCACCCCGTCTTCGACGGGCAGCCCGAAGGCCTTCTGCAGGGCCGCCTTGCAGGCGGCCTTCCCCGCAAGGTTCCCGGCGTCATAGTGCGCCGGTATGTAGGGGTCTGTCTCCGGGCTCCATTCGTCGTAGTCGGTCCCGTTTACGATGCCGTAGAGGTCTTCCTCTCTTGTCCGCAGTACGCCGTCGAGGCCCGACCCGAACTCGGGCGTTTGGATCTCCTCGCTGTATTTCTTGCTCACCGTGTTGATGATGTCCGAAAAGACGATGCCCCCCTTCAACAAGTTGATCTTCCCGTAGAACTCGAGGAAGTTCGGCGTGAAGTATTCCCAGCCTATGTTGAGGAGGTGCCAGTCAAGGTGCCAGAAAAGCCCCTGGTAGCCGAGATTGTGGATCGTGAG
This sequence comes from Syntrophorhabdales bacterium, assembly GCA_050011095.1. GTDB lineage: Bacteria > Desulfobacterota > Syntrophorhabdia > Syntrophorhabdales > WCHB1-27 > JBEKJU01. Next base: position 4,161 of record JBEKJU010000288.1, read on the forward strand.
AAGCGTCGCGATCCTCGACAGGAGCGGCTCGTGCTGGTAGGCGGTGTGAAGAAGTACGGGAACAAGGGCGGTCTGCCAATCGTTGCAATGGATCACGTCCGGCACAAAGCCCGTTGCCCGCACGGAATCGATAATGGCCCGTGAAAAAAAGACGAATCGCTCGGCATTGTCGATATAATCACCGTCCTGCGTGCTGTAGAGATTGTCCCTGTAGTAGTACTCGTCCTTGTCGACGAGGTAAACGGGGACGCCGTTATACTGACTCTCGGCGATCTCCCCGTCCACCATCCTTTGGGAAACGGGGACCGAGATGCGATAGCCCGGGTACTTTATGGGAAGATCCATCTCTTCGATGCCTTTATACTTGGGCAGTATGACCCGTACCTCGATGCCCAGTTTTTGCAATGCCTTTGGGAGGGCGCCCGCCACATCGGCGAGCCCGCCTGTTTTCGCAAAGGGAAACACTTCCGAAGACGCAAAAAGAATCTTCATGCCTTCCTCCTAAAGCTCGGCCTCCTGAAGGAATATCGTCGCCTCTTCCGGCGGCGTGGGATTGATATAGAAACCCGTTCCCCACTCGAAGCCCGCCAGCTTCGTGAGCCGCGGTATGACCTCGAGGTGCCAGTGGTAGTAAGGGGCGTCCATCAGCTCGATGGGTGTGGTATGGATCATATAGTTGTAAGGTGGACAATTGAGCACCTTTTC
>JBEKJU010000289.1:0-4823 GCA_050011095.1 Syntrophorhabdales bacterium
TGGAACCGGTCGCCGCCGGAGAAGGCGGCGGTTTTGATAGGCTTGAGCCGTATGAGGTGAAAATCTCACGTACGGTTCTTAGGGGGCTGGGCAGTGGCGACACTGCCTGGCTACCCGACGATTTGGAGGTAGACCCATGACTCCGCTGAGGCACTACGTGCATCCCTCCATCGTCTCCAGCCGCCGACCGATTGATATCGCCTTGATAGGGGCGGGAGGAACAGGCAGCCAAGTGTTGTCAGGGCTCGCGAGAATGAACCAGGCTTTAGGAGCTTTGGGCAGCGCCGGCCTTCACGTCCGGGTATTCGACGGCGATAACGTGAGCCAGTCGAACGTGGGGCGGCAGCTCTTTTCTTCTGCCGATATAGGAAAGAACAAAGCGGTTGTCCTCGTCACCAGGCTCAACATGTTTTTCGGGACGAGCTGGGAAGCTTATACGTTCAATGCGTCAAAGGGATTGCGCCTTCCGGGCGGCCTAATAATATCCGCCGTCGATGACGTGCAGGCGCGATACCTCGTCAGGGACATTGGGAAGAATAGCGGGATTGCCTATTGGGTCGATACCGGAAACACTGCCGACGCCGGTCAGGTTGTACTCGGGACATTCGACAAGGTGGAGCAGCCGGTGAAGTCGTGCCCGCCACATCTCCCCCATGTTCTCGATCTCTACCGGGGGATTATGGAGGAAGAATCCCAAAAGCCCTACCAGGGCCCGAGCTGTTCGCTCCAGGGGGCTCTGGCGAGACAGGACCTCTTCGTCAACCAATGGGTGGCCACCTGCGCGCTGGAGATCCTATGGAACATGTTTCGACGCGGGCAGGTCAAGGTGCACGGCACCTTCGTCAACCTCAACACCATGACTGTCCGGCCCCTTCCCGTGAATCCCGCCGTCTGGGAATCGATGGGCTGGAAACCACCGAAACGGAAAAGGGACGCGCATCGGAAAGCGGCATAACGAACAACGCGATTTTCAAGGGTGGCTCCGGCCACCCTTTTTTGCGGCCTGCGTCCCATCCCGGAGCGAAAGTCTTCTGGCATGTAGCCGGGCAGCCCGCCAGACAACGCGCATACGGGTTGAGAGAAGTTCAAAGTTTTCATCAGTGGAAGTCCCGGCTCTGGGCGTGGGCGCCGCTCAGGCGGACTTCGGGTGTCCAGAATGCCTTTGCCACCACATGGACCACCTCCTCTTCCACCTGCAGCGTGCCGGTGACCCCGAGAAAATTTGCAGTTCTCACCAGGACCTTATGCGCTTCATAAATGTTCTGCCACACCACAACGTTGACGAAGCCGGTCTCGTCCTCCAGGGTGAGAAAGGTAACGTTCTTCGCCGTTCCCGGACGCTGACGGCAAATGACCAAACCTGCGTAACGCACCTGCCGGCCGTTGGATGAGGCGGCCACTTCCCTGGCAGTCGGAAGTCTCGAGGCGCCCAATTCCTTTCGAAGTGCGGCAAGGGGATGGGATCGGGCGCTGTGTCCCTGGGTCCGGTAATCCCAGAGGACCGTCTGAAACGCGTTCAGTCGCTGAAAATCCACGGCGGCCTCCTTCTCGTTCAGCGTGAGCGGACAACGCCTTGCCTGCGCCTCCCCAAGCGTCTGCCAGAGGGCCGCGCGCCTTGCCGAAGCGAGGGCCTCTAGGGCCCCTGCCTCGGCAAGCGCAGATAACGCTCCCTGGTCCAGTCCGGCGCGCATTGCCAGGTCTTCCACGGACGTGAAGGGCGCCTCTTTCCGGGCCGCTTCCATCCTGTCGAAATCCGCACGGCCCAGGCCCTTGATATAGCGCATACCCATCCGCACGGCAAAAGCCCTATCGCCGTCTAGCGGTTCTAAAGTGCAGTCCCAGTCGCTCTCGATCACGGAGGCAGGCCGCACCTCGATCCCGTGGCGCTTGGCGTCCTCGATGATGGTCGCGGGGGAGTAAAAACCCATTGGTTGCGCGTTCAGGAGGCTGCAGGCGAACTCCGCCGGGTAGTGGCGCTTGAGCCACGCCGTGGCATAGCTGATGAGGGCGAAGCTGGCCGCGTGGGATTCCGGGAAGCCGTATTCCCCGAAGCCCTGGATCTGCTGGAAGACGCGCTCGGCGAAATCTTGCGCGATCCCCTTGGCTTTCATGCGCTGGATCAGGCGCTCCCGGTGTTGCTCGATCCGTCCTTTCTTCCGCCATGCGGCCATGTCCCGGCGAAGCTGGTCGGCTTCCCCTGGCGTGTAGTCCGCGGCCACCACGGCGAGCTTCATCACCTGCTCCTGGAAAAGCGGGATTCCAAGGGTCTTCTCGAGTACCGGCCGGAGCGATTCATGGGGGTAATCGACAGTTTCTTCCCCTTTGCGGCGCCGGAGGTACGGATGGACCATTCCGCCCGTGATGGGACCGGGACGGATGATGCTGATCTCGATCACGAGGTCGTAAAAACAGCGGGGCCTCAATCGGGGCAACATCGACATCTGGGCCCGGCTCTCTATCTGGAAGACCCCCACTGTATCGGACCGGGAAATCATCTCGTACGCGGCCTCATCCTCGGGCGGAATGGTCGCCATGGAAAGGCGTATCCCATGGTGCTTCTCTATCAGCTTGAAGCAGAGGTCCAGGTGGGTGAGCGCCCCGAGCCCCAGGAGATCGACCTTGAAGAGACCCAAGTTCTCTATGTCCTCCTTGTCCCACTGGATCACGGTGCGCGCTTCCATGGTCGCGTTCTCGATGGGGACGAGGTCATGGACGGGCTCGTGTCCCAAAAGGAAGCCGCCGGGATGGATGGAAAGGTGGCGGGGGAAATCCTGGATTTCGTTGGCAAGTGCGATCAGGCACCGATGGTCGTAGCCTTGCGGGTCCAGACCGGCCATCCGCAGATGCTCGGGTCCGATATCGCCGTGGTAGGGGACGAGCTTTGCGAGGCGGTCCAGGGAGGTCTCGGGGAGGCCCAATGCCTTCCCCACGTCCCGCACGGCCATCTTCGACCGGTAGCGGATCACGTTGGCGACCATGGCGGCATGGTCGCGGCCATACTTGCCATAGACGTGCTGGATCACCTCCTCGCGCCGCTCGTGCATGATATCGAGGTCGATATCCGGCGGCTCCGCGCGCTCCCGCGAAATGAAGCGTTCGAAAAGGAGGTCCATTCTCACCGGGTCGACGGCCGTGATCCCCAGACAGTAGCAGACGGCGGAGTTGGCGGCGGAGCCCCGCCCCTGGCAGAGGATGCCTTTCCCCTTGCAAAAGCGGACGATCTCCCACATGGTGAGAAAGTAGCCGCAATAATCAAGCTCGTCGATCAGGGCCAGCTCTCTCTCCAGTTGCGCCGCTACGTCGGCCGGGACCTGCCCGCCGTAGCGCCCGTCCGCCCCCTCGAAGGTGAGCTGACGCAGCCACTGCGAAGAGGTGCATCCCAGGGGAAGCTTTTCCGAAGGGTAGCGGTAACGGAGATCGTCCATCGAGAAGGTGCAGCGCTCTCCGATTTCCCCGGTGCGGGCCACTGCATCGGCCATCCCTTTATAGAGGGCGTGGAAGCCGGAAGGAGAGCGAAGGCCGTATTCCATATTTGGCTTGGTCCGCCGTCCCGCGGTATAGAGGGTGACGCCGTAACGGATGCAGGTGAGCACATCCTGAAGGGGACGCCTGGCCGCGGTATGGTAAAGAATTTCGGGCGCCGCGACCAGGGGCAAGCCGTAGCGATGGGCGCGCAGGATCGTGCGGGCCTCCTCCTCCCGTTCCTCGGCCCGGCGATGGCGGTCGATCGATGCATAGAGGCGATCACCGAAAGCGTCTTTGAGAAGCCTCGCGACGGGCGTAGGGTCGGCTTCTCCTGAAAGCAAACTTCCCTCGCCTCCCCACAGGGCGATGAGCCCGGCCGCATGCGCACACGCCTCCTGCCAGCTTACATGGCTCTCCCCCTTTGGGGAGCGCAGCCGGCCGCGGGTGATGAGACGGCAGAGGTTCGCGTAACCGGCGCGGTCCATGGCCAAAAGGATGATGGACGATGCGGGAGACGTGTCGTGCTCGACGTGTGCGACCGTTATCTGGCTGCCGATGATGAGGTGGATTCCCGCCTCCTTGGCTTTCACGTGGGCGCGCACCACGCCGTAGACGCCGTCCCGGTCCGTGAGGGCAAGGGTGGACAGGCCGAGCCTCTTGGCCTCCTCGACAAGCTCCTCCGGACTGCTCGCGCCCTCAAGGAAGGAGTGATAGCTCTTGACCCATAAGGGAACGTAGGGAGTGCTCATCACTCCACCTGGCTATTATTGGGGCTCAGCGCCCCCTCCACCGGCAAAGCCGTCGGAGACTCCCCCCTCAGCGCTTCGCATACGCTCGTTTTATAGTGCGGGGCGCCTGTCACTCGTTTATCACTCCACCTGCCCGTGCAAGAACCACCGCTGTCGCAAGCTGTCATAATAAACCCAGAGTACATTGCCGCCCTGTGTCTCCAGGAAGTAGTAGCGCCGATGTATGGACGAAGGGTCGTGCTCGTCTGAATTCAGCCGCCATTCGCCGGAGAGGATATAAGGTCCCCACCAACGTACCACCGGCCCATAGGCGAGCTCCCGGATAAGCCGCCCATCGGGCCCGCGTCGCGCTCGCATGTCAAGAGGGACGGGCCGCACGTAGTGGCGGCGGACCAGCACCGGTGTCCCTCCCGCACGCGGGCGGGCCTCGGGCAGATGCGAAAGAGGCTCCCAGGTGAAACGCGCTTCCGGCAGATGCCCTTCCGTGAGCCTCGCCCGCACCACTGCCTCTTCCCCCAGTTCTGCCCTGATCCGCGCCAATGCCCGATTGGCCGCGTCGAGGTCGCGCCGGGGCGCCTCAAGGAAGAGCTGAAGCTGCTGCGGTGTGGC
>JBEKJU010000290.1:0-4809 GCA_050011095.1 Syntrophorhabdales bacterium
TCCCTGGCTGGAAGTTTGAGGCCGCGCAGTACCTGTTCATGATTTCAGCAATGCTGTTTTCCACGTGGTATCCAAAATTGGTCAAGAGAAGCAGTATATCGTAATCGGTGCGTGAAACTTCGGGTCATCCCGTGGCCATAGAGCTACGCAAGAGCCGGATGAACCACGTTCTCTACCCCTCAGGGCGTGGGGTCAGAAGAGTCCGCCGTCATTCGTCCGCCCCGGCGCGGGAGGGCCGACGGGGGGTTTTTGGGCCGGGGACGCGGGCGGTGCAGGGGGAAGGGGATTCTCCCGGCCGGGCGCGGACCCGGAGGAAGAGGCCGCGCCGTTCGGTGCGGGCGCGCCGCTATCCTCCTCGGGCGGATAGACATAGCGGGTTACGGTTTCCTTCTGGGGGACCTGAAAGTCCTCCTTCGGATACGCTGGAAGGGCCTTCGCCATGAACTCCATCCATATGGGGAGCGCGGTGGTGCCCCCCGATTCCCTCTTGCCGAGATAGGTGTCCTTGTCGTACCCCACCCAGACGAGGCAGAGGAGTTGAGGGGAGAAGCCCACGAACCAGGCGTCCCTGAAGTCGTTCGTCGTGCCTGTTTTCCCCGCCAGGGCGTAAGGCATCCCGGAGGCCTTCGCGGCTGTTCCCCGCTTTATCACACCCTTCATCATATCGACGAGCATGGATGCCGCGTCGGGCGATACGACGCGCTCCTCCAGGGCGTCCTGGTGCAGTTCCTCGCCCTGGGCAGTGAGGATATTCCTTATCGTCACGGGTGGGATATAGGCGCCTCCCCGCGCGATGGCGGCATAGGCCGCCGCAAGTTCCAGCGGACAAACCTCTGTCGAGCCGAGGGCAAGGGAGAGATTCGGGGAAAAATTGCTGTTTATATGGAAGTCCTTCGCGAGCCTCACCACATTCGAGACCCCTACCCTGTCGAGAAGCCGCACGGTCGCCGAATTGAGCGACAGCTCCAGGGCCCTCCTCATGGTCACGGACCCGTGGTATTCATTGTTGTAGTTCCGCGGCTGCCAGGCCTGGCCGGTCGAGCCCGCGTAGGAGACGGGCGCGTCGAGGAGCCTAATGTCGGGCCTGTACCCCTGGCAGAGGGCGGCCAGATAGATGAAGGGCTTGAAGGCGGAGCCGGGCTGCCGTTTTGCCTGCGTGGCCCGGTTGTAGGGAGAGTTCGTGAAGTCCTTGCCGCCGATGAGAACCTTGATTTCGCCTGTCTTGACCTCCATTGCGATGAGCGCCACCTCGGGGAGGACCTCGACCTTCGGGTTTCGCTCCCGGTAGAGCTTCATCCCCTTATCGATGGCGGAATAGGCGTATTCGGTCATCTTCAGGTTTATCGTCGTGCGCACGTTCAGCCCGTTCGTGAAAATCTGATCCTGCTGGGGGAGGAACTCTTCGAGGGACTGCTTGGTCTGCTCGATAAAGAAGCCCGTTTTCTTCTCGTGTATCCTGAAAGGCGCAAGGACGAGGGGCTCTCGTGAGGCCGTCCTGTACTGGGTCTCGGTGATGAAGCCCGCTTCGCGCATTTTCCGGAGGACCAGATTCCGGCGTTCGAGTGTTCTCGCCTGGTTCTTGAAGGGGGAAGAACGGGACGGCGATTTCGTCAGACCCGCGAGGGTCGCCGCCTCCGCCACGGAGAGCTCCTTCGCCTTTTTGTCAAAGTACGTGTAGCTCGCCGCCTCTACGCCGTAGGCGCCCTCTCCGAGGTATATGAGGTTCAGGTACATGTTGAGTATCTCGTCCTTGGAATAGTTCCTCTCGATGTTTATCGCGAGGATCAGCTCCTCGATCTTTCTCTTCATGCTCTTCGTGGGGGTCAGAAAGAGGTTTCGCGCGAGTTGCTGAGTAATGGTCGAGGCGCCCTCACTCATGCCCTGCCTCACGAGGTTCTTGTAAATGGCCCTGCCGATGCCCCTGAGGTCGAACCCCGAATGTTCGTAGAACCTCACATCCTCTATGGCGATGAAGGCCTTTCGGAGGTGGTCCGGCATGTCCTTGAGCGGTATGGGTATTCTTTTTTCCACGAAAAGCTCGGCGAAGAGCGCCCCGTCGTCCGCATAGAGCCTGGTGGCCGACTTCGGCCCGTAGTGCGCGAGGTCCTTGACGTCGGGTATCTCCAGGTAGTTGACAAGGCTGTACCCGAAGGCCACGCCGAGGGCGGCGGGCAGAAAGAAGATGATGGCGGTAAGCTTGATAATCCTTGACATGGAAATAGTTATTATATACCACTATCCATAATGCTGGCAAATAGACGAAAGGTAGTCGCCATTCTCGGAGCGACCTGCACGGGAAAATCCGACCTGGCCATCCGGCTTTCCGAGGGGCTGGGCGGGGAGATCGTCAATGCCGACTCCATGCAGGTTTACCGGCATTTCGATATCGGCACCGCAAAGCCGGACCTCGCCGCGCGGGAGCGCATCCCCCACCATGTGATAGATGTGGCGGAACCGGACGAGCAGTTCAACGCGGCCATGTTTCAGAAGACGGCGGACCGGGCGATCAGCGAGATATCGTCGAGGGGGGCCGCGGCCCTCGTCGTGGGCGGCACGGGCCTCTACCTGCGCGTCCTCTTCCATGGCCTCTTTGCGGTGGCCACGGATTCGGACCTGAGGGAAGAGCTGAGAAGCCGCTTTCTCGAAGACCCCCTTCGGCTCTACGAAGAACTGAGGCAGCGTGATCCGGAATACGCCGCCGCCATATCGCCGAACGACCGCATCCGCGTGGTGAGGGCCCTCGAAATCTCCCGCCTCTCCGGAATCACCATGTCCGAGTGGCAAAAGCGCCACGGGTTTACCGAGACGAGGTATGACGCATGCAAGATCGGCCTGGCCCGCGAGAGGGATGAGCTTTATCGAAGGATAGACCGGAGGGTCGATCTCATGTTGGAGCGGGGATGGGTTGGGGAGGTGGAGGCCCTGCTCCGGCGATACCCGCGATCCGTCAAGCCGTTTCAGAGCATCGGCTACCGGGAGATCGTGCTTTACCTGGCGGGAGAGATCGCATATCGGGAAATGGTGGAGCGCATCAAAACGGCCACGCGCCACTACGCGAAGCGGCAGATCACCTGGTTTTCCAAAGAGCAGGGGATAGAATGGCACTCCTATCCCGAGGGATGCGACGCGGTACTCAAGAGGGTGAGGGACTTTCTGGGTTGACCGAGCTGGAACGGATCTTAGAGGCTATTATTTTTTCGTCTTCAAAGCCGATAACACTCAAGAGGCTGCAAAGAGGGCTGCCCGAGTTCACCCTTCTCGAACTACAGGCGGCGCTGGCGAGCCTCGCGGCCGCATACGGGGCGTCGGGACGGGCCGTGGAGGTCGTGGATGTCTCGGCGGGCTACCAGATGAGAACGCGGCTGGACTACAGGGACTGGGTCAGGCGGTTCGTGAAGGAGAAGGAACTGGGCCTGACAAGGGCCGTCCTCGAAACGCTCGCGGTCGTCGCATACCGGCAACCTGTCGCGAAGCGGGAGGTCGACGGCCTGCGGGGGGTCGATTCGACCCGCTCGATCAGGCAGCTTCTGGACAGGAAGCTGATCGAGATCGCGGGGAGGAAAGACGACCCCGGAAGGCCCATGGTCTTCAGGACCACGAAGCGGTTCCTGGAAATCTTCGGCCTCCGGGACGTCACGGACCTGCCCACCATGAAGGAACTGGAGGGCCTGGAAAAGTAGATTCCCACGGGCTCATGCCCGGGGGAATCTACGGCGAGCGAAGCGAGCATTGAGGGGAAGGCTCCGCTGGCCGGCGGGTAGTGCGCGAAGCGGGTGTCACGCAAAGGGTCGCGCGGAAGGGGCGACGCGAGCCCCTTTGATAGGAGAGTACGATGGATATCACCGAATTTCTGATCTTCGCCGTCAACAACAAGGCGTCTGACCTTCACCTGAGCGCGGGGGAGCCCCCGCACGTGAGAATCCACGGGGAGATGCGGAAATTCGAGACGCCCATCCTCGGCAAGGAAGAGATCCACGACATGATCTACGACATCCTGAGCGACCAGCAGAGGAAGACCTACGAGGAGCATTTCGAGATAGACTTCTCCTTTTCCCTCGGTGAATACGGCAGGTTCAGGGTGAACGTGTTCAAACAGAACCGGGGCGACGCCGCGGTCTTCAGGACCATTCCCAACGCGATCCCCAGCTTCGAATCCTTGGGCCTCCCCAAGGTCCTCATCGACCTGTGCCGGCTCGAAAAGGGGCTCGTCCTCGTCACCGGGCCGACGGGCAGCGGAAAATCTACGACCCTTGCCGCGATGATAGACCTGATTAACGGGGAGTTGAAGGGACACATCGTCACGATAGAGGACCCCATAGAGTTCGTCCATTCGTCGAGGAGCTGCCTCGTCAACCAGAGGGAACTGGGCCCCCACACGCACAACTTCGCGAATGCCCTGAGAAGCGCCCTCCGGGAGGACCCGGATATCATGCTCATCGGCGAAATGCGCGATCTGGAGACGATATCCCTCGCCCTCACCGCCGCAGAAACGGGCCACCTCGTCTTCGGGACACTCCACACGAGCGGGGCACCGAAAACGATCGACAGGATCGTCGATGTCTTTCCGGGGGCACAGCAGAACCAGGTTCGCTCGATGCTCTCCGAGTCCATCCAGGCCATTATCACCCAGGCCCTCTTCAAGCACAAGGATGGGAAAGGCCGGGTGGCAGCATTCGAGATCATGACCGCGTCGCCGGCGGTGCGGAACCTCATCAGGGAGAACAAAATCGCCCAGATTCCCTCAACAATGCAGACGAGCAGGCAGCTCGGCATGCAGACGATGGAGGCCTCGGTGAAAGAGCTTCTCGC
>JBEKJU010000291.1:0-5287 GCA_050011095.1 Syntrophorhabdales bacterium
TATGCGCAGAGGTCTGTCCCCACGACCTTTCCATGGCGCCAGTCTGCATGGAAGGGAGGGTGGGCCTTGTAGATCGAAATAAGATGCCCCCTTCGGCTCACGACTTTGCCTTGGAGGACATGCGCTCAAGCAATAGCGAGAAGTCTGCACTCGCGCTCCATGAGCCGGGAAGGGATCAAAGCGCCTTCGTCTTTTTCGCCGGGTGCCAGTTAGGCGCCGCCTATCCGGACCACATCGTTCACTCATACGCGTATCTCCGCAAAATACTGAAAGGCGGCGTAGGGCTTATGCTGCGATGCTGCGGAGCACCTGCGCAATGGGCAGGTCGTGTGGACCTCTTTAAGGGGTCTATCATGGATATTTCGCGGGACTGGGAGAGACTGGGTCGCCCCGTGATAATCACCGCCTGTCCCACCTGCCATCAGATTTTAAAAGGGCATCTTCCCTATGCCCGGTTCACCACATTGTGGCATATACTTGAGTCCACCGAGGCCGTGGACAGGAAGAGACCATGCGCCACCCTTGCGATCCACGACCCCTGCACCACACGACATGAACCGGCCATGCAACAATCCGTGCGGCGTATCCTTACCCGATCAGGATACGCCATAGAGGAGCTGGAGCTTTCAGGTGACAGGACCGAGTGCTGCGGGTTCGGTGGGTTGATGTCCGCCTCAAACCCGCCGCTCGCACGGGATGTGGCGAAGACGCGCGCCTCACGGAGCGAGACCGACTATGTGACCTATTGCGCCATGTGCCGGAATGCCCTTGCAGCCTCGGGCAAACGGGTCGTCTATATCCTCGATCTCCTTTTCGGCGGCGAAACGGATCCTGCAAGCCGGAGGGTACCGGGGTTATCCGAACGTCATGAAAACAGATACAGGCTCAAACAGAGGCTGCTGAAAGAATTGTGGGGTACACGGGAAGGGAAAATGGATGACTACGAGAAAATCACCCTTCATATCTCGCCGGAAGTGCAAAAGGTCATGGAGGAGAGGCGGATTCTGATAGAAGATGCGCAAAAGGTCATCGACCATGCGGAGAAGTCAGGGGTCAAGCTCTTCAACCCTGACCTCGGTCACTGGCTTGCATCCTTCAAGCCGGCCCATGTCACATACTGGGTCGAATATAGCCCTGAAGAAGCGGGCTTCAGCGTTCACAACGCATACTGCCACCGCATGGAAGTCGTGGGAAATGCAGGGTCATGAAAGAGGTCGAGGTACAGAGTCGTTGGATCTGTGCTAAATGTGGGGAGCCCCTGGTAGAAGCGAAGGTGCGGGTCCACTATCTGGGAAACGCGTTTTCAATGGAAATGCTTAACTGTCCGAAATGCGGCATGGCGATGGTGACCGAAGAGATGGCTGTCAAGAAGATGGCGGAGGCGGAGAAGATTCTTGAAGACAAGTGATGCATCCAAGCCTTTAAGGGCGGAAGCAAAAGGGGTCGCCTAAAATGGCCGGGACCGGATCGAGTATGAGGCCGGGCGGGTTGCCCCTCACCGACAGGGCCATGAAGCTTTGCAAATGCGCACCTGGTGCCAGGGTTGCCGACATAGGCTGCGGCTCTTGTGATACAGTAACGCATCTGTTGAATGTGTACGGCATCCATGCCTTCGGACTCGATCCCTCGGAGATCCACATAACCCACGGACTTCGTGAGATGCCCCGGCTTTTCGTGGCAAGAGGACTGGCTGAGGCACTTCCGTTCGGGGGCAACTCCCTGGACGGCCTTCTTTGTGAATGCGCGCTCTCCCTGGTTCCGGACATTGACACGGCCCTGAGTGAATTTTCCAGGGTTCTGAAGCCTGGAGGTTTTCTCATCATTCATGATGTCTTTCTGGCGCAGCCCGCGTATGTGACTGAGCCCGTCCCCCTGCGTGAGACATATGGGTTACCGGGTGCCTGCACGAGGGAAGAGATGGAACAGCTTCTCAAAGGTCACCGATTCTCGGTGGAGGTCTGGGAAGACCATACACAGGCGCTGAAGGAGTTCGCGGTCCAATCGATCCTCACCCATGGCTCATTGGACGGTTTCTGGAGCGGAGCGTGCGGTGATCTACGGGTTAAGGAAGCCGGTAGACCGGGGTACTATCTCTTGATTGCCCGCAGGCCCGTATCATAGGAAAAAGGAGACGCCATCATGGATGATATTGGTTTACATATGTTACGGCTAAGGCAGAAAGGGTACTGTTGCAGCCAAATCATGCTCATCGGGGCTCTTGAGGCCCAGCGCCGGACCAATGCCGAACTGATAAGGGCCGTGGGAGGACTCTGCGACGGGGTCGGGATGAGCGGGGAGGCATGCGGCAGCCTATCGGGTGGGGCCTGTCTTATATCCCTCTACGCGGGAAAAGGCTCGGAAGAGGAAGAGGCGGACGAACGGTTACCCGTGATGATGAATGAATTCGCCACATGGTTTAGAGAAGTAATAGGCGAGGCGTACGGAGGGATTCGGTGTGATGATATCCTCACGCGCTGCCCGGACAAGAGCGTCTGCGGCTCCATAGTAGCAGCCGCCTACGCCAAGGCGATAGAGATCCTTGATGCCCACGGGATAGACCTGGGCAGGGGAAAAGATGGCTGAACAGACGTGCGAATGAAGGAGCCCTGGTATGACATATGACACGGAGAGCATATGCCCTGTCTGCCTCAGCCGCATTCCCGCTCGCAGGGTAATGCGCGGGAATGAAGCAGTAATGGTGAAAGACTGTCAGGACCACGGCCGTTTCGAAGCCGTTATCTGGCGGGGTGAACCTGCCATGGACACCTGGCTACAGCCCGGAAAGCCCGTCCATCCCCCGGTCTGTCATGCCCACCCCGATTCAGGCTGCCCCTTTGACTGCGGTCTTTGCGAGCGGCATCAGCAGCTTCCATGTTCTGCTTTGCTGGAGGTCACGAATCGATGTGACCTTGAGTGTCCCCTCTGCTTCGCGGATTCTACGCCACGAAGTCGACCCGACCCGGATCTCGTCACCATAGCATCCTGGTACGCATGGAACCTCGACCTCGAAAAACTCAGGCGCTGCTGCATCAGCGTAGTCGCGCAGGACGGGCGCCTGGTGCCCTTCTGTGCCTATAATTTAACCGGAATCACGGGCCAAAGACTCTACCGGGATAAGGAGAGCCATTGATGCCTAAGACCCCTCTGGAGGCGTGGATTTCCAGGAAAATAGGCGGTGTGGGGCCTATGACGAGGGAGGCCGTTCGTACGTATCAGCTGGAAAAGCTGGCCCACACACTAGACTACGCGCGTAAAATGAGCCCCTTCTACCGTCGCCATCTCGAAGGTTTTGATCATCTCACCCACCTACATGATATCGGCAGGCTACCCTTTACCTCTGCGGATGATCTCCGCGATGATCCGCAGAGGTTTCTCTGTGTCCCTCAGGGGGAGATAACCAGAGTAGTAACCCTCGGGACTTCAGGCACAACAGGGGAGCCAAAGCGCCTTTTCTTCACACAAGATGACCTTGAGCTGACCATTGATTTTTTTTGTGTTGGTATGTCCACCCTGGTTAAACCTAACCAAAGCGTGCTTATCCTTCTGCCGGGGGAGAAACCGGACAGCGTGGGTGATCTGCTCGCGAGGGGACTTAAGCGGATGGATGTTCAGGGTATCATTCACGGGCCGGTGCGCGACACGAGGACCACGGCAGGCGAGATCATGAGACGCAAGATCGATTCTCTAGTGGGTATCCCCACACAAGTGCTCGCCCTCGCGCGAAGTGAGGCAGGGTCCCTTATAGAGAAAGGAATGATAAAAAGCGTTCTACTCAGCACAGATTATGTGCCCATGGCAATTGTGAGCGAGCTGAATCGTCTGTGGGGTTGTTCTGTGTTCAACCATTACGGCATGACCGAGACGGGTCTCGGGGGAGGTGTAGAATGCGAAGCCCACGCAGGATACCATCTCCGGGAAGCGGACCTCTACTTCGAGGTGGTCGACCCCGTAACCGGAAATCCTCTGGAGGATGGGCTTTCAGGTGAGATAGTCTTTACCACCCTGACCCGTAAAGGCATGCCCCTGGTTCGGTATCGTACGGGTGACATGGCCCGGTTCATCCCTGAGCCTTGTCCCTGCGGCACTATCCTCAGAAGGATGGAGCCCGTCAAAGGGCGATGGGATGGCAGGGCGCCCCTGGGTCGTGAGGGGAGTCTCACATTGCCGGAGGTAGACGAAGTGCTTTTCCGGCTGCCGTGGCTTCTCAACTATGGCATAAGGCTCACAGCTGACGAAAAAAAGGACTGTCTTGAAGTCACGGTCTATGCAGACTCCGGGCACGAGCAGAAGGGATATGAGGTCTCTCGTGCTCTTAAAGACATACGGGCGGTGCGCGAAGGCATTGAAGGGGGATGGGTGCAGTTGGCGCCGGTGCGGTTCACCAAGGAAGACTGGTTCACCACGGGGGTGGGGAAGAGACGGATCATTGATGAGCGACAAATCGACAGAAGCGATCTTCCGCGAGCAGAAAGAGGGGCGATATGTGGGGCACTACTGCGACAATCACGCAGGGATAGTGATTGGAATTGACGAAACTGAATTCGTTCAAAAGCCAGGAAGGTTTATGAAGGGGACTATGAGGACGACCAAAAGAAGCAGGATCGCATAATCACGCTTGCCGAACGGGTCAGGAGATCGACGGCCTCCAGCATCCGCCGGACTTCATCCCAGGTGATCGAACGGGGGATGTCGGACATACGGTACTTGCGCGGTCCTTCGACAACAGAACTCAAATCACGTTTTATGATCCCCTCTCTGAAGAGATATCTTAGAAACACCCGTATCGAGCTAACTCAAATCACGTTTTATGATCCCCTCTCTGAAGAGATATCTTAGAAACACCCGTATCGAGCTCAAAAGTCCGGTACAGCTGAACGGGCTCAGGTCCGAGCAGTGTTCTACGAGAAAAGCGCCCAGTGCCACTCGCGACAGTTCGGAAAGATCGTGAAGTCCTATACGGCCGAGGTAGCCCTCAAACGAACGAAGATCAAACTGATAGTACCATATCGATGTCTCACGCAGTCCTCGTTCTTCTCTCAAGTATCGAAAGAAGCCGGGGACACCGGGAAAAGGATCGCTTTTGCTGGTCCGCCCGTTCCCGCTCATGCCGGTACTGCAAAACGAAGCACCCTTTTGATCGGGTTTTTGACAAAATCGGTAATCTCTGTAGGCGACGATCAATCCGCCCGCATTTCTGACGACCCGCATGCCCGCATTTCTGACGCCGAGACGGACCTTGCCCTTTCGAGGCTTTCTCGCGAAGACAGAGAGGCGCCTCTACTTGCCG
>JBEKJU010000292.1:0-4778 GCA_050011095.1 Syntrophorhabdales bacterium
CTGGGGGTTCCTGTCATCTGCCGGCCGACCGGGAGGGCCCCGGCTCGTAGTAATCGGTCTGTCCGGTCGGAGTTTTCTGCCTGAAAGAGCAACCGCCCGTGCTGCACCCCGCCGCCGCGAGCAGGGTTGCCCCCAACACCAGAAGCATCACAATCAATCTTACCTTCTTCATGCCTTCTTCTCTCATGTCTCCTTATCCTTTCCGCCCCTCGCATCCGTGGGGACCGGGTCTTGTGGACGTCCCTCATCACGCTCCTCTATAAGTGAAGAAAAAATGGCCTGGGCGCCGGTCGCGGGCCGCTTCTTTTAGGGACTCTCTTCCGTGACCACCAGGGAGGGACCGAACGGACCAACGGAAAAATGTACGCGAGGGAATATATCTTTCCTTGCATAATAATGGTTACGGAACCGTTGCTTGTCAAGGGCAAGTTTTTTGGGGACGGAACCGTGCGGGGGGTCATCGCGGCGGATGTAAATTTCAGGTGTCTTTCGCCATGGAAGGAGACGGCCCATACGAACTCGCGATCGGAGAAAGACGCATCGGCTGCGCCTCTACTTGCCCCTTGTGAAACGACGGCCGCCATCCGATAATACTCGTATGGCCGACCATCGCCATGGCTGGTATCTCCTTGCGGGCGTGCTGGTGCTCGCGTGCGCCGTTGCCTTTCTCATTGCGGCCGCGCTTTGGCCCAAATCACCCGGGGCCTCCCCGGATAGAACCGCCATCTCATCATCCGGCCGCCCTTTAGAGGAAGAAGATCTCTCGCGGGATGCCATAATCCGCCTCACGAACGACGTCCGCGCCGGAGCCGGGCTGGCCGTGCTGGGCGAGAACGGGCTTCTCGACGCAATCGCCGACGAGAGGGCCACGGACATGCTGGAGAAGCAGTATTTCGCCCACATCTCCCCCTCGGGCGAGCAGGCCTCCGACATAGCCCAGAGGATAGGCTACCGGTATAGAACCATAGCGGAAAATATCGCGAGCGGCATGTTCCTCACGAACCGGAAGATCATCGATGGCTGGATGCAGAGTCCCGGTCACCGGAAGAACATTCTCCTGCCGGAGGTGCGGGAGATGGGTGCGTCCGTGATAAAGGGGATGATGCAGGGGCAGGAGACCTGGGTATCCGTGCAGATCTTCGGCCTCCAGTCTCTGCCGGAGACCGAACGGCCGTGCCCGTCGCCCTCCAGGTCGCTGACGGATGGGATCGATGCGGGCAAGGCCGAGCTCGGCGGCCTTGCCGAGAGGCTCTCGAGCCTCCGGCGCGAGCTCGACGCCGAAAAGGACAGCATCGAACTCGACCGGATAAACGCGGAAGGCGACGGTGGGGCAATGCGCGATCTCGCCTCCAAGATCAGGGCCTACAACGCAAAGGCGGCGGGGTACAACCAGTCTTTGACGGAGATGAAGGCGAAGGAGAAAGCGGTTGGGGCCCTCATCGAGGAGTACAACAAGGCCGTGCGGGAGTATAAAGACTGCCGGGCGGCCGACTGATGCCTAGGCGCCTGCCATTATTGGGACACCCACTTACGCGGGTACCCGGGCGCCCCCTCCACGGGCGAAGCCCGTGGAGCCGCCCCCTCATAAAAAGGAAGGGGCGGAGGCGAAGAATACCACCGTGGACACCCACTTACGCGGGTGCCCGGTCGTCCCCTTCATCGGCAAAAGCCACGACCCGCTTCGCGACACCCACTTCGTGGGTACCCGCCGGCTTCCCCCCTCAACGGGATTTTGTTAACCCCATCCTTGTTGTCTCATCGCGGACCGGTCAGCCTTGGCGGACAAAAACAGGGTGGGGTCACCAGGCTTGACAGAGGCTCCCGCGCGCTGGAGGGTCTGTTTCCACTTTCACTGAAGGGGCCCGCATCAAGGATTGCCCTTTTCTCCGGGTCTCGGATGATCCCTTCACCTACTCGTTGCCTTGGACTACCCACCCTTTGTATTTATTATAACACAGTATTGGATGTTGTCAAGGCTTATCTTGTTGATTTTTTGTGGATTTTTTCGACATGTCAGAAGGGCCGCGGGGACCGAGGAAAGGCGCGCTATTCAGAGGAAGGGGGAGCGTCCCGCGCGATGTCGCCGAGGGCGACGTAATCGATCTTCCCCGTTCCGAGCCTTGGCATCTCTTTCACGTAGAGGATCTCCCTCGGGCTTGCCAGATCGGAAAAACCCCTCGATTTCAGCGCCTCCCTCACGGCCTTGAGGCCGAGGGCGGAATCGCTCGTGACAACGGCGATCCTTTCCCCCCGCTTCTCGTCGGACCGGGCGATCACCGCAAGGGGTTTGCGGTCGCCGAAGATGGCGGCGAGGACCTCCTCCAGGGCGGAAAGCGAGATCATCTCCCCGCTCACCTTGGCGAACCGCTTGAGCCTGCCCACGATCTTCAGGAACCCCTCCTCCGTGACCTCGACGATGTCACCCGTGTCGTACCAGCCGTCATCCTCGACGAGGTACTTATGGTTCGCCCTGTCGTTCTTGAGATAGCCCTTCATCACATTGCGGCCGCGCACGAGGAGCCTGCCCACCCGGCCGTCCTTGCCATCTATGCCCAGGACGGGCTCGAGCCTTAGGGCGATGCCGGGCAGGACCGTTCCGACCGTGCCGTACTGATATTCGAGGTCGCTGGTCATGCTCACGAGGGGCGCGCACTCCGTTGCCCCGTAGCCCGTCATGACCCGTATTCCGAATTTTTTCACGTAGAGATCGAATACCGCGTCGGAAAGCGGCTCCGCGCCGGCGAAGACATAGTGCATGGACGAGAAATCGTAGGGGTCCGCCCTTCTGCCGTAGCCCTTGAGGAACGTCGCGGTCCCGCACAGGATCGTGCACCCTTCCTGGTAGGCCAGCTCGGGCACGATCCGGTAGTGGAGGGGACTGACGTAAAAAAAGGCGCGGGCGCCGAGGAAAAGGGGGATGATCACCCCCACGGTGAGGCCGAAGCCGTGAAAGACGGGGAGGGAGCTGAAAAAATAGTCCTGGGCGGACACATCGATCCTTGAGAGGCCCTGGTAGACGTTCGTGATGAGGTTCTCGTGGGAGAGGCAGACGCCCTTGGGTACGCCCTCCGAGCCGGAGGTAAAAAGGATGCACGCCGTTTCCCTGTGGCCGTCGGGCTCCATCCGGCCGTATCCGCCGGGGAAGACGGCCTTCATGAGGCCCCACGCCTTGTCCACAGGGCCGATCCTTCCTTTAAGGTCTTCAAGGAAGATGACCTGTCGGTCGCCAAAGGCGTCCTCGGGCATGTGGACCCTCTGGAGGAAGACACGGGACGTGACGATCACCTTCAGATCGGCGAGATCGAGGGCGTGCCCCAAGGCGGCGCGGCCGCCCGAGTAGTTGAGAAAGACGGCGACCTTGCCGAAAATTTCGAGTCCCATGAAAATGAGGGCGGTGACGGTCAGGTTGGGCAGCATGAGGCCGATGTTCCTGTCATCGTAGCGGGAGAGAAAGCGGCCCAGGGCGAATGCGGCCGCCAGGGCCTTCCCGTAGGTCACGCGGCTGCCGGTCGCGTCGTCGAAAAGCGGCCTTCGCCGGTGCTCCCTGCATCTCCGAATGAATTCAACGCCGAGTGTCGAAGGCCGGGCGTGGGCCTCGACGAAGACCTCGGAGAGCATCCTGTAGATCATCCTCGTGGCCTCCTGTTTTCTTGCCCTCGACGATAGGTGGTCGAGACAGAGCGGCCCGTGGGGCCTGCCTACCGTGATGGTGATGGGGGCGAAGAACCTGCGGCCGGGGTGCCTTCTCGCGAAGAGCGTACCGTACGTGTTTTTCAGGTAGATGGGAAGGATCAGCGCGCCTGTCCTGAGCGCGACGAAGCCCGTCCCCTCGTAGGGCTTCATGAGACTGCCGGTCCTCGTCATGCGTCCCTCGGGAAAAATGAGGAGGGGCACGCCGGCTGCTACCCAGCGGATGACCTCCTTCAATGCGTAGGGGCTCATCGAGTCGATCGGGACCGTGTAGCGGTTCCGCATGAAGGGCCGGAAAAGAAGCCTTTGGGCCACCTTCCGGTCGACGATGATCTTGAAGGGCAGCTTCAGGTACGTCCAGATGAGCAGGCCGTCGATGAGGGAGGCGTGGTTGGCGATCACGATCAGTCTCTGGAATTCCTTCGGGACATGTTCCGCGCCCTCGAGCGTGACACGATGGACAAGGCGGAAGTAGAGCTTGAAGAGGAGGCGGCATCCCTCCTCGTAGACGGTCCTCACGACGCCGCGCGTGATCGGTGCGCCCTGGGGAGCCGAGGTCTTTGCCGCGTGTTCGGTCATGGCCATGATAGCTATTATATATACCCGATCGGTCGGGTCTTCTTCAATTGCTTTTCCCGGCAATTCCCGGATGAACGAAAGCGGACGAAAGCGGCCGGCCTAAAAGGGGGGCTGAAAGGGAGCGCTTGTTCAAGCCCTCCCTTTCAGCTAGGAGGAGAATAACGGGGGTTTATGGGTGTGTGTTACTGTGACATGGTTTTGCAAATTGCAACGACCGTGCCAGAAGAACAGGGCACCGACCCGTCCGGCCGGGCGCCCTCCAGGGACGAGGAAAAGAGCACGCCGCGAGAGGGAAGAAGGCGGATGACCTCCCGCGCCCGTCCTCAAATCCCGACGGGTCGGACCGGGCGAGCGCGTAAGAGACGTGCGGCGGATGTGACAGGGGGTGTCAGAAAAATGCCACCCGGAGAGGGAGAAACGTGGGAAAAGGATTGGCCCAGGCGGAAATTTCTGCTATACTATAAATTGGCCCCATCGGTATCGTTGATACCCCATAATGAAACAGAAAG
>JBEKJU010000293.1:0-4776 GCA_050011095.1 Syntrophorhabdales bacterium
CAGAAGTATCTTCATCTCTTTCCTGCCCGCGTTTACCTAATGCAATAATAAATGACCCTGCTGCAAGCAGCAGGGTATCCAAGACAACGAGCGGAGCGAGTTTTTGAGCAGGGAGTCTCTGCGGGCTTTGCCCGCAGAGGGGGCGACCGCGGGGTACCAACACAGTGGGTCGCGCGAAGTGGGTGTCCCAATAATTGCCAGCGGAGCGAAGCGGAAAAAGATTCTCCCTGCAGCAAGCTGCAGGGAATCCGCAAGTTGATTGGCGCATCAAGGAACTCCGGATTGCTCGCGAGCTTCATGGCATAGACGGCCAGGTTATCCGCACGAATTACTTGACAAGATGCCTGCCTTGTGTATAACATTGTAATGCTAAAAGGGGCAGACCATCTGAAAGGGTGGGACGCAAAGCCACTGGTCTAAGTCTCCGCGCCCCTTTCCGGCGCGGAGATATGGCAGCAGGGTTGCCAGGCGCAAAACAGCACCCCGAAGGGGGCTGCCTTCGCGTGGTCTACGGGGGGACTTAAGGGTGTTGTTTCGTTCTCAGTCCAGTCCGCCTCATGAAACGAGACGCGAATCGCCCGGTCCCGAACCCTGCCGAAAATTACCACCACGGACCAGTCCGTGAAAGGAGGGCTATGGAAAAGATCTGTATAGTAAAGCGAAGGAAGGTGGGTTACGACAGGCCCGCGCGGGCCCCGATAGGGTATCCCGTCTCTCAGGAAACCCCCGCATCGCCCCGGGTGCTCTCTATCGACCTGACCCCCGAACAGATCGAGGCAGTCCGGTCGAACAGAGGTTTTCAGCAACTCTACGGAGGGGAGGCGCGTCACATCGTTTTCAACCTCCATCTCGATCATGGACCTGCCCCCAGGATGATCACATCCAAGATGCTCTCCGAGATGCTCCAGGTGAGCCGCCGCACCGTCTCGAAGCTCGTGGGGTCGGGCGTGCTCAAGAGTTACAAGATAGGCCGCCTCCGGCGCTTCTCCGCCGAGGATGTGATCGACTATCTCGACCGCTCCCTCACCCCCCGCACGGTCACGCGCCTCCGCGTAGAGGCCGTCCCAGAGCCGGAAGGGGAGAACCATTCCCTGCCGACATAACAGAGGAGGAGAACCATGTATTACGAATACTGGGGATTGCACAAAGCGCCCTTCGATAACGTACCCGATCCCTCCATGTACGTTGAATCACATGTTTCCGTCGAGACGGCGGTAGCCGAGACGCTCTTCGCCATAGAGGAAGGGGATGAATGCATCGCCGTCATCGTGGGGGAGATCGGCTCGGGGAAAACGCTCTCCCTCCGCCTCATCCTCGACTCCCTGGACCGGGAAAGATATCGCATTGCCCTGGTTACGAACCCCGCGACGACCTTCGTTCAGCTGCTCAGGGACGTGATCGGCCAGATCACGGGCAGGGTGTGCCAGGCGAATCGAAAAGCGGACCTCCTCGAAATATTCAACAAGTTGATCTTCGAAACTATGGATCAGGGCAAGAAGATCCTCATATTCATAGACGAGGCGAACGCCCTCCCGCCGTCCGACCTTGAGAGTCTCAGGCTCCTTACGAACATGCAGGAAGACAGCCGGAACATGTTCACCCTCGTGCTTGCGGGCCAGATGGAGCTGGCAAAAAGGCTGGAGCACCCGCGCCGGGCCAACCTTTTCCAGAGGATCGGCGCGTACAACCGCATAGAAAAACTGGAATCCACCGAGATGCTCAAGGATTATGTCATGACGCGACTTCGCCTGGCGGGCGGCAACGAGATGATCTTTACCGATGCCTGCCTTCCGGCCCTGTGGGAGCATTCGGAGCACGGCGTGCCTCGTCTCGTCAACAAGATCTGCAAGCTCTGCCTCAAGGCCGGCGAGACAAACGGTTTTCGTGAGATCGGCGCGGAGGTGGTAAACTTGATAGGCGAGCGTTTTCAAAGACTGGCACGACCGGCCCCGCACAAGCAAAGGCCCCGGCCCAGGCGGACAGGCGGCCGGTCAGGCGCGCCTGGCCTGGAGGCGCGCCAGCCTCGGGTATTCCTGGCGCAAGAGGAGTCCACGGCCGCCGGTGCCATCGGCCATGCCGCCGCCGCGGAGGCGGACGCAGAACGCCTCCCCAGGGCCCCCGAAGGACAGCAACCGGTAGAGGCCTCATGGGAAACGGACATCGGATCGGCCCATATAAGGATAGGGATACCCGCAGACGTCCTCAGACAGGCATCTACCTCCAGCGAGGAGATGAAAGTCAAGATGGCCGGAGCGCTTGCCGCCCAGACCCTCCAGAGATATCCGCAACTCGTGTTCTCGTCGTCTCAGGACCCGGTCGTGCTCTGGAGCGAGATCAGAACGTCCATCCTGAATGTCTTCGAGGAGGGTACGGAAGCCGCCGTGCGGTAAAGGGCCTCGGGGGCCCTTCCCTCCCCATGCCCTGCCCTCTCCCGGTATCGACGGCGCGGCTCCTTGACGATGCGATTTCATGAAGGAACGGCGCGGGGTATGCTCCATATGGAGGCAGGTATTACGTTATCTACATGAAACCCGCACGGACCCTTTCGGGCCGTTTACCGCACCGGGATGCCATTGCCCACCCGTCCGAAGGGGGGCGTGTCTTCTCCGCCGTGGCGCCCACCGGGTCGATCCATATCGGCAACTACATGGGGGCCCTGAGAACCTGGCTGGACCTCCAGTACCGCTACGAGTCGTTTTTCTGCATCGCCGATCTCCATGCCATAACCACGCCGTGGCGGCCTCACGAACTCAGGAAGACGACCCTCGACGTCGCCCGCACATACCTAGCTGCCGGCCTCGATCCCCGTGTCTGCACGATCTTTCTCCAGTCCCATGTCAGCCACCACGCGGAACTATGCTGGGTCCTCGCGGCACTCGCAAAAACGCCCCAGCTCGAACGCATGACCCAGTACAAAGAAAAGGCCCGCGACAAAGGGAAGGCAAGCCTCACCCTCCTCAGCTATCCTGTCCTCATGGCGTCCGACATCCTCCTCTATCGCGCCCGGTTCGTGCCTGTAGGGGAGGACCAGAGGCAGCACCTCGAACTTGCGAGGTCGCTCGCCACCCGCTTCAACAGGCGCTTCGGCGATACGCTCATCGTACCCGAGGCCCTTGTCCCCCAAGAAGGGGCCAGGATCATGAGCCTCGACGACCCGGCGAGAAAGATGTCGAAGACCGCCCCTCCCCATACGTACATCGCCCTCTCGGACCCCCCCGACGTAATAAGGGCTAAGGTGAAAAAGGCGGTGACAGACCCCGGAAGGGAGGTAATCTACGGCCCTGAAAAACCGGCCATATCGAATCTCCTGGCCATCTACGCCCTCTTTTCCGGCAAAGGCGTGGCCGAAGTCGAAGAGATGTACCGTGGAAAGGGCTATCTCGATCTCAAGACCGATCTCGCCGATCTCATCATCGATTTTCTCGCCCCCTTTCACAGGGCGTATTTCTCGATCGACGATGACCGGGTGCGGGAGGTCCTGGCGGAGGGCGCGGAAAAAGCAGGGGCCGTCGCGGCGCTCACCGCGGACGAGGTGAAGGAAAGGGTGGGACTTGTGCTACCCCGATAAGGTCCGATCGGGCCACAGGCCGGTCCGCCGCCGTTCCGGCGTGGTGCGGCCGAGGAGGGGCAGACAGCCATCACGGGCGCGCGCTTCGCCCCCAGGATGACGGTGTTTTCCACAACAAATGTTCAAAACATGTCGAAAAGCCGTGGAATTGTCTTCTTATGTGATGGTTATCATTAGGTTTTTGGCGTTCTGCCTCCTCCTTAGGCAGCATAAATTGTCCAATCGTTTCAACAACTATTCAGAAAACTGAATGTGTCTATGCAAGCCATCGGGCCTTCCGGGCGAGGAAAAAGATACATAACAAAATCGAGTACTTCCCGACCACCTGTTTTTCATCCTCCCCTCCCCGCCTCCCTTGCAGCCTTTCCGGCTGTCCTTTTCAGGGCCGCTTTTTAGAGCGAAAAGGGGGATCAAACGACGGTATTGTCGAGGCTTCTCACGGGCCTTCTCCGGAAGGGGGCTGCGTCGCCTGCGTTTCTCCGGCACCCGTGGTAAACCAGCATTTTTGAATGAATTTATGGGCCTCCAAAGCGGCCTTCGCACCCTCCCCCGCCGCCACGACGATCTGCTTGGCGGGCACGTTCGTGACATCCCCTGCCGCATAGAGTCCCGGCACGCCCGTCTCGCAGGCGCAGTTGACGATGATCTCTCCGAACTCGTTCAGCGTGACCATGCCCCGCGCGAAATCGGAGTTGGGGATCAGCCCGATTTCAACAAACACACCGCCCGCCTGGAGCGCCTTTTCCTGCCCTGTCTTGAGGTCCCTGATCCGTATGCCGGAAACCATTCCATTCCCCGTCACCTCGACGACCTCATGCTCCGTCATGACGGTGATGGCGGGCGCCTCCAGTACCTTTTCCCGCAATATGTGATCGCCCGTGAGGGGCGTCAGGGAGACGAGGTAGATACGGCGGGCGATCTTCGTCATGTCGATTGCCGCTTCCAGGGCCGAATTTCCGCCCCCTATGACCGCCACGTCCATATCCTGAAAGAGCGGCCCGTCGCAGACCTCGCAATACGTGACACCCCGCCCCCGAAGCCTCTCCTCTCCCGGCACGTTCAGCATCCTCGGCCGCTTTCCGCTGCAGATAAGAACGGTCCGGCCGACGTACTTCGTCCCGTCCACGTCGCCCACCTCGAACCCTCCGTGCACCCTGATCAGCGATTCCACCGTCCGCCCGATCTTTATATCGATGGGGAACTTCCTC
>JBEKJU010000294.1:0-4743 GCA_050011095.1 Syntrophorhabdales bacterium
TCTTCCTTTCCGAGCGTCACTTTGTACTTTTTCACCCCCCATCCTCCCTGCGGCGGAATTGAATGTCACAGGGACATTTTATTTCGGATTATACGACATTACAAGGATGACGTGACACTAGGAGGCTTTTCATGGTTTACCGACCCTCTTCGACGGACCTAAACCAGGAAGAAGAGTTTCTCTCAGGAGGGGGTGGGGCAGGCGAGCTAATCCGCTCGATGGACTGGTCGGCAACGTCCTTGGGGTCCCGCAACTCCTGGCCGGAGAACTTGCGCACCGTGGTCAACTTGATCCTGGCCAACAGTTTCCCCATGGCCATACTCTGGGGGGTGACCTGGTCTACATCTACAATGACGCCTACCGGGTTATCGCCGCCGGCAGACATCCCAATGCGATGGGGAAGTCCATCCGAGAGGTGTGGCCGGAGAACTGGGAATTCAATAAAGCCGTCCTTGAGAGAGTAATGGCGCTGGGGGAAACGGTCCGCTGACTGGCGTTGGGAGGGGGAACTCATCCATACAAGGAAGGATGGGTCCGAGCTTATTGTCCTCAGCAGGTAGGTGCTCCAGCGGGATGAGGCGGGCACGCCGATAGCCATCATGGAGATCAATATTGATATTTCCGAGCGGAAGCGGGCAGAAATCGCTTTGCAGGCAAGCGAGCAGCGGTGGGCCACCACCCTATCCAGCATCGGCGATGCAGTCATCGCCACCGACACGTCAGGCCACGTCATGTTCATGAACGCCGTGGCGGAAGGATTGACCGGCTGGACCCTCGGTAATGCCTTGCAAAGGCCGATGACAGAGGTTTTCCATATCATCAACGAGCAGACGCGCCTGGAAGTTGACGGCCCCATTATCAGGGTGCTCCGGGAGGGGATGATTATAGGGCTTGCAAACCATACGCTTCTTGTGAAGAAGGACGGCACGGAAATCCCCATCGATGACAGCGGCGCTCCCATACGGAACAAAGAAGGCAACATTGCGGGAGTAGTGCCAATTTTCCGCGACATCACAATGCGAGGAACGTTATCGGGGCGCTTACAAGGTCAAGAGCTTTTCCTGTTGGGACCACTACCTTACCATGGCCTTGTGACGACGAGCTTCCCACGGGCTCCGGGCGCATCCTCCTCGTCACGAACCTGGGATATGCGGTAACCGTTAAAGAAGCAGCATAGGAAATCCAAGTCCAAGGACCATGTGGAAGAAGGTCGACGCTTACTGGTGGTGAAAACCCCGCGTGTGAAACTGACATAGGCCGGCCAGAAGGACAAAATAGTGTTGTTGCCCAACTGACCTACAGAGAAAGCCTGCGGGATATCGAGGCGTGTCTTCGGGCGGCCGAACCGAAGCTTTACCACATGGGGATACGCGGGAGGGTGTCCCGGAATACATTGGCCAACGCCAATCAGGTTCGGGATTGGCGTATTTACGAAGACTTCGCACAGGTTCTCATCACAAGAGCACGGAAGCTCTATATCCACGACTCCTTCGGAATAGACCTGACCCACACCGTCTACGCGCTGGATTCGACCACCATCGATCTCTGTCTGGCTCTTTTTCCTTGGGCGGAATTCAGAAAACGCAAAGGGGCGGTCAAGGCCCATACGCTTCTGGATCTCCGGGGGAGTGTCCCTACCGTAATCGTCATCACTCACGGAAAAGTTCACGATGTGAACATCCTCGACCAGATCAGCATAGAGCCCGGCGCCTTCTATGTCATGGACCGAGGGTATCTCGATTTTGCCCGTCTTCACAGAATCCACGAATCGGGAGCATTCTTTGTCACCCGGGCAAAACGCAATTTCCGGTTCAGACGCATTTATTCCCAGAAGATAGACAAATCGACAGGGGTTCAGGCCGACCAGATCGTAGTGCCGGAAAACTTCTACGCGAAGAAGGATTACCCGTCGAAGCTCCGAAGAATCAGATACTACGATGCAGCGAACGAGAAGCGGTTCGTGTTTCTCACCAACAATTGCACTCTGCCCGCCACGACCATCGCCGATCTGTACCGTTGTCGATGGCATGTGGAACTCTCTTCTTCAAATGGATCAAGCAGCATCTCCGGATAAAGGCATTCTACGGCACTACCGAGAACGCGGTGAAGACCCAGGTATGGATCGCCGTCTCCGTTTACGTGCTTGTGGCTCTCATAAAGAAGCTCTTGAGGCTGGACCAAAGTCTCTACACAATTCTACAGATTATGAGCGTCACCTTATTCGAGAGAACGCCCATTCTACAGGTATTCTCTCGTGCGGAGTACGATAAATCGGAGAGTGGTGTGGCTAACCAGTTGAGTTTATTTGACTAAACGTTGGGACAGTAGTGATCATGAACCTGTGGTGATCTTCCATATTTCCCACGAGCGCTTCTTGCATCTCCGCTTTCTGCTTCTCAACCTCCCCTTGCTAAGCTCCGCCATTGCTTCAGGCTTCAGCTCGCCTCTCATGAGTTCTTCAATGATCCTCTTTCCGCTTACTCCGAACGTGTCGGAGGCGATGGAGGAGAGCTTGATGTTCGCATCCTCGAGGATCTTCTCCACCCTCTGCTTCTCGGAGGTGATCGTCTGGATGAGCTTCCTCTCGTACCGGGTGAGATCGCGGAGTTCACGAACCTCTTTCGGGGGGATGAAGCTTCCCCTTACGAGCCCGCTCCGGAGGAGCTTGCAGAGCCATGAGCTGTCCTCGGCGTCTGTTTCTTCCCGGGACGTTCTTCACGTGCCGGGCATTGGCCAGAATCACTTCAAAGCTATTTTCGAGGATGTTGAACACCGGCTTCCAGTATACCCCGGTGCTCTCCATTGCCACATGGGTGATCCGGTTGTCTCTGAGCCAGTCCTTAAGACGGAGGAGGTCGTTCGTCATCGTCGTGTAAGTCCTGATTTCTTTCTTTATCCCTGTCCCCATGATGCACGCCACCACCGTTGCCTTGTGAACATCGATACCGCATCCCCTGTCGACTATTATCTCCATGACATACCCCCTCTGCTGGAATAGCTGCTTTACCGATATGCTATCCCGACGGCATCATGAAAACGAGTAATTTTAATGCTTGCTTGTGCCGACGCGCCGGCATGAGTGTTTCACACGGCAATCGATAAAATGCCCCATATCGATCAATGCACGAATTGTAGGTGGACGAAATGCTCGTCTCCTTCCTCGTGACTCTCAGCCCTGGCATAAGTACCACTCGTAGCATGCCTATGCCCGACCCCGGTTTACAACTATCATAGATTTCGGTAAACTATGTGCGTTCATGAAAAAGCACGTCTACAAGCAATTGACCGGCGGACAAGCTAGCTAGGAGCCGATTCCCGTGTCCGGGCGGGTTGTTCAAGCGGATAACAGGACAATAGTAAGTAGAACCACGGGTCCCCATTTGAGGTATCTATCCCAGCTCCCACAATACCCTGTAGTGTCCTAATTTGATTGAAATTAGGACACTACCCAATACCCGCCTTCTTTGCTTTGCGTAAGGTGAACGGACTATCGTCGATAACGCCCCAGCACGTGTCGAAGAGGACGGTTTTATCGTAACTGTTTTTTAATTATAGTTTTTGATAAAATACAGGTGATGGAGGACAGGGAGATGAGCACCCGGGAGGAAGAATTCGTCGCCATCGAGAACGATATCAATACGAAACTGCGGGAGATGGGCGGGTTACGCGAGTTTTTCGGCTCCGGCCACGGTGTGGACGTGGTCGCCATGCTGTATTCGTGGATCGAACGGGAGGTAGCTCCCCATCAGCAACGTTTTGGCCGGCGTCTCCGCTACACGGTGGAAGCGTTTCCCGACGGTCGATTCCGGTTTGCTATAAAGGGCTTCGTGTCGGAAAATGACCTCGAATGAAGATGAAGTGGATCGGCGGGGAAAGTCCCGGGACAAACATAAAAGAGGACCGCATCGCCCGAGGATCTCATGCATCTCGCAAATATCAGCATCAGGACCCATCTCTTCTTATAGAGGTAATAACAATCAATGACCTGGCGATAAGGATGATGGAAGGATTTGTACTGCGTCATAGTTCTTGGGGAGGAGCCCGCCAGCACCGCTCTCGTGCCACCCCGAGGGCATCCTTGGCCGACTTGCCCGGTCGGTACCCGTAGGAGTCTGGATGAAAGCACTTCTCCAACTCCGGCTCTATGCGCCGTTTCACCACCGTTTGGGCGACACGGTCCGCGACCGTTGCTATGCCTATCGGTCTCGTTCCCACGTCCTTGGGTATCTCTACCCGGCGCACCGGAGGAGGAAAGTAGCTCCCGGAGGACATCCGGTTCCAGATCTTATAGAGATTGTCCTTGAGATTCGCCTCAAACTCCTCAATTGATTGCCCGTCAACACCCGCCGCTCCCTGGTTGGCCTTCACCTGTCTGTAGGCCCCCCACATTTCGCGCTGAGAAATACAAAACGGCTTTGCTCTCGTCGGGGACTCCTCCCGTTGAACTGGATGGTGCAGCCCCTTTGCTCAGATTCCGTTACGAACCCACGGGCTGCTCCGCCCCGGTGCCCCGCATCGGTACTCTCATCCTCGTGGGTCCTCCACTTGGATTTCTCCCTTATCATCGGGGCGACCGGTTCCCACGTTCCCCACGGAAGCCTAAAAACAGGTTCGCGCCGCCTTCATGCCGGATGCCGTCCGGGCGGTAAGCAGGTTCTCCCCCGGACTTATCCCAGGTCAACGACTCCCCCCTGGTTTTGACATCGTCCCTACGCTTTCGACACGTCATCAGCGGTTCACTCA
>JBEKJU010000295.1:0-4651 GCA_050011095.1 Syntrophorhabdales bacterium
GAAGAGATCAGGCGGGAGAGGGAACGCATGCGTTTCTACGGCCTCAGAAAGGACATGGACCTGCTCGGGGTCATGGGGAAGGAGCAGGTCATGGATACGACCCTCATACGCCACGCCTACGTGGGCACAAAAAGTCAGGGGAAAGGCGTCGGCTCGAAGCTCCTAGGATTTATCGAAAGGCAGGTCTCCACGGAGTGGCTCCTCATCGGCACCTGGAAGGCCGCGACGTGGGCCATAGATTTTTACCGGAAGCATGGCTACGTCCTCATGGAAAACAAGGACGAGCTGTTGAGGCGGTACTGGGACATCCCGGACCGCCAGATCGAGACATCGGTGGTCCTGGGAAAGAGGATTTTCTAACTGGAGGTGTGAGGCATGGGCGATATCCGGAAAATGTTCGACCCGAGGACCGTTGCCCTCATCGGGGGGACCGACAAAGAGGGCTCCATCGGCAGGTCCCTAACCGGGAACCTGCTCGCTAGGCCCGATTCACGGATATTCCTCGTCAATCCGAACAAGAAAAGTCTCCTCGACATTCCCACTTACCCGTCGCTTTTCGACCTGCCTGAAAAAATCGACCTCGCCGTCATCGCCACCCCGGCGCCGACGGTTCCCGCCATCGTAGAAGAGTGCGCAAAGGCGGGCGTGGAGGGGACGATCATCGTCTCCGCGGGTTTCAGGGAGATCGGACCCGTTGGCCAGGTGCGCGAGGACGAGATCCTCGGCCTCCGGAAGCGCTTCTCCATGAGGATCATGGGACCGAACTCTCTCGGCCTTATCAGGCCGCACCTGGGACTGAACGCGACACCCCTTCCCTTCTGTCCCGTGGCAGGGAACGTCGCCTTCATTTCGCAGAGCGGGGGCTTCGGGAGGGCCCTCCTCGACTGGGGTATCGATACACACCTCGGCTTCAGCATGTTCGCCTCCCTGGGCTCCATGGTCGATATCGACTTCGGGGACCTCATAGACTTTCTCGGCTACGATCCGCACACGAGAAGCATCATGATATACATGGAGGAGGGCATCGGCGATTTGAGGAAGTTCATCAGCGCGGCAAGGGGCTTCGCGCGGAACAAGCCGATTGTCCTTCTCAAGCCCGCCAGGATAGACGGAGACAGGCAGCCCCGCTCCCATACGGGGTATCTCGCCACGAGCGATCGCGTGTACGACGCGGTCTTCAAGAGGGTCGGCGTGGTCCGGGTCAAGACCGCAGCCGATCTTTTCAACACCGCGGGTGTTCTCTATTCCAAACACCTCCCCAAGGGACCCCGGCTGCTTGTAATCACGAATGCCGGGGGCGTGGGGATGATGGCCGTCAATGCCCTCCTTGAGCTGGGCGGGAAGATCGCGAGGCTCTCGCCTGAAAACCAGGGCAGGATCGAGGCCTTCCTGCCAGGTTACGCAAAGGACCGCACGCTTCTCGACCTTGTCCGCGACGCGGACGTCGAGCGTTACGAGCGGGTGATGAGGATATGCCTGGAAGACGAGGGGGTCGACGGCATACTCGTCGTCTTTACCCCCCAGGGGGCGGCGCCGCCGGGCGAGCTGGCACAGGCGGTCGCCGGTTTGGCAAGCCAGGCATGGAAGCCGATCATTACCACGTGGATGGGCGGCGGAGAGGCCCGTGAAGGCAGGGAGATCCTCTTCGCGAACAATATCCCCACCTACGAGACGCCCGAAGAGGCGGTGAGGACCTACCTCTACATGTACCACTACGAGCAAAACCTGGAGATCCTATATGAGACGCCGGCGGATATCACCATCGATTCGGCGCCTCCCAAGAACACGCTCAAGGCGTTCATCCGGAAGGTCCTCGCCGAGGGGCGGACCGTCCTGACAGAAGAGGAGTCGAAGAGATTTCTCACCAATTACCGCATCCCCACGATCAGGACCCACTTCGCCCATGACGTCGAACAGGCCCTCAGCGTGGCAAAGGCCGAGGGTTATCCCCTCGCGATGAAGATCGTCTCCCCCGATATAAGCTACAAGAGCGACGCGGGCGGCGTGGCCCTCGGGATCGCTTCCGAGGAGCAACTGCGGGACGAATACGCCAAGATGATGCAGAGGGTCAAGGCATACTGCCCGACGGGTTCGGTCATTGGGGTGACGATCCAGAGGATGCTTGAGAAGATCGACTACGAGGTCATCCTCGGCGCCAAGAAGGACGAGGAATTCGGCTCCGTCATCCTCTTCGGCATGGGTGGCGTGGGCGTCCAGATCTACCAGGATTTTTCCATCGGCCTGCCGCCCCTTAACCAGTCATTGGCGAGGAAGCTTATGGAAGAGACGAGGGTCTACAGGCTCCTTCAGGGCTACCGGGGGAAACCTCCCGCCGACCTTAGCATGCTCGAACAGATGCTCCTCAACCTTTCCAGCCTCATCACGGATTTCCCCGAGATCTCGGAAATGGACATCAACCCCGTCGCCCTTTCGGACGGCAAGGCCTTCGCCCTCGACGCGCGCATCATCCTCGATCCCCACTACGTGGAGGGCGTTCAGGCCCATCCCCACCTCATCATCACCCCCTACCCCACGAAGTACGTGACCCGTTGGCGCCTCCAGGACATGGACGTCCTCCTCAGGCCCGTAAGGCCGGAAGACGAGCCGCTGGAACACGAGATGCTAACGAGCCTGTCGGAAAAAACCCTGAAGGAGAGGTTCTTCCAGACCATCAAGCATATCACCCACGAGATGCACGTCCGGTTGTGCAACATCGACTACGAGAGGGAGATCGCCATTGTCGCCGAGATCACGGAAGGCGACAAACGGCGCATCATCGCCATGGGCAGGCTCATTATCGAGCCCGATCTCAAGAAAGGGGAGTTTGCCGTCCTCGTCCACGACCGCTTCCAGGGCAGGGGGCTCGGCTACAAGCTCGTCGATATGGTGGTCGGCATCGCCCACGAAAAGGGCCTGAAGGAGATCTACGGTTTCGTCCTCTCGGAAAACAGGAAGATGATCAACATGTGCCACAGGCTTGGCTGCACGATCGAGCCCCTGGAGGATCATATCACGAAGGTGAACCTCGACCTCTCCTAGCGGCGGACGCGCCCCGTGCGCGGGCTGCGTCCTTCCCTTTTAACGAAAGGCCTCTTCGGTCTTCGCGCGGATAGGCCCTTCGGCCGGGGCGGTACTTTTAAGGAAAACCGCTGTCGCGCGAACGCCTAGAGGTCGAGTTCCTCGATCCTCTCTTTCAGCGTCTCCATATCCGAATCTTCGAGCATCGGGCGAATTGCGTTGCGTGAGCCGCGGTAGAACTGAAATCGGCCGGTCACGGGATTCTTGCGGATGTTGCCTTTATGGGACGGGCCCTTTCGCACCTCCATCAACCATCCGCCTGTCGGGGATCTCCCCACATAGTCATACTTCCCCATATGCGCTCCTCCGGAGGGGTCCATGGGGACGTGCGCCCGGCGATGGCCCCCGACCTATCGCTACGCGAGCGGCCTATCTCCCGTTCACCTTGAAGCCCGTCTCCCGCAGGTCCCTGGAGTAGGGCGTCCGCACGATGCAGACCACCTTGTAGGCTCCCAATTCCATCGTTTCAGGAAGACGGAGGCGCACCGCTGACTGGTAGGTGCCTCCAGCCCTCTCCGTCTGGACCTCCGCGCTTTCGAGGAGTCTGTTCTCGCGCCATACCTCCCTCGTCTCCGTAACCCGCACCGCCTTATCCGAATGGGTCAACACCATATAGGTGAGGACCAGCGAGAGATCCTCGCCGCCGCCCGGTCCCTTCCCCGGCCGGACTTCCGCCACTTCGATCCTGGCCGCTGTTCCCTGGTCGTAAAAGTAGCCGCATCTCTTGTTCGTCTCTTCCCGCGACCGTATCGGCTTCGATTCGAGGGCCGCCATCAACCGGGGCGGTTGAGCGGTCTCCCGGGCCGCCGGCGCCTCTTTCGCCGGCCCTCCCTCCGGTACCCCGATAGGCCAGAGGGCGCAGGAGCAGACCATAAGCGCGAGGATGGGCAGGAAGACGAGGCCCCTTCTCATGTCCTCTCCCCGAAAAGCAGCGATTCAATGAACCATCCCGTGCGGTAGAGCCACCCTCTCATCTTCTCGTCACCCTTGAGTTTTTCAGTCATGTCATAACCCGAGAGGCGCGCATACGCCCGCAGGAACAGAGCCTTTTCCCCTCTGTCCAGGCGCAGCCCGCCGCGCCGTTCCATCTTGTCCGCGAACCTGCCCAGTCTTCGGACCATCGATTCCATGTCCCCGGGAAGAAGCGTTTTTCTGACCGCCCGGTCAAAGTCAAGAAGAATGAGGCGCTTCTCCCGCGTGACGAGGACGTTTTTCAGGTGAAGGTCCCGGTGATAGACACCTGCCTGTTCGAGCCCGCGCAGGAGCCCGGCAAGCCCGACTATGGCCCTGGCCCTCTCCATCCTCGTGCATGCCCGGAGGTAGTCGAGAAGAGTGACCGCATTTTCCTGGAAGAGGCTGACAAGATAGAGCCTCCTCACCACGAAGAGCCTTTCGATCACCGCGGCAAAGGGGGCTGGTACGGCAACGCCCTTCTGCCGGAGATATAGCATGATTTCCGCCTCCGAGGTCACGCGCCCGGCATCCAGGAAAAAGGGGCCTGTGAATGCCCTGAAAAGGCCGCCGTGCCTGTACTTTCTCACCGCCAGCTTCAGCCCGTCCATCTCGACTACCC
>JBEKJU010000296.1:0-4640 GCA_050011095.1 Syntrophorhabdales bacterium
GGGCGCCTACGAGCTGCTCATAATCCACACGGGTACGGCGACTTTCGGGAACGATGCGGCCCTGGCCGGAAAGATCAGGGAGGCCTACCCCCGCATGGTGATCGGGATGGTCGGCCCCCACGTCACCGTCTCGCCCGACGAGAGCCTCACGGCCTCACCGGACGTTGATTTCGTTGCAATCGGCGAGTTCGACGACACGGTCGTCGAGATTTCGGAGGGCAGGCCGCTCCAGGATGTGGCGGGGATCGCTTTTCGTTCACATGGATCGGTTCGCCGGACGCCGCCGCGGCCACCGATCGCCGACCTCGACCGCCTTCCCTTCGTCGCTCGGGTCTACGCGAGGGACCTCCACATAGAGAATTACTTCATAGGATACCTGAAGCACCCGTATCTTTCGATCTACGCAGGCCGCGGCTGCCGGGGTCGCTGCACCTATTGTCTGTGGCCGCAGACCATAGGTGGCGGCACGTACCGGGTACGGAGCGCCGACAATATTTACGAAGAGATGGCCCTCGCAAAGATGCTCTTCCCCCAGGTAAAGGAGTTCTTCTTCGACGATGACACCTTCACCGATCATCCCGATTTGAAGGAGATCGCCGGGAAGATCGGCCGCCTCGGCATCACCTGGTCGTGCAACGCACGGGCCACCCTGTCCAAAGAAACACTGGAAATGCTCAAGGACAACGGTTTGCGACTCCTCACGGTGGGCTTTGAATCGGGCAATCAGGAGATACTGAACAATATCAGAAAGGGCGTCAGCCTCCGGGGGGTACGCAGGTTCGCTCGGGCAGCCAAGGAAGCCGGCGTGCTCATCCACGGCACATTCATCCTGGGACTTCCCGGTGAAACCAGGGAGACCATGGAAGAGACCATGCGGTTCGCCCGCGAGATCGACCCGTACAGCCTGCAGGTTTCCCTTGCCGCCCCCTATCCGGGGACCGTCCTTTACGAGGAGGCAAAGCGTGAGGGATGGTTTACCGACGAGGAAGGCGGGCTCGTGAAGGAGGGCATCCAGAATTCGGTCATCTCCTATCCATGGCTGTCAAAGGAAGAGATCTTCGCGGCCGTGGAGGTCTTCTATCGCCGCTTCTATCTCAGACCCGCCCCGATCTTGAGGATCTTGAAAGATATGCTCAAGGACAGGGACGAATTCGTCCGGCGGATCAGAGAGGGGAGAGAGTTCTTTTCTTTCATGACGAAGCGAAAGTCGGTCGTAGGGGAAGGCTGAAGATGGGCCCGGGTGGATCTTTACCACATCGGCGTCTCCGTCCGCAACGCCTATTAATCCTTGTCCGGCTCAAGCCGAAAGGCCTTGCCGCGGCGTTCATGAGAGGGGGAATTTCGGGTCCATCCGGGCCCTCGCGGAGGATATGAACTGGGTCAGACACCTTTAGGGAGAGGCAGGCGTATCGTCGTAGTGGCCGATGATTTCGGTCGGTCCGCTTCGATTAACCGGGCCGTCGCGATGGCCTTCGAAAGGGGAGTGCTCACCGGGGCGAGCATTGCCGCAGGGGGCGACGCGTTCGATGAGGCGGTGGACGTGGCCATGAGACACCCGGGGCTCTCCGTGGGCCTCCACGTGACGCTCTCCGATGGGTACCCCGTTCTCCCGTCCGCGACCATTCCCGACCTGGTCGACGGCGAGGGCCGTTTCGAGAGAAGCCCGATGCGGGCCGGTATCACCTACTGGAGGCTCAGAAGGAGGATCGCCGATCAGATCGGGGCCGAGGTGAAGGCGCAGTTCGACAAGGTGGAGAGGGCGGGCATCCATCCCACCCATGTCGACTGTCACCACCATCTCCACATGCACCCGCTCCTTTTCGACATCATCGCGAAGGAGGCGGGCATGAGGGGAGTGACGTGGATAAGGATTCCCCGCGAGTCCCTGTCCTTCGTCCTGCGCCTGCACGGGCCTCTTTTGGATGCGAGGGCCTTTCTCATGTGGCTGGTCTTCAGACTTCTCGCCGGGCGGAATGTGCAGGTGGCCCGTCGGTGCGGCATGCGGACCGTGAACAATGTGTACGGGCTCTCGGGAACGGGCAGGATGAATGAAAAATACCTCCTCGCGCTCCTGCCCCGCCTAGCGGGTGCGATAAGCGAGATATATCTCCATCCGGATGCGGGATCCCCGTCGGGCCGGGAAGAGTTGAAGGCGGTCACGTCAAGGCGGGTGAGCGATAGGATTGGTGTTCTGGGCCTTGTGCCCGTGGGTTTCAGAGGGCTTTCGAATTCACCCGTCCGGCTCGAGCTCGTGGCCGGCAGGAGAGCGGACTGATGGCGCGCGAGCCGGGCGCGGCTGCGGTGCTCCGACAGTGGAACGTCGAACGGTAGAGAGGATTATAACTGCCTATGCCCACCGATAACCTTCGTCTCTTGTCTCCAGACCTTGAGGAGAGGCAGGGACTCGTGTTCCGCCGTGATCTGATAAAGCGCGTGTCGGAGGCCATAGAAAAGAGCGGCCGCTACTTTATCCACAGCCAGTACCCCGAGGGCTACTGGTGGTTCGAGCTGGAATCGAACGTGACCATCACGTCGGAATATCTAATGCTCCTCCATTTCGCCGGCATCATGGACAAGGAAAGGGACGCAAAAATCGCGAACCATATCCTGAAGCACCAGAGGCCGGACGGTACATGGGCGATATACAAGGGCGGCAGGGGGGACGTGAGCACCACTGTGGAGGCATACTTTGCCCTGAAACTTGCCGGCCATTCCGCCCAGGATCCCCGCCTGATACGGGCGCGGGAGTTTATCATCGCGAGCGGCGGCGTGGAGAAGGCCCGCTTTTTCACGAAGATATTCCTCGCCCTTTTCAATCAATACGACTGGAAGGCCATCCCGTCGGTCCCCGTGGAGATAGTGCTCCTGCCTCCCTGGTTTCCCCTCAACATCTACAACTTTTCGAGTTGGGCAAGGGCCACTTTTGTCCCCCTTTCGGTGGTGCTCGATATAAAACCTGTCAAGGCCATTCCGGAGGGCCACGGGGTGCGGGAACTCTCTATCCAGGACGACGCGGCCGGTTTTCGCAAGCTGGATGAGCCGATCTTCTCGTGGAAGCGGTTCTTTGCGCAGCTCGACAGGCTGATAAAGGCCACCGAGGAGAGCCGCGTGCGGTCCTTAAGAGAAAAGGGCCTGGAGAAGGCCCTGCGCTGGGTCCGGGATCATCAGGAGGAAACAGGCGACTGGGGGGGAATCCAACCGGCCATGGTCAACTCGCTGCTTGCCCTGCTCGTTCGCGGTCACGACCTCTCCTACGAGCCGGTCAGGAGGGGCTTCGAGGCGCTGGAAAGATTCACCGTCGAGCGGGAAGACGAGATGCTCCTCCAGTCATGCATATCCCCCGTATGGGACACGGCCCTCACCGCCCTTGCCCTTTCCTGCGCGGGCCTGAATGAGAACCATCCGGCGATGGTGAGCGCCTGCCGGTGGCTGGCCGACAAGCAGATCTTCAAGAAGGGTGACTGGAGCGTGAAGAGGCCGCATCTTGAACCGGGAGGGTGGGCCTTTGAGTTTGTCAACAATAGCTTTCCCGACATAGACGATACGGCGGTCGTGCTCATGCTTCTGAACAATTGCGGCCACCAGCGCTTTCTCAAGCAGGAGAACCTCGAGAAGGCGATAGGATGGGTGCTGGGCATGCAGGGAAAAGACGGGGGATGGGGCGCATTCGATGCGGACAACAACCTGGACGTGTTGAACCAGATACCCTTCGGAGACCTGGAGGCCATGATCGACCCGAGCACGCCCGATATCACCGGCAGGGTGCTCGAGCTCCTCGGCTGCATCGATTACCCCCGTTCGAGCGGGGCGGTGAAGGCAGCCTTCAAGTTCCTCAAAAGGACGCAGGAGAAGGACGGCCTCTGGTGGGGCAGGTGGGGGGTGAACTACGTCTATGGAACGTGGTCCGTCCTTGCCGGCCTTCGCTCGATAGGCGAGGATATGACGAAGCCCTACGTGCAGAAGGCCGTCAATACGCTGAAACGATATCAGAACTTCGACGGTGGATGGGGAGAAACCTGCGAATCCTACGACAACCCGCAGCTCCGAATGCGTGGGAAAAGCACCGCCTCCCAGACCGCCTGGGTGGTCATGGGATTGATTGCCGCGGGGGAGGGCACGTGCAGGGAAGTGGCCAACGGCATACATTTTCTCGTCAGAGAACAGACGCCCGAGGGGACTTGGGAGGAGGAGGAGTTTACGGCCACCGGCTTCCCCAAGCACTTCATGATCAAGTACCACAATTATCGGAACTGCTTCCCCCTGATGGCGCTCGGAAAATTTCTGAGGCAGGTCAAGGGGGACGGTCCTCCCGCGAAAAGCGGGCCGGAGGCGGGATAGTGGCAAGGGCGCTGGTGACGGGCGCGACCGGCTTCATCGGGTACCACGTGGCCAAGGTGCTCAGGGAACGGGGTTTTTTCGTCCGCGCCCTCGTTAGGAAGGGCTCCGATGCATCTTGCCTCAATGCCCTCGATGTCGAAGAGGTCCAGGGCGACCTTCGGGATTACGGCGCCGTTCTGAATGCCGCGAAGGGTTGCGACCAGGTGTACCACGTGGGCGCCGATTATCGGTTATGGGTCCCTGATCCCAAGACCATGTACGACATAAACGTCGGGGGCACGATCAACGTCATGCAGGCGGCG
>JBEKJU010000297.1:0-4635 GCA_050011095.1 Syntrophorhabdales bacterium
AAATCCGTAATGCGGTTTCCCTTCGGAAGCTCTGCAACAGTTCGCGCCATCTTTGCTCCTCACTTGGATAGGATGGCACATTTTATCACAAAGACTACGTTAAGTGAACAGTATTGGGCTTAAGGGCGCTCGCTTTATCCAGCATCTACTCGCCCGCCTTCCCATCCCGTTTCTCATAGGACAGTGGCTTGTGGTGGGCTTTCGTTCCCTTTACGGCTGCGGGGCAGCGGGAGATTCTCACTCCTCTTCCCTGGCGTCTCTTCGCTTATCAACACACGGGGCGTCTTTCGATGACGGCCCATCCGGTAGTACGCCTCTCACCTCCTTTCTAGTTTTTCTGCGCATCACGGGGCCTCTCCCCTATGGCAATCCTGGTTATCCCGCTTTGTCTCACCTCATCCAGCAGGTCGACCACCCGGCCATGTTCGACGACCCTGTCCGCGTTGATCACCACCGAGATCTCCGCGCCCGTTGTCTTCCGTCGGACCAGGCGCAAGGCTGCCTCTTCGGGCGATGCGACCTCCTCCTTGTCCACGAAAAGTTTGCCTTCCTTCGTGAGCGTCAATGAAACCACCTGCCGCAGCTCATCCCTGGCCGTGGCCGCATGGGGCAGGTTGACCGGTATGCCGCGCTCCATGGTCATGGAAAGGGTCGCCACCATGAAGAAGACGAGAAGAAAGAACATGGTGTCGATCATGGGAATAATTTCTATCCGCGCTTTTTTGCGCGATCTCCTGCTGAGCCTCATCGCTGCTCACCACGGCCGCAGGCGTTCATGGCAAGTTCGAGACGGGTCGCGTAGGTCTCGATGACATCGGTCCCCTGTTCGACCCTGGCGAGAAAATAGTTGTAGGGGATGAGGGTCACGGCCGCGATGCTGATTCCGGCCGCGGTGCAGACGAGGGCCTCGGCAACGCCTCCCGTCACCGCATGGGGCTGCCCCAGACCGGCCGCTGCCATGACGTTAAAGGCGTTCATCATGCCCATAATGGTGCCCAGGAGGCCGAGGAGGGGGGAAAGGGTGATGATCGTATCGAGGGCCACAAGACCCCGCTTCATGGAGGAGACTTCGGCAACGCCGGCCGCCTCCATGGCGCCGGCAGGCTCAAAGGGGTGGTCGAGGCCCGCGGAGAGTACCCGCAGGACCGGCAGGGAAGCACTTTTGTTTCCCTCGCCGATCACGCCGTGTATGAGTCCGGCGGCCTCTTCGAGGCGTCCCTTGCGGGCGAATCCGATCACTTCTTCGGCGCGGTCAGGGGCGCCGATGCGCCTGAAGAAGCAAAACCTCTCGATTATCACGGTGACCGCCACCAACGAACAAAGGGCAAGGGGGATCATCATCCAGCCTCCCCTCACGAGCATATGGCACATGCTCCCTCCTTTCCTTTACCGCATTTCACTTTTCCGCCGTTCTTTCCCGCCGTATCCGTGCGTCAAATGCGGCCTTCTCTAGGGTTCGCTCCGGTCCTCCCGCAGGGAAAAACGCACAGGCAGGATGGCTGCGGAGGTCACGGGCTGACCGTTTCTTCTGGCAGGTAGAAAGGTCGATCTCTTTACTGCCTGCACCGAGGGTTCGACAAACAGCTTATCGGAGGTCTCGACCACATTGACCTTCGACAGCCTGCCGGCCGCGTCGATCATGACCATGAGGACTACCGTCCCTTCCTTCCCGCGTCTCCTCGCAAGCAGAGGATACTCAGGAACCTCGCGGTGGAGGAACCGGGGGCCTCCCGGCGTCCCGAACCCTGCGCCGCCGCCCTCGCCCTGGCCACTACCTCCGCCCGTACCGGTCCCGTTGCCTGTGCCACCGGCAAGTCCGCCGGATCCGCTTGCGCCGGTTCCTCCCGGCCCGGAGGTCCCCCTGACCCCGGTTGCCACCCCATCCTCGGGTCCTGGCGGAGCAAAGGAACGGGTACTTGCGACAACCTCGTTGCGGGCCGCACTTTCCGGCACAGGCGGAAGGGGATTTGCCTTGTGCTCCGGAGGCCCGCCAACCGGCGCCCGTGGCCGGATGGAGAGCTGTTCCTTCACCCTCGGCCCCGGTCCGCCCCGGTGCGGCCTGCCTGCCGCCTTCGCCCCTCCCCCGCCCTGGTCTAACAGGGAGGGTGACGAACTCCCATCCAGCACGAAGACCTCGATCGGGTCAACCCGCCGGGGTGCGGGCGCGTTCATAGGCACATAGACCGAAAGCACTGCCCCGTGGATCAGTGCCGAGGCAATGCCATATCTTATCCACCTACCTTTGCCGGACAACGCCGCGTCTCCTCCCTTCCCTAAAATCTCGTCTGAGCGCCTATCACGAAACGGAGACCCTCATCTGGATAGCCATAGTGGGTCTGGAAGGCCGTGTTGCACGCGTTCTCCACCTTGAGGAACCACTCGCCGGCATATCCCTTTGCCGAGAAGGGTTGAATGATCTTCACATCGACGACGAGGTAAGAGTCGAGCCGTTGGGTCATAAGGTCTTCCGCCTCGCTGAAACGTGTGTCTTCATACCTGATCGTGCCCTCTAGGCGGGTCTTCAGCCGGGCAAGGGTGTACTGGAGTGTTGTCTTGAACTTCACCCTGGGCGTATAGGGGAGGTCTTTCCCGGTATCGCCATTCCTGGACGTCTGAAGGATGGCGTTCCATTCGGCCGCGAGACCTGTCCTCCACTCGTATCTCAGGGTCATCTCCATGCCCTGCCGCTCGGCGCTGGGGATATTGACGGGCCGGTAGATCTTGTCCGCGCCCCGCCGGTAGATGATGAGGTCTTGTGTGTCGGCGCGAAAGAGGGTGGCCTGGAAGGACCGCTCCTTGCCGAAGGTATGTTCGAGGCCGAAATCATAGGACCATACCCTTTCTTCCCTCAGATCGATGTTGCCCCTGACCTGGTCGATGGAGCCGTGGCTCGTCTGGTAGAGCTGCCCGAAGGTGGGTACGTTCGCCGCGTAGCCGGCCTTGGCCCTCATAAGGGTCTCTTTCGAAAGGGCGTAGCCGAGCCCGAAGGTTGTGCCCGGATTAAAGTCGAAGTCGCTCGTATAGTTGCCGCGTAGCCCGACCGTGCCGGTCAACGGGCCGAAGCGGCGGTCGTACTGGGCGCTCAGATCGGCCATGGCCCTGTCATGGCTGCCCGCGATGCTATGATCAAGGTCGTCGTTTTCCAGGATGCTGCCTATCCGGAGGCTCCACAGTCCCCCCTTTTCCGACCAAGTGGTATCGGATTTTACGCCGACCTTGATGTCCTCCAGGTTGGAGGTGAAGCCGGACTGGGAACGGTCCCTGAGGGTCACCATATCTACATAAGGGCTGACGGAATAGGTGCCCGTCCCACCCAGGAGACCCGCAAGCCTCGTGTCAAGGGAGCCTTTTTCATAGCGTTCTCGGGTATCCCGCGTCGGGTTGTCCAGGGGGCCGGGGGAGCCATATTCGGCCAGATAGTACCGGCCGTTGACCTCGTACCTCCTTCCGTTCTCTTCCTCGCGGTTCCAGTAGAGGCTGGAGTTTCCGTCGTCCCGGTCGCTGTTTGTCCGTTTACCGTCTTTATGCGACCCGGCCGCGGTAAGGAGCATGTTTCCGCCGGCTATTGGCACGATCTGGCTCGCGCTGCCCTAGGCCAGGCCAAAAGAACCAACCCCCGCCGTAACCGTGGAAGGCTTGTCTTTCCCCTTGGTCTCTATTGCCGCAAGGTCGCGGGTAACGATGTTGATGGCCCCGTCTGTCGCGCCGGGACCGAGCCACACGGGAACAGGCGGCTTGAACACGGTGATGGACTCGATCATATCCACGGGAATGGTGTTCAGGTCCACACCGCCGTATTGGTTTGTGTTGAGAGGCCTGCCGTTGAGAAGCACGAGCACGCCGCCGGATTTTCCCGAACCCCTGATGGAAATCCGGGACGCGACCCCGGCCGACTGATCGACCTCAACGCCGGGCATGGTCTTGAGCGCCTCCTCCACGGTGAGGAGGTTTCTTTTGACGATCTCTGCCCGTTTGACTACCGTGACCTCCTGGGGGTGGTTCTTGACGTACTCACCGATCCTCTCCGCCGTCACCTCCACCGCTTCCATGGTGAAGGCTCCTTCATTGGCATTCGTAGTCTCCCCTATCGCATCGCTGGCAAGGAGTGCGGTTGTCATCAATATGAGCAGTGCGGCCATTCGGCAACGCATTCGCAAAGTCCCCGTATCGAGCAAAAAAATCCCCGGACCTGGATTTCCCAAGTCCGGGGATACCGTTTTTCATCCTCGGCGCAACTGTGACCGTCCCTTTACCACGGGGGCAAGTCTACGTACAGCCAGCGAGAAGGTCTTCCGGCTTCCGGATCATCTTACTTGCCGCGTCTTCCCATTCCGCTTCTACGGAACAGTGACATCAATGCGGCTTTCATCCCCGGTTACGGCGGCGGGTCCGCGACGGATTTGCACCGTCTTCCCTGTTATGGCCTATATGGCCTCTCGGGCAATGTTTATCTATAAGCCATGGGCCGGGTGGAAGTCAAGGAATTTTTTCCAGAAAATAAGTCTGGAAAAAATCTTGACAATCCCCGCCCCGTATGACATAGTAAACTATTGTTAGTATCTTCAGTAGGCCCTGCCGAAAAGTCCCAGACGTCTTGGGATACCCAACACCCTGAGAAATCAGGGAGACAAAATC
>JBEKJU010000298.1:0-7409 GCA_050011095.1 Syntrophorhabdales bacterium
CCCGGGGGGTCAAGCGGAAGATGAGCAACTATCATCTGCGGCCGAGGACCGTCCCCTGCAACGAGCGGGTTGACTTCGAAAAACGTATCAAGATACTTAAATGAACAGTATTAACCCTAAGCATGAACTTAGCCAGTGTTTCTACGCGTTCGTCGAGGTTATCCCGTTCCACGGCGACAATCCATAAACCTGTCTACACGATGCTGTCCGGGTTTTCATTCTATTATATTAACCGTCTCATAATAGTTTCGTCATGCCGGACCGGGGCACCCGCTCGCGGGTCGCGGCATCCAGAAAAGCCCTGGATTCCGGCGTTCGCCGGAATGACGGCGTACAGACAATTATGAGACGGTTAATAACCCTCAGGTGTGGCCGTTGAAAAACCTCACGTCAGTGGATGCGGGTTGATCGAGGCAGCGCCAAGGACGTTTTGATGGGAAGCTCGCGCTCCTCTCGCCGCCTGTGGGCCGTTTCCGCCCGGAATAAGGCCTCCCACGCCTTTGAGCGCCTGCGACTATAAGGTGTACAATTAGGGTAATGGAGCACCGCAATCTCCTCATCACCGGTCTGCCCGGTACTGGGAAGACGACCCTGGTCATGAGGCTTATCGGGAGGCTCGGGACTTTCAGGGCTGCCGGCTTCTACACGGAAGAGATACGGACAGGAGGGACGAGAAAGGGCTTCGAGATAGTGGACGTCCGCGGGACCCGCACCCTTCTCGCCCACGTAAACATACTGGGAGGCCGCAAGGTAGGCAAGTACGGCGTCGATGTAGCGGGGTTCGACCACTACTTGGAGACGGCGCCCTTCCTTTCGCCCCATACGGACCTTGTCGTCATCGACGAGATCGGTAAAATGGAGTGCTTGTCCGGGAAATTCACCCGCATAGTGGTCGATCTCCTCGATGCGCCTGTCTTGGTCGTCGCCACCATCGCCCTTCACGGTGGGGGCCTCATCGACCGTATCAAGAGCCGGGCCGATGTGGGACTCTACATGGTCACGAAGGCGAACAGGGACGGCCTGGTCGATGAGATCGAAACGACGGTGAGAGAGGGTCTCGATTGAGGGACGAAAAGAAGAATGCCGTCCTTCGATAAAGGGGCTCCTTCCTTCTTGGAAGCCCAG
This sequence comes from Syntrophorhabdales bacterium, assembly GCA_050011095.1. GTDB lineage: Bacteria > Desulfobacterota > Syntrophorhabdia > Syntrophorhabdales > WCHB1-27 > JBEKJU01. The sequence continues at coordinate 1,126 of JBEKJU010000298.1, forward strand.
ATATGTCTCGCATGAGGCATGGTCGCATGTTACAATTGGCAAGTACGCGGGCTTATGAGGGGATCGGCAGGGCTCGTGGAGAACTTTCCCCTTGTCGATTCTCACCTTCGAGTTCGGCAAATCCTTGGATGCTATTCCACGCATGAGGAGGCGTTATGGCGGGAACATTTACACATTGGATGGTGGTGGAACAAGCGTGGGACCAGTATGGAAATCTCGGCCATAATCACCTATATTTTTCAACTATCATGGGTCTCAACCATTTCGTGTGCCTCGGCGCCGTGGGGCCCGATTATCCTTACCTTACGGACCTCCTCGAAAAATACCTCAAGGTCCACAGCTGGGCCGACAGGATGCATTACGAGAAAACCGGTGAATTCGCCCGGTTGGGAGTCGAAAGGCTCCTCACCCTCACCGGCGACGCTTTCGACATATGCCTTGCATGGCTCTGCGGGTACGTGAGTCACCTCATCACGGACGCGGTTATCCACCCCGTGGTGCAGGCCATAGTCGGTCCTTACATCTTTAATGCCGATGAACACCGTCGCTGCGAGATGACCCAGGACACCTTCATATTCCGAAGCGTCAAGGAGGTGGAGCTACGATACGGTGATTATACAGGCCTTTTCACCATGTGTTCGGACCCCGCCGACAAGAATAAGATCAATCCACATATCCGCGACTTCTGGGTCCCCATCCTCAAGGCCAACCATCCCACCGCCACCCCATGGTTCGAAAGGATCGATCCCGATAAGTGGCACAAGAACTTCCTGTCGAGGATCGGCTCGGCTTCGAATCCGGCACCCATTTTTCGACACATCGGCGAGAGGGAAGACCTCGTCTACAAGAAGACCGATGAACTGACAGACGAAGAGAGGGCGAGATTCGTGGAGCGGGTCAACCTCCCCGGCGGCGCGACCGGCACCTTCAAGGAGCACGCCTTCGATAAGGCGGTCAGCAGGCTCATAGGGGTATGGGATGCGCTCTTCATGGACATCGACCGCAGGAACCCCGGAGGATGTGCCTCCTACATCCACAACTGTGATCTCGACACGGGCGTGGATGTTGATAAGCAGGTTTATTGGTAGGAGGAGCCATGAGATACCTTGCCATAGCCTTGCTCACGATCATGCTTGTGAGTTGCAGCCGCACCGGGGTTGTCCCGAAAGTGAGCGAGGACAAGGTCCGTGAATATTCGGTCGCCGCCGTCGCGCTTTCTGACTTTTCCATAAAGATCGTCGCTTATTACCGCTCGAAGAACGAGTCTGTTCCCGGCGACTTCGATACAAGCAACTTCTTTGCGCTCCTCCAGACCATATACCCTGACCAGAACCGTGTAAATTCGATCAAAGGCAACTATCGCGTGTCGGTGCGGCCTCTTGATGGAGGATACTCCGTAATGCTTTGCGATCCCCGAACAGACAGAAAAATCATGGAGGATTTCAGCTGCCATGTAAGCAGAGTCGAATTAAGATCCTGGGAGAGCGACGTGGTCAGTCCATGCGTCTTTGAGAACAATTGGAAGGCATACTGCGAGCCATGAGCTTACTTCGTTTGTCGGCCGGTTGGACAGACAGAACGTTGATTGGCTTTTCATGGAGGCAGTCAAAGTCCGCCTTGGTTCCCACGGATGAAAGCGAAATGGCAGCCAGGTACCGCCAAACGATCTTTTTGAGGAAGGAGCATACATCCGATGGAGCGAATTATCCCGACCAGAGCCCAGGGCTTTGAGCTGTTGAAAGAATACAACTCGAATGCGAGCTTGATAAGGCATGCCCTCGCCGTTGAATCTGTCATGCGCCATTTTACTGAAATACTGGGTGAAGCAGATATAGAGAAGTGGGGGGTGATAGGTCTGGTACATGATCTCGACTATGAAAGATACCCTGAGAGTCACTGCAGAAAGGTGCGGGAGATCCTGACGGAAAGACATTGGCCGGAAGAGTACATCCATGCCATAGAGAGCCATGGATGGCGGCTCTGCACAGATGTGGAACCGATGGAAAGAATGGAAAAGGTACTCTACACGATAGATGAACTGACGGGATTGATATCGGCGGTTGCGATCCTCCGGCCAAGCAAGAGCATATTGGACCTGACCGTGAAGTCCGTCAGAAAGAAATGGAAAGACAAAGCCTTCGCTGCGGGGGTCAACAGGGTGATCATCGAAGAAGGGGCAAAGAGCCTGGGCATGGAACTGGATGTCATCATCGCGGAGACAATAAGAGGCATGCAAAACGTCGCGGAAAGCATTGGCCTCAAGGGCGAACCAATGGCAACATCCGGGTGACACCGCTCCATCTCTTGACCCACAAAAGAATCTAATCACGCCTTTTCTTAGAAATAGAGTCGGGATGACTAACGGCATTCAATAATTGAGTCAAACTTTTGCTGGCAAATTAATTGAAATGCCAGGACAATGCAGAAAAAGAAGGGTGCGGATCAAAAACAAATGTGTTATTGCTTGCTTTGAGAATATTTCAGGTTGTTCTCTTCCTTTAAATGCCTCGTGGCTTGCACGGGGGGCGATTCATTGGTCTCATGCATGCCCACGCCACTGATCACGGGTTATGACCTTTCGGCTTGCCGGTCCCCATCAACGGTCATAGGTTTCAGGGTCTCTGCTGACGAACTAACGCGGAGCCGAACAGTAGCAGAAGGCCGATGCACGTGCACCCGGCCATCATCCAGACCATCGGCATGATCGTTCCGTTGTGCAGGTAGCTTACCAATCCCGATGACAGGGCCCCTGCCACCATCTGGAGGCTTCCGATAAGCGCCGAGGCCGTGCCCGCATTCCTGGTGAAGGGCTCCAGCGCCAGCGCAACGGCATTGGACGTGATACACCCGAGACCGAACAGGTACCAGAAGATGAGGCCCAGGATCGCCCCCTTTCCAACGAACCCTGTGGACCCTCCTATCACCAGGAACATGATCAGAAGAAAATGGGCCGCTGTCACTGTCCGCAACACCTGCAAAGCGCTGTACTTTTTGAGCAGGGCCCTGTTGACCTGGTTTGAGAGCACCAGGCCGATCACGTTCCCTCCGTATATCAAGCCGAATTGCGTTTCTGTGAATCCGAGCAGGCTCATGTAGACAAAGGCCGATCCGGCGATGTAGGCGAAGAACCCCGCCGTTGCGGCCGCCGCCGCGAGCCCGTACGTGACGAATGCCCTGTTCCTGAACACGTCAAGATACTCCAGCATCACATTTTTGGGGCGCAAGGAGATGGAAGCATCGCTGCCTTTGGTCTCCCGGAGGAATCTGCCCGTAGCCAGAAAGACGAGAAAGCCGATAGCCGCAAGGACCAGAAAAATATATTGCCAGCTGAATGCAGACACCATGAAGCTCCCTATGCTGGGGGCAACGATTGGTGCAATGCCGAAGACCATCATCAGCAAAGACAACATCCGGGCCATCTCGGTCCCCGAAAACAGGTCACGCACAACTGCCCGACTGCCTACAATTCCGACACATCCGCCGAAACCGGCAAGCGGTTTTTTCCTTCCGTAACGGTCCAGCAAGGGGCCGTAGACTATCTGGCCGATGGAAACCCCAATGAAATAACTAGTGAGCGAAAGCCCCACATGCGCAATATCCGTCTTCAGACCCTTAGCGATGGCAAGAAAGCCTGGAAGATACATGTCCGTCGAAAAGGGCCCGATAGCCATTATGCCCGCGAGAACGAGTATCAGGACATTGTGTCGCTTCCGCTCCAGTGCCTGTTCAGCCTGTATTGATGCGGCGGATGCGGCCTGGGACCCCTTGCGGTCCTCCTGTTTCTTGTTAGACGCAGAATGCAGTGTGATCTCCTTCCAGGTGTTATTGCCTTTACCCACGCCCGCGAGCAGGAAAGCCTTGCCTTGCCTTTCGAGGTAAGGTATGGAAACTCTTATCACAAGTGAGTTGGCCTGTAAATGATGAACAACCGAAACCATAGGATGTTATCTAAAAAAAGTCAACGCTTGTTGTCACAGAAAAAATCGTTTGTCACTTTTGGCCCTCATCTCTGTCTTTTTACCGATCACGCGTCATGGCCTGCAAAGCGCTCACCCTTGCTGCCTCGTTATCCATCAAAAATAGCTTCGGCCAGAAAATTTAAAACCACCATTTCTTTCCGTAATCCACGATCACAGAGAAAAGGCGACATGCTCGACTTGTAGGAGGTGGAGGCCTCTACCCGACTTGTCGAGGAACGATACACAGGATCAACGCTGCCGTATAATTTGCAGTATGGGGCTTCCGCCAACGGAATTTCTGGACGACAGGGCCTTCCTTTTGTATAATCCATCCTGTGGGAATTCTTACCCAGTCGTTCATCATTTCTTCTCGGCCTTGGCTGAAAAGGCACCTATTGCTCTCCAGACGACGAACAGGGCGAGGGCTACAATGGCAAATGTCATAAAGAGGACAAGAAGGAGGGCTCCGGTATCGGGGGCAGGGCCTGCGATGAGTTCTAAAATCTTTAAGGCTATGTTCATCGTGAACACCTCCAACGAGGTTTCAATTCTACAAGAATATACCGGGCCTATGGTATTTACAATACCATATCTAGAAGAAGTCTCTTCAACAACCTGGCTTTTTCCCAATACATGAGCCACATTAGGCCAAATTACACCAGTTCACGGAAGAAACTCAGAGATGTATACATATAAGTACATAGGCTTTACGCCCACCGACACGACATTGGTGCTATAGTTCATCCTTTTTGTAACGTAGGAGCGAGGAGGGCGGGAGACTCATTCGACCGAGGCTCCGAAGGCACGAACAGGGTCTTGTCCGCCTTCGGCGTGGACCGCACGTGGACCGGTTTTGAGGGTTGAATTGGCTTAAATACAGGGGAAAAATGGCGGAGGGAGAGGGATTCGAAAAGTCTCCCTGGTTTCTAAAGTACTGTTTTCTTTGGCTAAGTCTTCCAGAATTACCCCTCACCTACGTCTCACCTACGTCTTTCTTCAATGCGATGACATTGCTCTTGCCACGCCGGTTCAATGCCTGACGGGTGTTCTCATCCCCGGCGTGCTGATACTTCAGAGTAGTCCTGGGGTCTGCATGGCGCATAACACCCTGTACTCTCTTGAGCGGCTCCCCGGCGTCCATTAACTGGGTAGCCAAGGAATGACGGGTTGCCTCGTACAATTCAACAGGAGCGCCGGTTTTCTTCCAGGCGTTGTTTAGGACTTTGTACTTGTAGCCCCTCCTGTAAGGGGCGTTCCAAAAAACGAACGGGGTGGGGTTGCCGATGTTCTTCTTCACGAGTTCCCACGCCCGGTCAGAGAATACTATCCAGTATTCTTTCTTTTGTTTCGGCCTTTCGGTAAGTTCGGCCTCTGAGTAGTTGTGTCGAATGAGGCCCTTACGTTCGGACATTTTGATATCGACCTTCATCAGGGCGCACCCCTCGGCCGGCCGCAAACCTGTCTCCATGAGGAATTCGATTATGTCCCTGTGCTCGGCGGAAATCTTTGTCAATATCTCCTGCTGTTCTTCGTACGTCAGCGTCCAGCACTCCCGCTCGATTACAGGGTCCATCTCGGGCCATTTCGGGACGCGCTTGATCTCCTCGCGGTCGAGCATCCAGCGAAAGAAGTTTTTCAGGGCGTCCATGATGTTCTTCTTCTGCTTTGGCTTGCCCTGAAGGTTATCATAGAAATCCTGGAGGTCTCCGGCCTTTATCTTCGTCGTGTCTAAAGGGAACAATACGGGGAAGTGAACCTTCACATAGGTTGCGTAGTTGCCGTAGGTGGACGGGGCTATCTTGTCATTCTTCCTGTCCTTGTCTTTCTTTTCGAGCCATGCCTTGATGCGGTTCTCGAACAGACGGCCCTCGATCCCTTTCTTGGTCCATTTCTCCCGGTTGTAAGTACCCTCGGCCTTCTCCTGGCTGATCGTTCTGAGGGCTTCGATGGCACCTTCATAGGAATAGGGCTCAGGGAAGCCGTAAAAAACATCATCGCCGAGACGGACGGCCATGTGAGGATGATGGCAGTGGGGACATGACGTAGTTTTTTTCTTGCCTGACGTAAGAGGTAGAACGACTTTTCTCCCGCAGCTCGCGCAGATCGGATAGCCTTTCATGATACCCAGCGCTCCTAGGATGTTTAGGGCTACGCTGGTATCGTAATATAGGTTTGCCTTCGTCGTCAAGGCTACATCCTCAAAGTCCCAGGGCAAACGCATTTGGAACCTACGGCCCTCTTTCTCTCCGGGAAAGACTACTTTCGTCTCCAGCGCCGGGAACATTGCCTTGCGTCGCGCGCTTTGTCCGCTTCCCGCCCCGTCTC